>NZ_JBSGTG010000002.1:0-376092 GCF_053607285.1 Streptomyces sp. NPDC055140 | reverse complement strand
GTGTTAATGTTGGCTCCCCCCTTTTGGTTCTTTTTTTCGGCCCGGGCCCCCGCCTAATATTTGTTGTGGGTGTCTGGTGGTGGGGGGGGCGGGCGGGCGCGCACCGCCGGCCGGCCCCCAGTCCGGTCACCTCATGAACCGCCCCCCAACAGCCCCGCCGCACGGGCCCACCGGGCGGTGTTTCGTCCGGGGGCAACCCCCGGACCCCCGGCCGGTTCGCCGGCTGGTGCGGGCATCACAACAGCCCCGCCGCACGGGCCCACCGGTACTTCGCACCGAGTGCGGCCACCGGCTTCTCGGTCGTGTACGGGTACGCCACGACCCCGCGCTCGTAGAGGTACTGGCAGGCCTCCTCGACCTCGACGTCGCCCGCTAGTGACGCCACCACGGGCTTCTCGATGCCCCGCGCGCGGAACTCCTCGACCACCCGCGCCGTCAGCTCCGCGAAAACCATCGGCGGGGTGACGATCGTGTGCCAGTAGCCGAGGACGAGGGAGTGGATCCGCGGGTCCTCAAGGCCGAGCCTGATGGTCGCCTCGTACGTCGACGGCGGCTCACCGCCCGTGATGTCGATCGGGTTGCCCGCGGCGCCGAAGGGCGGGATGAACGCCTTGAAGGCGGCGTCCAGATCCTCGGGGATCTCCATCAGGGTCAGGCCGTTGTCGACGATGGCGTCCGAGAGCAGCACACCCGAGCCGCCCGCGCCGGTGATGATGACGACGTTGTCGCCCTTGGGCGTCGGCAGCACGGGAAGTGCCCGCGCGTACTCGAGCATCTCGTTGAGCCCCGGCGCCCTGATGACGCCGGCCTGCCTGAGGATGTCGTCGTACACCGCGTCGTCGCCCGCGAGGGCTCCCGTGTGCGAACCGGCAGCCTTCGCGCCGGCGCTGGTGCGCCCCGCCTTGAGGACCACGACGGGCTTCTTCGGCACCGTCGCCCGCGCGGCCTCCACGAAGGCCCGCCCGTCCTTCAGGTCCTCCAAGTGCATGGCGATGCACCGGGTGTTGGGGTCCTCGCCGAACCACGTGAGCAGGTCGTCCTCGTCCAGGTCCGACTTGTTGCCGAGCCCGACGATCGCGGAGACACCGGTCTTCGTCGTGCGCGCGAAGCCGAGGATCGCCATGCCGATGCCCCCGGACTGCGAGGTCAGCGCCACCCCGCCCTTCACGTCGTACGGCGTGCAGAACGTGGCGCACAGGTCCTGCCACGTCGAGTAGTAGCCGTAGATGTTCGGCCCGAGCAGGCGTACGCCGTACCGCTCGCCGATCGCCACGATCTCGTCCTGGAGGGCCTGTTCACCGGTCTCCGCGAACCCGGAGGGGATCAGGACCGCGTTCGGGATCCCCTTGCGTCCCACCTCTTCGAGGGCCGAGGCCACGAACTTGGCGGGGATCGCGAAGACCGCCACATCCACCTCACCCGGGACGTCCGTGACACTCTTGTACGCCTTGCGGCCCAGGATGTCATCGGCCTTGGGGTTCACCGGATGGATCTCCCCGGAGAAACCCCCGTCGATGAGGTTGCGCATGACCGAATTGCCGATCTTGCCCTGCTCGTTGGACGCGCCGATCACCGCGACCGAGCGCGGCTGCATCAGCCGGCGCATCGACCTGAGGATCTCCTCGCGCGAGTACGTGCGCCGCTGCTTCGGCGCCCCGTCGGCGAGGATCACACGGATGTCGGCGGCGACCGCGCCCTCCGGCGTCGCGATCACCGGGTTGAGGTCGACCTCGGCGATCTCCGGGAAGTCGGTGACCAGTTGGGACACCCGGCGGATCTGCTCGGCCAGCGCCCACCGGTCGACCGGCTGCGCACCGCGCACCCCGCGCAGCACCTCGGCCGCCCGGATCGAGTCCAGCATGGACACGGCCTCGTCGGCGCCGACCGGCGCGAGCCGGAACGTCACGTCCTTGAGTACCTCGACCAGCACACCGCCGAGCCCGAACGCGACGACCTTCCCGAACGTCGGATCGGTGACGGCACCGACGATGACCTCCTGCGAGGAGGGCCCGGTCGGCAGCAGCTCCTGCACCTGGACGCCCTCGATCCGGGCGTCCGGCGCGTAGGCCCGCGCGTTCTTCACGATCGTGCAGAACGCGGCCCGTACGTCGGCGGCGCCCTCCACGCCCACGACCACGCCGCCCGCGTCCGTCTTGTGCAGGATGTCGGGGGAGACGATCTTCATCACGACGGGTCCGCCGAAGCGCGCCGCGTACGCGACCGCCTCGTCCACGTCCCTCGCCAGCTCCTCGCCGGGCACGGAGATCCCGTACGCGTCGGCGATCACCTTGCCCTCGGGGGCGGTGAGAGCGCTGCGGCCCTCCGCGCGCACGGATTCGAGCAGCGCCCGTACCGTGAGCTCACGGTCCTCGGCCATCAATCAGATCACTCCGTTCGACTTGAGCAGGCGCAGTTCCTCGTCCCCGAGCCCCAGCTCCCCGATGAACACCTCGGCGTTGTGTTCGCCGAGCAGGGGTGAACTGACCACTTCCACAGGGGAGTCGGAGAGCTTGAGGGGGGAGCCGACGGTGGTGAACGTGCCGCGCTCCGGGTGGGCCACCTCGACGACCATCTCGTTCGCGACGAGCGACTCGTCCTCGATGATCTCCTTGGTGGACAGGATCGGCCCGCACGGGATGTTGTGCGCGTTGAGCCGCTCGAGCACCTCCCACTTGGGCAGCGTCGAGGACCACTCCTCGATGAGCTGGAACATCTTGTTGAGCTTGGGCAGGCGCGCCTCCGGCGTCGCCCACTCGGGGTCGCCGGCCAGCTCCGGCCGCCCGATCAGCTCGCTCAGCGGCTGCCAGCCGACGGGCTGCACGATGACGTACACGTAGTCGTTCGGGCCGCCCGGCGCGCACTTGACCGCCCAGCCCGGCTGCCCGCCGCCGGACGCGTTGCCCGAGCGCGGCACCTCGTCCGCCTCGGCGGTGTCCTGGGAGTTCGGGTACTCGGCCAACGGGCCGTGGGTGAGGCGCTGTTGGTCGCGCAGCTTGACCCGGCACAGATTGAGCACCGCGTGCTGCATGGCGACGTTCACGCGCTGGCCGCGCCCGGTGTTCTCGCGCTGGAACAGCGCCGCGAGGATGCCGGCGACGGCGTGGATGCCGGTGCCGGAGTCGCCGATCTGCGCGCCGGTGGCCAGCGGCGGACCGTCCTCGAAGCCGGTGGTCGCCATCGAGCCGCCCATGGCCTGCGCCACGACCTCGTACGCCTTGAAGTTGGTGTACGGGCCGTCGCCGAAGCCCTTGATGGAGGCGTAGACGATGCGCGGGTTGATCTCCTGAATGCGCTCCCACGTGAAGCCCATGCGGTCGACGGCGCCCGGGCCGAAGTTCTCGACCATGACGTCGGAGCGCCGGATCAGCTCGGTGAGGAGCTCCTTGCCGCGCTCCGTCTTCGTGTTGAGGGTGATGCTCCGCTTGTTGCAGTTGAGCATCGTGAAGTAGAGCGAGTCGACGTCCGGCAGGTCGCGCAGCTGCTTGCGCGTGATGTCCCCGGTCGGCGCCTCCAGCTTCACCACGTCCGCGCCGAGCCAGGCGAGGAGCTGGGTCGCGGAGGGCCCGGACTGCACATGGGTCATGTCGAGGACACGGACGCCCTCAAGAGCCTTGGTGGTCATGGCAGGGGCTCCTCACTTGTACATGGTCTGGTTCATGGTTCCGGGGGCGTACGCGTCCGGGTCGACCCACACGTTGATCAGCGAGGGCTTCCCGGACTCGCGTGCCCTTTGGAGCGCGGGCGCGATGTCGGCGGGGTCGCGGACCTCTTCGCCGTAACCCCCCAGCATCTGGGCGAACTTGTCGTAGTGGACGTCGCCGAGGGTGTTGCCGACGCGCTCGCGCTCGTCGCCGTACTTGGCCTTCTGGCCGTAACGGATCTGGTTCATCGACGAGTTGTTGCCGACGATCCCGACGAAGGGCAGGTTGTAGCGGACGAGGGTCTCGAAGTCCCAGCCCGTCAGCGAGAACGCCCCGTCGCCGAAGAGCGCGACGACCTCCTTGTCGGGCCGCGCCTGTTTGGCGGCGAGGACGAACGGGATGCCGACGCCGAGCGTGCCCAGCGGCCCCGGGTCCATCCAGTGGCCCGGTGACTTGGGCTGTACGACCTGTCCGGAGAAGGTGACGATGTCGCCGCCGTCGCCGATGTAGATGGAGTCCTCGGTGAGGAAGTCGTTGATCTCGCTGACCAGGCGGTACGGGTGGATCGGCGAAGCGTCGGAGCGCAGGCTCGGCAGGCGCTTGTCGAGGGCGGTCTGCTCGGCGGCCCGCAGCTCGTCGAGCCACTCCTTGCGCTTGGCGCCCCCGCCGTTCAGCCGGCCGGAGGCGGCCTCGGTGACCGACTTCAGGACGAGGCCCGCGTCGCCGACGATGCCGAGGTCGATGTCGCGGTTCTTGCCGACGGTGCGGTAGTCGAGGTCGATCTGCACGACGGTCGCGTCGGGGGAGAGGCGCTTGCCGTAGCCCATGCGGAAGTCGAAGGGCGTGCCGACGATGATGATGAGGTCGGCGTTGGAGAAGGCGTAGCGGCGCGAGAGCTGGAAGTGGTGCGGGTCGCCGGGCGGCAGGGTGCCGCGGCCCGCGCCGTTCATGTACGCGGGCACGTTGAGGGCGCGTACGAGCTCGATGGCGTCCTTGGTGGCACGGGTCGTCCACACCTGGCTGCCGAGCAGGATCGCCGGCTTCTCGGCATGCACGAGGAGGTCGGCGAGCTTCTCGATCGCCTCGGGGTCACCGGCCGAGCGGGTCGAGGCCCGGTACTGCCCGGCCTGGGGTACGCGGGCCTTGTCGACCGGCACCTTGGCGTCGAGGACGTCGCGCGGGATCTCCAGGAAGGACGGGCCGGGGGCGCCGTGGTAGCACTCGCGGAACGCCATCGACACCATGTCGGCGGCGCGCGCGGTGTCCGGCACGGTCGCGGCGAACTTGGTGATGGGCGTCATCATGTCGACGTGCGGCAGGTCCTGGAGCGAGCCCATCTTGTGCTGGGTGTGCGCGCCCTGGCCGCCGATGAGGAGCATGGGTGACTCCGCGCGGAACGCGTTCGCGACGCCGGTGACGGCGTCGGTGGTGCCCGGGCCCGCGGTGACGACGGCGCAGCCGGGCTTGCCGGTGATGCGCGCGTACCCGTCCGCCGCGTGGGCGGCGACCTGCTCGTGACGGACGTCGACGACTTCAATGCCTTCGTCGACGCAGCCGTCGTAGATGTCGATGATGTGGCCGCCGCACAGGGTGTAGATGACCTCCACACCTTCTGCCTTGAGTGCCTTGGCGACCAGATGACCACCGGAGATGAGTTCCTGGCTGTCGTCGGGCATGAGGAAGTCCTGTCCCTTCGTAGGGGAGTCGTGCGCTGTCGCAGTACATTGCATACAGTCGACGAATACTGTATGAAGCTTGTTATCCCGCATCCGGTGGGTGGTGTCCAGGGGGCGTGCGGCACTTTTACGGCAGGAGCCGAGATGGACCTGTACGAGCACCAGGCAAGGGAACTCTTCGAAGAACACGGCATCTTGGTGCCGAAAGCCGAGGTCACGGAGTCACCCAGGGAGGCTCGCGAGATCGCGCGCAGGCTGGGCGGCCGCGTCGTCGTCAAGGCGCAGGTGAAGACCGGGGGCCGCGGTAAGGCGGGCGGCGTCAAACTCGCCGCCGACCCGGCCGCCGCCGAACTGACGGCACGCCAGATCCTCGGCATGGACATCAAGGGCCACACCGTCGGCAAGGTGATGCTGGCCCAACCGGTCGACATAGAGAGCGAGTTCTACGTCTCCTACGTCCTCGACCGAGCGGCCGGACGCTTCCTCGCCATCGCCTCCGCGGAGGGCGGCATGGACATCGAGGAGGTCGCGGCCACCCGGCCCGAGGCCGTCGCCCGTATTCCGGTCGACCCGGCCGAGGGCGTCACCACGGCGAAGGCCGCACAGATCGCCCAGGCGGCCGGCCTCCCCGACCGGACCGTCGACGTCCTGGTCCGCCTCTGGGACGTCCTCACCCGCGAGGACGCCGTACTCGTCGAGGTGAACCCCCTCGTGCGGACGAGCGGCGGTCAGATCCTCGCCCTCGACGGCAAGGTCACCCTCGACGACAACGCCCGCTTCCGTCAGGAGCGTTGGGGCACCCAGGAGTCCCCCCACGACGACGCCCTCGAGGCGGCCGCCGCGGCCAAGGGCCTCAACTACGTCAAGCTCGACGGCGAGGTCGGCATCATCGGAAACGGCGCCGGACTCGTCATGTCGACCCTCGACGTGGTCGCGGGCTGCGGCGCCCGCCCCGCCAACTTCCTCGACATCGGCGGCGGAGCCTCCGCGCAGATCATGGCCGACGGCCTCTCCGTCATCCTCTCCGACCCGGCGGTGAAGTCCGTCTTCGTGAACGTCTTCGGCGGCATCACCGCCTGCGACGCCGTCGCCGACGGCATCGTCCAGGCCCTGGAGTCCGTCCGGCTGACCAAACCGCTCGTCGTCCGCCTCGACGGGAACAGCGCCGCGGAGGGCCGCGCCATCCTCGACGGCCGCGCCCACCCCCTCGTCGAACAGGCCACCACCATGGACGGCGCCGCGCGCCGGGCCGCCGAACTCGCCAACGCGCACTGAGGAGCCCGGACATGGCGATCCACCTGACCAAGGAGAGCGGGACATGGCGATCTATCTGACCAAGGAGAGCAAGGTCCTCGTCCAGGGCATGACCGGCGCCGAGGGCATGAAGCACACCCGGCGCATGCTCGCCGCCGGCACGAACGTCGTGGGTGGCGTCAACCCCCGCAAGGCCGGCCGCAGCGTCGACTTCGACGACCGCGCGGTCCCCGTCTTCGGCTCCGTCGCCGAGGGCATCGCGGCCACCGGCGCCGACGTCAGCGTCGTCTTCGTACCGCCCGTCTTCGCCAAGGCCGCCGTCTCGGAGGCCGCCGACGCGGGCATCCCCCTCGCCGTCGTCATCACAGAGGGCATCCCCGTCCACGACGCCGTGACCTTCCACGCGTACGCCGCCGCGAAGGGCACCCGCATCATCGGCCCCAACTGCCCCGGCCTGATCACCCCCGGCCAGTCCAACGCCGGCATCATCCCCGCCGACATCACCAAGGCGGGCCGCATCGGCCTCGTCTCCAAGTCCGGCACCCTCACCTACCAGCTCATGTACGAACTGCGCGACATCGGCTTCTCCACCTGCGTCGGCATCGGCGGCGACCCCGTCATCGGCACGACGCACATCGACTGCCTCGCCGCGTTCCAGGACGACCCGGACACCGACCTGATCGTCCTCATCGGGGAGATCGGCGGCGACGCGGAGGAGCGCGCCGCGGCCTACGTACGTGACCACGTCACCAAGCCCGTCGTCGCCTACATCGCCGGGTTCACCGCCCCCGAGGGCAAGACCATGGGGCACGCGGGCGCGATCGTCTCGGGCTCCTCCGGCACGGCGCAGGCCAAGAAGGAGGCCCTGGAAGCGGCCGGGGTCCGCGTCGGCTCCACCCCGACGGAAACAGCCCGCCTGGTCCTCGACCGCTTGGCGCAGTAACGCCGTACAGCGGGAGTGGGGAGCGAGCCCACCGGGCAACCTCCCCACTCCACCCCGCACCAGCCATGCACCCCCCGCCCCGACTGTGCACCGTGAGCGGAGAACCCGAAATGGCGAACAACCCAGGCAATCCCACTGACCACACCCCCGGCCCCGACACCCCCGGCCCCGACGCCCCCGTGGCGACCACCCTCAAGGCCGGCACCTCCTGGCACGACGCCTGGCAGCGCTGCCTCGCCGTCGCCCCCGAGGCGTTCCGCGACGACCGCGTACTCAACCTGTGGAACGGCACCTGGCAGGCCGACGGCCGCGCCCTGCCCGCCAGTACCCCCGTCGACGGCAGCCCCATCGCCGGACCGCCTCGCCTCGACGCCGCCACCGCCCACCAGGCGGTGCGCGCCTCCCTCGACCAGCACCGCGCCTGGCGGCACATCCCGCTCGACGAGCGCCGCGCCCGCGTCGGTGCCACCCTCGACGCCCTCACCCAGCACCGCGAACTCCTCGCGCTCCTCCTCGTCTGGGAGATCGGCAAGCCCTGGCGCCTCGCCCAGGCCGACGTCGACCGCGCCATCGACGGGGTGCGCTGGTACGTCGACGGCATCGAACCCATGGTCGAGGGCCGCGCCCCGCTCGACGGCCCCGTCTCGAACATCGCCAGCTGGAACTACCCGATGAGCGTCCTCGTGCACGCGGTCCTGGTCCAGGCACTCGCCGGCAACGCGGTCATCGCCAAGACCCCCACCGACGGCGGCGTCGCCTGCCTCACCCTGGCCTGCGCGCTCGCCGCACGCGAGGGCATCCCCGTCACCCTCGTCAGCGGCAGCGGAGGCGAACTCTCCGAAGCGCTGGTGCGGGCCCCCGAGATCGGCTGTGTCTCGTTCGTCGGCGGCCGGGACACCGGCGCCGCCGTCGCCACGGCCGTCGCCGACCTCGGCAAGCGCCACATCCTCGAACAGGAGGGCCTCAACACCTGGGGCATCTGGAACTACTCCGACTGGGACAAGCTCTCCGCGGTGATCCCCAAGCTCTTCGACTACGGCAAGCAGCGCTGCACCGCGTATCCGCGCTTCGTTGTCCAGCGCAGCCTCTTCGACGACTTCCTCGCCGCGTACCTCCCGGCCGTACGCACGCTGCGCATCGGCCACCCCCTGGCAGTGGCGAACCCCCAAGACCCCTACCCCCAGCTCGACTTCGGCCCACTCGTCAACGCGGCCAAGGCGAAGGAACTCGCCGACCAGGTCGCGGAGGCCATCGACCGCGGCGCCGTGCCGCTGCACCGAGGCGCCCCGGACCCCGCCCGCTTCCTGCCCGGCCAGGACACGAGCGCGTACGTCCACCCGGTCACGCTCCTGAGCCCACCCCCCTCCTCCCCCCTCCATCACGCCGAACCGTTCGGCCCCGTCGACACGATCGTCCTGGTCGACACCGAGGCGGAGCTGCTCGCCGCGATGAACGCCTCCAACGGCGCGCTGGTCGCCACCCTCTCCACGGACGACGACGCGACGTACGACCGCCTCGCCCCACAGATCCGTGCCTTCAAGACGGGCCGCGGCAAGCCCCGCTCGCGCGGCGACAGGGACGAACTGTTCGGCGGCTTCGGAGCATCGTGGCGGGGAGCGTTCGTGGGTGGCGAGCTCCTGGTGCGGGCGGTGACGAGGGGCCCGGAGGGAGAACGCCTGCCGGGCAACTTCCCCGAGTACCACTTGATGCCGTAGCCCTTCGGGGGGCGGGGGCCAGAGGGCGCGGGGTGGGCCGTCGGCCGGGCCGGCCGACGTGTGGGCGGCACCGTCACGGCGGTGCCGCCCACACGATTCCTTGCCGGTCGTGCCGGAGTCGCGGTCGGCAGCCTCCGGCAGCGGCGACAGAGCCCGTGGCCGCCGCACGCGCGGGGATGTCCGGTGACGGACCGGCTACTCATGGTGAGACTGTGAGTGGCCCCGCTCCCGACCTCCCGCAGGTGCCGCCAAGGCGACGGATACGCAGGTGAAAGGCACTCCGAGGCTTTGGTATTGTTATCCATGTCGCCGCGGGGAACACCCCGGCCGGGCGACAGACACCTGGTCCGGGTGGCGGAATGGCAGACGCGCTAGCTTGAGGTGCTAGTGCCCTTTATCGGGCGTGGGGGTTCAAGTCCCCCCTCGGACACCAGAAGTAATAACGCAAGCGAGGGCCCCGACCAGACGGTCGGGGCCCTCGCTTGCGCGGATGCGAGCGGAGTGACGCTGCGTCAGCCGGTCGCGCCTCCCGCGACCCACTCGCTCCACGGCATGTTCCAGTCGCTGAGGCCGTTGCCCGGGGCCAGCTTGGTGTGGTCCGTGGAGTTCTTGATGATCACGACGTCGCCGGTCATCGAGTGGTCGAAGAACCATGCGGCCGGCTGCGTGCCGTCGTCGCCGGCCCTGGCGTCCTTCAGGCCCACGCACCCGTGGCTGGTGTTGACCTTGCCGAAGACCGAGTCGGCACCCCAGTAGTTGCCGTGGATGAACGTGCCCGAGTCGGTCAGGCGCATGGCGTGCGGTACGGCCTCGATGTCGTACGAGGGCTTGCCGTCCTTCTTCGTGAGGCCGACGCTCGCACCGTTCATGTGGATCTGCCGGTACTTCTCGGAGATGACCATCGGGCCGTTGTACGTCGGGTGCTCATCGCTGCCGGACGAGATCGGGATCGTCTTGATCGTCTTGCCGTCCCGTACGACGGTCATCTGCTTCGTTTTGGCGTCGACCGTGCTGACCTGGCTCCGGCCGACCTTGAACGCGACCGTCTTCTGGATGCCGTGGTCGGTGAGCTTGACGGTGACGGTGGAGCCGGCCGTCCAGTAGTTCTGGGGGCGGAAGTCCAGGCGGCCGTCGTTGAGCCAGTGACCGGCGACGCGCTGGCCGCTGCTGGAGCTCACCTGGATCTTCGACGCCATGGCGGCCTTGTCGCTGATCGCCCTGTCGAAGGTGACCGTCACCGGCATGCCCACGCCGACGGTCGAGCCGTCCTCGGGGGAGACGTGCCCGATGAAGTCGCCCGCCGGGGAGACCGTGGTGATCGAGGCGTTCTCGGTGGCGGAGCGGCCCTTGGCGTCCGCGGCCTCCGCGGCGATCTGATACCTGGTGGCTCGCTCCAGCGGCTTGTCCGGTTGCCAGGACGTGCCGTCCGCGGCCAGGGTGCCCGGAATCTCGGTACCGGTCGCGACGGCGGTCATGGCCACCTTGGTGAGCTTGCCGTTGCTGACGGTGACCTTGACGGGGTCGTCGATCCCGACCTGGGAGGCACCTTGCCCGGGCGTGATCTTTATTCGGGCGTCGGAAGCGTCCTGGGCGCCGGCCTGCTGTCCCCACGCCTGCGAGTGCGGGTGATCGCCATGGCCGTTTCCTCCGGTGGCGGCCTGGCTGGCCCCGCCGAGGGCCGTGAGTGCGAGTACGCCGCCGAGCACGCCGGCTGTAGCCGTCAGAGCGGTGGTCCGCTTACGTACCGTGATCAAACCGTCTCCCGTCCACTGGTCGTCGAATGCCTGGGGCCGGTCGCCAGTGGAGAGCGACCAGCCCCGAGTGAACCATTTATCCATTTATTCAATCGAAAATGGGCAAATTGTGGCGAATGCAACTCATCGTGCCGGACACGTTCTCCGGCAGGGACGAGGACAGGGGGCAGGGGCAGGGACAGGGCACTCAGCCTCCGCGGGAACCCGACGTTGAAGTCCCGCTGCGTCGGCGAGAACGGGATGTTCTTGACCCGCCCGTCCGGCAGGACGGTGATCGCCGGGTAGGCGATGTAGAGCAGGGCGTGATCGGCGAGGATCTTGTTCTGGGCCTGGGTGAAAGCCGCACACGCCTTGCTCGCGGTCGGGGCGGTGTTCCCTTCTTTCAGGCACCGGTCGACCTGCCGGTCGGAGTACCAGGTGTAGTTGGTCGACCCGGCGAAGGCCGAGTTGTACTCACGGTTCAGCTGCGGACCCGCCTCGGGGTAAGAGGAAAGTCCCACGCGAGCGCGATGTCCGGCATGGTGGACTGCTTGGAGACGCGCTCCGAGTACTGAGGGAACGTCACCGCCTGGAGCTCCGCCTTGAGGCCGATCTTCTTCACATCGTGGTCCCGGTGATCTCCGGGCCGGCGGCAGGTGGGTGGAGAGGACCAGCTCGGGCTCCCTGTACCGCAGCGTCGTGAAGCTGGCGAGGCACTTCTCCTCGTTCACCGTCGGTACCCATGGGCTGTCGATCGTGGCCCACAGCAGTTGCGCGGCGCGCAGATCCTCGGCGTCGGCCGCGTGTCCCCCGGCGGTCGTCGCGAGCTCGGCGGTGGGGTAGGAGAAAGAGGCCCGCAGTTCGTCGTGGCCCGGCGGCACGGGCGGCGTTCGTCGGCCAGGCAGCGCGCTGAGCACTACGCGTGATCGGATACGCTGCGGCGCGATGTATGACGTGTACACCACTGGTGTGTGAGCCCCCTGAAGAGGAGAACTGTCCGTGAAGCAGCGCCCGGTACTCGCCGGCCTGACATTGATGCTCGTGGCCGTTCTCAGTGCGTGCGGCGGTGGTGCGGACAAGGGTGACGCCCACGGTGGCGGCAAGGGTGGCGGCATGGGCGGCGGTGCGTACTCCAAGCCGCACTCCGACCAGGTGCGCGGGCTTTACGACGCCGTCCGCCACCTTCCGCGCAAGACCGTCAGGGGCACCCGCGCGCACATGGTCAAGGAGTGCGATCCGGCCACCCGGAAGGTCAGGCACACCTCGCGCAGCGGCAGTGGCAAGCGTAAGAGGACGCGTACCTGGTACACCACCGAGCGCTACGAGCAGTGCCACAAGGTCCGTAAGGGCAGCGAGAGGTACACGCGCGTCGTGCGGACCGAGCGGTGGTGTGTGCGGCTCGACGACGTGAACGGGAAGGCCGTCAAGGACGACCTCTGGTTCCGGGTCAGCCCCGCCACGTACAGCGAGGTCCAGAACAAGAGCGAGCACGCGCGCGTGAAGTTCGAGCCGAGGGGGCGCGGCTGCTGACGCGGTCGGCTCGGGTTCGGCGCGCGGCGGATCCAGCTTCGTGCGAGGGGAAAACCCCAGGTCCCCGCCCTCGCGCCCATGGCATCCTGAGCCGATGAACGGACCGGAGATCTTCGTCAGCGTCGTGCCCGAGCTGGAGCTGTTCGTTCCGCATGCGCGGCGCGGGGGCGCGGCCGTCCCGCTCGTCACCGACGGCGTGTCCACGCTGGGGCATGTGATCGAGTCGCTAGGCGTGCCGCTGACGGAGGTCGGGGCGCTGGTCGTGGACGGGCGCGAGGTGGCCGCCGGGCACGTTCCCGTGGCCGGGGAGCGGGTCGAGGTCCGGGCCGTCGTCCGGCCGCAGCGGGTCGAGGGAGCGCCGCTGCGGTTCCTGCTCGACGTCCATCTCGGCACGCTGGCACGGCGGTTGAGGCTGCTCGGGGTCGACTCCGCGTACGAGTCCACGGACATCGGCGACCCCGCGCTGGCGACCCGCTCCGCCGCCGAGCGGCGCGTCATGCTCAGCCGGGACCGCGGGCTGCTGCGGCGGCGTGAGCTGTGGGCCGGCGCGTACATCTACAGCGACCGGCCCGACGAGCAACTACGCGACGTACTGGGCCGGTTCGCGCCCGAGCTGCACCCCTGGACCCGGTGCACCGCCTGCAACGGGCTGCTGAAGGAAGCCCGTAAGGCAGACGTGGCCGACCTGCTCGAAGGCGGGACGCGCGGCACGTACGACGTGTTCGCCCAGTGCCGCGCGTGCGGGCGCGTGTACTGGCGGGGTGCCCATCACGACCGGTTGGAGCGGATCGTGGGACGTGCGGTCGCCGAGTTCGGGAGCTGAGGGGCTGCCTCGTCCGCCGGCACCAGCGGCGGTTCGATGCGCCAGGCGATCCGTTCCCCGTCCTGGACCACCCTGCGGTACGCGTACAGCACCACCGAGATCAGCAGGATGCCGACCGCGAGGAAGGACTCCGTCGCGCCCCCGTAGCCCGCGAGGGACGGGTGCGTGACGCCCACCGAGACGATCACGACGTTGAACGCCAGGATGACCCAGGCGACCGGGATCCAGGCGCGGGCGCGGCGGATCGGGCGGGGCCAGTCGGGACGGTCCTTGCGCAGGAGCAGGAAGCCGGCGACCGCGAGCGTCATGGCCACCAGATAGCCGAAGTTGCTGGCGATGAGGATGCTCAGGGGCTCGCCGAGCAGGACCACGATCGCCGCGTTGACGAGCGCGTCCAGCGTGAGGGCCCGGCCCGGCACGCCCCAGCGGTTCACCTTGTCGAGCTGCCGCACGGTCATGCCCTCGCGCGCCAGGCCGTACAGCGCCCGGCCCCCGTCCGCCGTGCACGACACCATGCCGAAGAACATCGAGACGATCAGGATGAGGACGCCGACGTCGGAGAAGCCGCCGAGTGCCTGGGTGAAGGCCGTGGCGAACGCGCCGACCGGGTCCGAGCGGAGTGTCGCCTCGCCGACGCTGCCGACCGTCGCGAGCGGGACGACGAAGAAGACGCCGAGCGAGATGAGGGACGTCAGCCGCAGGGCCTTCGCGGTGTCGCGCGCCGTGTCGCGGTACTCGGGGGCGAACGACGCGCAGATCTCCGTGCCGTACGTCGTCCAGGCCGTGACGTAGAACCACACGATCAGCGTCATCCAGCTTCCGCCGTGGTACCAGGTCAGGCGTGACGCGTCCCAGCTCCCCGGGCGCAGGAACGGGGCTATGACGACCACCGCCAGACCGCACATCACCAGGGCCGCGACGGCCTTGGAGACGCTCGCGGCCAGCCGTGCGCCGAAGTAGTTGCAGGCCCAGCCGCCGGCGATGGCCAGGACCGCGAGCGCTTCCGGGAGACCGATGCGGTGGCCGGGGAACGGGATCGACGGGGCGTGCGGGAACCACTGGGCGGTGATGAGGTGGCCGATCGCCGCGCCGTTGACCGCGATGCTGAACGACCAGCCGATCCAGTAGCCGTACGACGCCACGGCGCCCAGCGGGGCGAAGTAGCGCTTCCAGCCCTCGGTGGCGTACCTGCTGATGCCGCCGGACATGCCGGGGAACATCGCGGCGGTCTCGGCGAACAGCATGTTCTGCGCGAACGCGACGAGCGCCCCGACGCACCAGATGGTGATCGCCGTCCAGCCCCCGATCGCACCCACGGTGTAACCCACCGTCAGGAGCAGGCCGTTGGGGATCACCATGGCGATGGCGAGGCCGTCGCGCCAGGTCAGGGACTTGTGCAGCTGTTGGCTCAAGGGGGCCACCTGTCTCGGTCGGGGACTGACGGGAGAAGGTCCGGTGCGGCAGAAAAGAGATGCCGTCGTGCTGTGTCGGCGGTCACAATAATTGGTTATTGTTGGCCGGGATAGGGGTCCGGCAGTGGCCAATTCCAGAGGGGTCGGTTTCCCGGGCGAGCGGTTCCGGAGTGACCGGCACAGAGACGAGGGGCGGGCATGGGGGAGAAGGAGAGCGGCGGCGACGCGGGCGAGGTGCAGCGCGAGCGGATTCTGCGGTCGGCCGCCCTGGTCATGGCCGAACGCGGCTTCGACGCGGCACGCATGAGGGACGTGGCGCGCGGCGCCGGCGTGTCCATCGGGCTGCTCCAGCACTACTTCGACACACGCGACCTGCTGTTCCGCGAGGCCTTCGAGTGGTCGATCGGCGAGCTCATCGCCCGCTGGCGCAAGGGCGCGTCCGCCGAGCCCGACCCGTGGCGCCGCTTCGAACTCCTCGTACGCGAACTGGCCGACGACCCCGACCTCCAGCGCCGGTGCGCGACCTGGACCGAGTTCTGCGCGAGCGCCGCCCGCAGGCCCGAGCTGCGCGACGGGGTGCGCCGCGCCCACGAGGACTGGCGCGAGCTCGTCCTCGGCATCGCCGAATCGGGTGTCTCCGCGGGGAAGTTCGTGCCCGTCGTGTCCACCGACGTCGCGGTGCGCTCCGTGCTTGCCGCCGTCGACGGCTGCGACATGGCCGTGGCGTCGGGCAGCGGCATGGGGGCGGAGGGGTACGCCGCCGTCATCCTCGCCACCGCCCGCTCGGTCCTCGGCGTACGCGACTGAGCTGTTTTCCTCTCAACTCACTCCATCAGAGCCGCAGTTCACAGGAGGCACCGCGCCATGACGTCGACCGCATTCCCGCATCTGTTCAGCCCGCTCGCCATCGGCGGCGTGACACTGAAGAACCGCGTTCTGTCCTCCGGCCATGACACGGTCCTCGTCGAGGGCGGGCAGGTCACCGACGATCTGGTCGCCTATCACGAGGCGCGCGCCGAGGGCGGTGTCGGGCTCATCGTCGTACAGGTGGCGGGAGTTCACGAGACGGCGCGGTACACGACGCATGTCCTCATGGCCACGGACGACTCGTGTGTCGAGGGGTACCGGCGGCTCGCCGAGGCGGCGCACCGGCACGGCGCCAAGGTCTTCGGGCAGCTCTTCCACCCGGGGCGCGAGATCCTGGAGTCGCGCGACGGCTCCGCGCCCGTCGCCTGGTCGGCGTCGGCGACGCCCAGCGAGCGCTTCCATGTGATGCCGCGCGCCATGACCGGGACCGAGATACGCGAAGTCGTCGACGGGTACGGTGCGGCGGCCCGCAGGTTGCGCGCCGCCGGGCTCGACGGCGTGGAAGTGGTCGCCAGCCATGGCTACCTTCCCGCCCAGTTCCTCAACCCGCAGGTCAACGTGCGCACCGACGGGTACGGGGGTGACGTGGACGGCAGGCTGCGGTTCCTGCGCGAAGCCCTCGCGTCGGTGCGGGCGCACACCGGACCCGACTTCGTGGCCGGACTGCGCATCTCCGGAGACGAGTTGAGCCATGACGGCCTCACCGCCGAGCTCGCCGTCGAGGCGGCCGCCCGGCTGGACCGCGAGGGTCTCGTCGACTATGTGAGCGTCTGCGCCGGGTCGTCGGCGACGATCTCCGGCGCCGTGCACATCGCACCCCCGATGACGCAGCCCGCCGGATACACCGCCCCGCTCGCGGCGCGCGTGCGGGCGGCGGTCGATGTGCCGGTCATGGTCGCCGGGCGCGTCAACCAGCCCCAGGAGGCCGAGCAGATCATCAAGGGGGGCCAGGCCGACGTGTGCGCCATGACCCGCGCCCTGATCTGCGACCCTGACATGCCCGGCAAGGCGAGCGACGGCCGCACGGAGGAGATCCGGGCCTGCATCGGCTGCAACCAGGCCTGCATCGGTCATTTCCAGCGCGGCTACCCGATCTCCTGCATCCAGCACCCCGAGACCGGCAGGGAGCGCCGGTTCACGCGGCTGCCCCTGCCCACCAGGCGCCGGAAGGTCCTCATCGCGGGCGGCGGACCGGCCGGGCTCAAGGCCGCCGCCGTGGCCGCATCCCGTGGGCACGACGTCACCCTGCATGAGGCGGGCCGGCGCGTCGGCGGCCAGGTGCTGCTCGCCCAACTCCTGCCGGGAAGGGCCGAGTTCGGCGGTGCGATCACCAATCTGGAGGGCGAGGCCCGGCGGGCCGGGGCGCGGATCGTCACCGGGTCACGCGTCGATGCCGAGCTGCTCGACCGCGAAGAGGCGGACACGCTCATCGTCGCCACGGGTGCGGTGCCGCGACGGCCGGCGCTCGAACTCCTCGACGACCCCGTCGTCCTCGACGCCTGGGACGTCGTCCGCGGCACCGCCGACGTGCCCAAGGGCCGGATCGTAGTCGCGGACTGGCGCGGTGACTGGATCGGGATCGGTGTGGCCGTCCAACTCGCGGGCCAGGGACGGAAGGTGACGCTGTGTACGACGGGCTTCGGCGCGGGTGAACACCTTCAGCAGTACGTGCGCGCTTCGATGCTCGCCGAGGCCGCGCGGGCCGGCGTCGAGACCGTGCCGACGGTGCGTCCCTACGGCGTCGACGCCGACACCGCGTACTTCCAGCACACCCTCACCGAGGAGCCGGTGATCATCGAAGGGGTCGCGGCCGTCGTCCTCGCCCAGGGGCACGACCCCGTGGGTGAGCTCGCCGGCCTGGCGAACGGACGGGTGGGTGAGGTCCTGATGGCGGGGGACTGCGTGTCACCGCGGACCGTGGAGGAGGCCGTACTGGAGGGGCTGACGGTCGCGTCGTCGCTCTGAGACACGCGCCCGGTCACCGGCCGCCGTGCGTGCCTCAGCGCGGATGGCGGCGCAGCCGCACCCGGTACGAGTAGTGCTCCGGAAGGAAGTGGCTGACGGCCAGCTCGACCGGGCGGCCCGACGCCGACAGGTAGAGGCGGTCGATCCGGAGCAGCGGATGCTGCGGCGGGCAGTCCAGGTGCGCCGCCACATCGGCCGAGGCGAGGGCGACCGTGACGGACTGCTCCGCCTCGGCGATCGGCTCGGGCAGCCGGCCGTCGAGGAGGCCGATGATGGTGACGCGGCTGTCCGTGCCCGCCTCCGTCAGTTCGGGGCGGTCCGCGACGAGCGCGCCCACGTCCGGCGGCAGATGCACCGTCGTCAGGCAGAACGGGGTGTCCTCGTGCAGCCGCAGGAACGAGAGGTGGTCCACGCGGTCGGAGCCGACGCGCAGCCTGCCCGCCGCGTCCACGTCGACCCGGCGGCGCAGCGGCGACACCAGGCGCATCGTCGTGTCGAGGGACAGCGCCATGAGGTCCTCGACCGAGCCGAACTGCCGCAGATACTGCTCCTCGCGGGGCGCCGCGAACGTGCCGCGCCCCGGGACCCGGTGCACCAGGCCCTCCGTGACCAGGTCCTGGAAGGCGCGCCGCACGGTCTGCCGGCTGAGCCCGTGCGAGGCGGCGAGCTCTGCCTCCGTGGGCAGCCGCACCCCCTCGGGGTAGTCGTGCCGCAGGATCGCCTCGCGCAGCTCGCGCGCGAGGCGTACGTAGGCGCTGTCACGCCCGGGGGCCGCCATCTGTGTCCCCCTCGTCCGCTCTGTGCGTGTCGTACGCGTCATGTCTGCCGTTCACCGCCCTGCCTGTGCCGTGAGTCTAATGGCCGTACAAGACGGTGCGCAGGTCAGACGTCCAGACCGCCGCGGGAGACCAGCTGGCGCACGATGACGTTGCGCTGGATCTCGTTGGTGCCCTCGCCGACGATCATCAGGGGCGCGTCGCGGAAGTAGCGCTCGACGTCGAACTCGGTCGAGTAGCCGTAGCCGCCGTGGATACGGACCGCGCTCAGGGCGATCTCCATGGCCGTCTCCGACGCGAAGAGCTTGGCCATGCCCGCCTCCATGTCGACGCGGCGGCCCGCGTCCGCCTCGCGGGCGGCGTACAGCGTGAGCTGGCGCGCCGCGGTGAGCGAAGTCGCCATGTCCGCAAGGTAGTTGCCGATCGACTGGTGCTTGTAGATGGGCTCGCCGAACGTCTCGCGCTCCTGCGCGTAGCGCAGCGCGTCCTCGAACGCGGCCCTGCCGACGCCGAGCGCGCGCGAGGCGACCTGGAGGCGGCCCGTCTCCAGGCCCTTCATCATCTGCCCGAAGCCCTTGCCCTCGACGCCGCCGAGCAGCGCGTCGGCCGGGACCCGGTAGTCGTCGAAGGTGAGCTCGCAGCTCTCGACGCCCTTGTAGCCGAGCTTGGGCAGGTCGCGCGAGACGCTGAGCCCCGGGCCGTGCTCGGCGAGCAGGATGGAGATGCCGCGGTGCTTCGGCTCGGCCGCCGGGTCCGTCTTGCACAGCAGCGCGATCAGCTGCGAGCGGCGGGAGTTGGTGATCCAGGTCTTGCCGCCGTTGACGACGTACGAGTCCCCGTCGCGCCGCGCGACCGTGCGCATCGCCTGGAGGTCGGAGCCGCCGCCCGGCTCGGTGAGGGCCATCGTGGAGCGGATCTCACCGGTCGCCATCTTCGGCAGGTAGCGGTTCTTCTGCTCTTCGGTGCCGAAGTGCAGCAGCAGCTTGGAGACGACGGTGTGGCCGCCCATGGCCCCGGCGAGGCTCATCCAGCCGCGCGCCAGCTCCTCCGTGATCAGCACGTAGCAGGGCGTGGAGACGGGCGTGCCGCCGTACTCCTCGGGGATCGCCAGGCCGAAGATGCCGAGGTCCTTCATCTGCTCGATGAGCACCTCGGGGTAGGTGTTGGCGTGCTCCAACTCCCGTACGACCGGCTTGACTTCGCGGTCCACGAAGTTCCGCACGGTCTCGACGATCAGCTGCTCGTCGGAGGAGAGGGTGTCGAGGGTGCTCACTTCGTGGACGCTCCTTGCTCGTGGTCGTGCGTGGTGTCGATGACGCCCTGCGCCCGCAGTCGCTCGATGTCGGCGGCGCTGCGGCCCAGGGCGGTGAGGATCCGTTCGGTGTGCTCTCCCGCGGCGGGGACGGGGTCCATCCGGGGGGTGACGCCGGAGAGGTCCGCCGGGGGGAGCAATGCTTGTACGGGTCCCTGCGCGCCCGGCACCGCGATGTCGCGCCAGCGGTCGCGCTCGGCGAGGGCCGGGTGGGCGAGGAACTCGGCGATGGAGTTCACACCCGCGTTGGCGATGCCGGCCTTGTCGAGGAGCGCCATGGCGTCCTCGCTGCCGAGCTCGGCGAAGCGCGCGGAGACGGCCGCGTTGACCTCGTCGCGGTGGGCGACGCGGTCGGCGCCGGTGGCCATGCGGGGGTCGTCGGTGAGTTCGGGACGGCCGAGGACCGTGGAACACAGGGCCTGCCACTCGCGCTCGTTCTGGATGGAGAGCAGCACCTCCTTCCCGTCGGAGGCGGTGAACGGGCCGTAGGGAGCGATCGTGGCGTGCTGGGCGCCGATACGCGGTGGCTGCGTGCCGCCGTAACGCGTGTAGTAGGCGGGCTGGCTCATCCACTCGGCGAGCGCCTCGAAGAGGGAAACCTCGACGGCGGGCGCCCGGCCGGTGGTGGCCCGCGTGTAGAGGGCGGAGAGCACGCCGCTGTACGCGTACATGCCCGCCGAGATGTCGGCGACGGAGATGCCCACGCGGGCGGGCTCGTCGGGCGAGCCCGTGATGGAGAGCAGCCCCGTCTGGCACTGCACGAGCAGGTCGTACGCCTTGCGCTGCGACCAGGAGCCGCTGGTGCCGTACCCGCTGATGGTGCAGGGGATCAGACGGGGGTGGCGGGCCTGGAGCGCGGCGGGGCCGAGGTCCAGGCGGTCGGCGGCGCCCGGGGCGAGGTTCTGGACGAACACGTCAGCGTCCGCAAGGAGTTCCTCCAGGATGTCCCGGCCCTCCTGCGACTTGAGGTCCAGGGTGAGGGACTCCTTGGAGCGGTTGAGCCACACGAAATAGCTGGCCTGGCCGTGCACCGTGGTGTCGTAGCGGCGGGCGAAGTCGCCTCCGCCGGGACGCTCGACCTTGATGACGCGGGCGCCGAGGTCGGCGAGCTGGCGGGTGGCGAAGGGCGCGGCGACGGCCTGTTCCAGGCTGACGACCGTGATGCCTTCGAGGGGGAGCGGCTCGGTCATGCGGGGTCCTTCCCGGGAAGTTCGGTCAGGAGCAGGGCGCGGGCCGACTCCCAGGTCGTGTCCTTGAGCAGAGCGGGTACGTCGCTGCCGCACGCGACGAACTTCTCCACCAACTCCCCGTCCGTGGGCGGACGTCGGGGCGAGCCCGGGGGATGGGCGAGGGCGGACCGCAGGACCCGGCCGTCGGTGAGCGTCACCGCGAGGTCGACCTCGCCGTCGAGGAGCCCGGCACCGCCCTCGGTGCGCTCCGTCTCGACGGCGCCCATCAGGCGCCGCGCCTCGGGCCGGCCCACCGCGTCGTCCGTGAAGGCCCCGAAGCCGGGGAAGCCGTCGAGCAGGGCTGTCGCCACCGCGTACGGGAGGCTGAACTTGCCTTCGAGCCCGGTGTCCGGGTCGTCGTGGATGAGGGGGTGGATGGTGGCCCCCGGGGTGGTGACGCGGACGGCCGTGACGTCGTCGGGGCCGCACTCGGCGCGCAGGTCGCGCAGCGCCGCGATCGGGCGCTGCATCGCGTAGCAGCAGGGGAACATCTTGATGGCGAGGCCACCGGGTACGGCGGGACCGCCGCTGTGGAGCGCACCTTCCTCGGCGCCGTCCGCTCCTTGCGCGCCCACCAGCTTCAGCCACGCGTCGACCGCCCGTGGGTCGGCCGTGGCGCCGGCCCGGGCGAGGCGCGCCGCCCGCACCCCCGCCTCCGCCGCGAAGCCGACCTGGAGCGACTTGCTGTGTGTGCCGAACGCGGCCTGGACCCCGCTCGCGCCGGGCACCGCGAGCGCCATGGCCGTCGCCAGCCGCTCGGGCGTGAGGCCCCACGCGACGCCCGCCGCGACGGCCGCCGCGGGGGCGCCCGCCGTGCACGTGGCGTGCCAGCCGGCCGCGTAGTGCGACCAGCCGAGCAGCGTGCCGAGCCGGGCCATCACGCCGGCCCCGGCCAGATAGGCGCGCGCGTCGCCGCCCGCCGCGAGGACCGCGGGGACGATCACGACGCTGATGTGTGTCGTGGACTCGATGTGCAGGTCGTCGAAGTCGAGGACGTGCCCGACCGCGGCCCAGCGCGCCGCGTCCGGCAGCTCGGCGGCCAGCGCGCTCACCGGGTGGTCGCGCGCGGCGAGCGTGACCGCGACCGTGTCCAGGAGGGAGCGGCGGGCGAGCGCCAGGTCCTCGGCGTCGGGTTCGTATCCGTACGCCCACTCGGCGAGCGATTCCGCGATGGCCGGCATGGCTTCCCTTCGTACATGTCCTGCACTGCGTGGTTACTTTGTACGGCCAAATAGAGGGGCCGTCAATGCCGCTACGGCAGGGCAACTTAAAGCTTTCACATGCGACTTCTTCCCAGGGGGGTTGACGGGACGCCCGGCGGGGCGGACGCTGGGCCGCGTTTTGTACGGCACAATCCGCCATTGAGGCGGCCACATCATGCGGTCGGTCCAGCCACCCGTCCGGGCACCTGGCCATCCACCTGTCCGCCGGCTGTCCGACCGCCTGTCCCCCGGAGGTCTCGCATGGGCGATGCGCATCCCCTGCTCGCCGCGCTCAGCGGCGCCCGGCACGGTGCCCTGCACCGGCGGGTGCTGCTCACTGTCAGCGCCATGTTCTTCTTCGACCTCGCCGACCTGAACACGTTCGCGTTCGCCGCGCCCGCCATCCGCCGGGCGCACCTCTTCACCGTCGACGACATCGCGTTCGTCACCGCCCTGGCCTTCGCCGGCATGGCGGCAGGCGCGATCCTCGGCGGCCGGTTCGCCGACCACGTGGGCCGGCGGCGGGTCATGGCGGGGTCCGTGGTGCTCTTCTCCGCGGCCTCCGTGGTCAACGCGCTGGTCACCGGGGTGGGCGCGATGGCCGCGGCCCGCTTCGCGACCGGGTTCGGCCTCGGCGCCATGACCTCCGTCGCGATCACCTACCTCTCCGAGGTCACCCCGGCCGCACGCCGCGGCCGCGCCCAGGCGACGGCGCTCGGCACCGGCCTCATCGGCATCCCCGTCGTGGCGTTCACCGCCCGCGGCCTGACCGCCGACGACCCCGGCGGCTGGCGCGCCCTCTTCGTCATCGGTGCCCTCGGCGTCCTGCTCGTACCGCTCCTGATGCGCCTGCCCGAGTCGCCGCGCTGGCTCCTCGCGCGCGGCCGGACCACCGAGGCCGTGCAGGTCACGCGCGCCTTCGTGCCCGAGTGGGAGCCGTCCGCCGATGCGCTCGCCGCGCCGCCCGCACCGGCGGACCGGCCCCGGTTCACCGAACTCTTCGCCGTGGGCCAGCGGCGCAACACCGTAGCCCTCATGGCCTTGTGGCTCTTCGGGCTCGTCGGCTTCTACGGGTTCCAGTCCTGGGTGCCGACGCTGCTCGCCGACCACGGCCAGGACTTCGCGAAGAGCATGACCATGTCCGCGGTCACCACCATCGGGGCGGTGCCCGGCGCGTTCCTCGCCTGGCCGTTCATCGACCGCTACCCGCGCAAGCACCTCGCGGTGGTGCTCGGTCTCGTGGTCGCGGTGCTCGGCATCGGGTACGGGCTCAGCTCGTCCGTCGTGGCCGTCGTCGTGTTCGGCACGCTCGTCGCCGCGCTGAGCCAGACGTTCATCGCGGTGCTCTACTCGTACACCCCCGAGGTCTTCCCCACCCGCCTGCGCACGGCGGGCGCCGGGCTCGGCAACGGTGTCGGCCGGATCGGCAACGTCATCGCGCCGTTGGCCGTCGCGGCGATCTACACCACGCCGGGGCTCGGCTACGTCGCCGTGTTCGTGTTCATCGCGGGATGCTGGCTGGTCGCCACGGCCACCGTGTTCTTCTTCGGCGTCGACACGCGCGGCCGGTCGCTGGAGACCCTGCACGACGCCACGGCGGCCCCGGTGGCTTCCGCGGCATCCGTTTCGCAACGCATCGGAGAATGAGAACCATGCCCCAACCGGACGCATCCCAGGGCGAGTTCGCACTCGCGCGATATCTGGACGCCTGGGCCCCGGCGCCCGTGACCCTGGACGATCCCGTCGCGGCCGCGCCCGTCGCCGCGCTGAGCCAGGTGCTCGACCAGGAGGCGGCCGTGGCCGGTGAGGGGGAGCCGTTGCCGCCGCTGTGGCACTGGCTGCACTTCCTCGAATGGCCCGCACAACGGGAGCTGGGGGCCGACGGGCACCCCGCGCACGGCCACTTCCTGCCGCCCCTCCAGAACCGCAGGCGCATGTTCGCCGGCGGCCGCGCGGAGTTCACCGCGCCGCTGCGGGTGGGCGTGCCCGCCCGGCGTACGAGTTCCCTCGCCAAGGTCGAGATCAAGCACGGCCGCACGGGCGAGATGGCGTTCGTGACAGTCCGTCATGAGATCGCGCAGGAAGGGGAGACGCGGGTCACCGAGGAGCAGGACCTCGTCTACCGCGTGGGCGAGGACGAGCGGCGGATCGGGGGCTTCGGCCTGGACCTCGGTGAGGCCGGGCCGTCCGACGCCGACTGGCAGTTGACCCTGCGTCCCTCGCCGACCCTGCTGTTCCGCTACAGCGCGCTGACCGCGAACGCCCACCGCATTCACTACGACGAGCCGTACGTGCGCGACGTCGAGGGCTACCCGGGCCTCGTCGTCCACGGGCCGCTCCTCGTCCAGCTGATGCTGGAACTCGCCCGCCGCGAGGCCCCGGAGCGGGAGATCCACACGCTCTCCTACCGGCTCCGCAAGCCGGTGTTCGCGGGCGAGCAGGTGTGCGCCCTCGGTGACGTGGCGGACGACGGAGGCTCGGCCGGGCTGCGGATCGCCACGCGTCGGGACGAGCGGCATGCGACGGCGGAGGTGACGTTCAAGTGAGCGCTGAACGCATCGGAGTCGGACCGGCGCGTGCTGTCCCCGCGCGTCCCGAACCCGCCGATCCCGAGCGCCTGAGCCGCGACCGCGCCCGCCTCGCCGCCGCCCGCACCCTGCTCTTCGTCCCGGGGCACCGCCCGGACCGGTTCGAGAAGGCGGCCGCGGCCGGGGCCGACGCCGTGGTCATCGACCTGGAGGACGCGGTCGCGCCCGACGCCAAGGACGCGGCCCGCCGGCACGCCGCCGACCGGCTCGCGCGGGGCAGGGACGCGGTGGTGCGGATCAACGCGCCCGGCACGCCCTGGTGGGACGCCGACCTGGACCTCGTCACCGCGTTCGGCTGTCCGGTGATGCTGCCCAAGGCCGAGGACCCCGACGTGATCGCACGGATCGCGGAGGCCTGCGCCGTGATCCCGCTCGTCGAGACGGCGGCCGGGATCGAGCGCGCCCTCGAGGTGTGCTGCGCGCCCGGCGTCGTCCGCGCGGCCTTCGGCAGCGTCGACCTCGCCACCGAGCTGGGCGTGCGCCACGACGACACCCTGGCGCTGGCGTATGCGCGGTCCCGGCTGGTCATGGCGTGCGCCGCCGCCGGTGTCGCGCCCCCGCTGGACGGCGTCACCACCGCGCTCGACGACGCCGACGCCCTCGCGCAGGACATCCACCACGCCCGACGGCTCGGCTTCGGAGGCAAACTGTGCATCCACCCGAAGCAACTCACCGCGGTGACCCAGGGTTTCGCGCCGACGGACGAGGAGTTCGCCTGGGCCAGGAAGGTGCTCGCCGCGGGCGACGCGGTGTCGGCCGTGGACGGCGTCATGGTCGACAGACCGGTGCAGGAGCGGGCGCGACGGCTGCTCGGGGCGGAGCTCACCACCGGCCCTGCGGGCGAGATGGCGTAAGGCGGAGGATCGGGGGACGCCCGGCGATGTCACGTCGTCGGCAGTTCCCGGAGGCCGTCGGCGAACCCGTCGACCAGGTCGACGAGCGCCGCCACCGCCGGATCGGTGTCGTCCGCCCGCCAGGCGAGACCGAGCGGGAGAGCCGGGGCGTCAAGGACCGGGACCAGCGTCACCCCCGGCACCGCCAGATGCCCGGCGGAGTCCGGAGTGAGCCCGATGCCGACGCTCGCCCCCACCAGGGAGAGAAGGGTGTGCGTGTCGGGCGCGTCCTGGACGATGCGCGGGGTCGTGCCCTGCGCCAGGAACGCCGACAGCACCAGGTCCCGCACGATCGAGCCCCGGCCGGCCGGATAGCTGACGAAGGGCACGCTCCGCAGATCGGCGAGGGTCAGCGACTCCCGTGCGGCGAGCGGGTGTTCGGAGGGTACGGCCGCGACCAGCGGGTGCCGCAGCAGCTCCCGCACCCGCAGCCCGGTGTCCGGCAGCGGGAGCCGCACCAGACCCGCGTCCGCCTCCCGCAGGTGCAGGCGCTCGGCCAGCTCGCCACCGTAGTAGGGGCCGACGATGTCGAGCCTGACGGTGGGGTGCCGCAGCCTGAACTCACGGGCAATGGCGAGGAGTTCGCGGTACGACGTGGGGCCGCTGAACGCCAGCCGCACCACCCCGGTGACCCCCTCCGCCGCGCGGTGCGCCGCGAGCTTCGCGGCTTCCAGGGAGTCGAGCGCGGACCGTACCTCGGTGAGGAACGCCGCCCCGGCGGCGGTGAGTTCGACGCTGCGGGTGGTGCGGTGCAGCAGCTCGACGCCGACGTCCTGCTCAAGCCGCTTGATCTGCTGCGAGAGCGGGGGCTGCGACATGTGCAGCCGGGCCGCGGCCCGGCTGAAGCTGAGCTCCTCGGCGACCGCGACGAAAGCCTGCAGACGGCGCAGTTCCATGCCCTTCCACCCTCCACCTCCGCCGGAAGTCGTTTCGTTCCGGCGCGTCGAGATTATGTCGCCCCGGCGAATAAATCGATGGCCAACAATGTGTTAGTTGCATCACACACCCAGTGATACGGTAAATGTCATCAGACGCGAAAACGGCCGCACAGGGCCAGAATTAAATAAGCGCGCCACTAGCCCAACAACGCACGTGAGACGGGCTTTCGGTGAATCCGAATTGCCTCCCGAAGGAGTGTGGCAAGGGTGAGACGCAGACTCGTCGCAGACGAGAAGATGGGGCGGCGGGCGGGAATTGCCGCATTCATCGGAACCACCATCGAGTGGTACGACTTCTATATATTCGGGACCGCGTCGGCGATTGTTCTCGGGAAACTCTTCTTCCCCGAGGCGTCACCCGCCGTCGGTGTCCTCGCGTCCTTCGCGACGTTCTGGATCGGCTTCGTCGCCCGCCCCCTCGGCAGCATCGTCTTCGGGCACCTGGGCGACCGCATCGGCCGTAAGAACACGCTCATCGCGACGCTTCTCCTCATGGGCGTCGCCACCGCGGGCATGGGCCTGCTGCCCACGTACGACACGGTCGGCGTCCTGGCCCCGGTCCTGCTCGTCCTGCTGCGCGTCGTGCAGGGCGTCGCCGTGGGCGGCGAATGGGGCGGAGCCGTACTCATCGCGACCGAACACACCGAGCGGCGCCGCGGGTTCCTCTTCGGCGCCTTCGCCCAGCAGGGCTCACCCACCGGCCAGATCCTCGCCGTCCTCGCCTTCACCGCCGTCTCGCAGCTCCCCGACGCCGCCTTCGTGGCGTGGGGCTGGCGCCTGCCCTTCCTCGCCTCCGCGCTGCTCGTGATCGTCGGTCTGATCGTGCGGATGCGCATCCAGGAATCCCCCGAACTGCTGCGGCTCAAGCAGACGGAACAGGTCGCACGGCTGCCCCTCGTCGAGCTGCTGCGCACCCACAAGACGACGGTCGCCCTCGGGCTCGCCGCCTCCGTCATCGCGTACGTCGCCTCGTACCTGAAGAACACCTTCGCCCTGTCCTGGGCCACCAACGACCTCGGCATGTCCCGCGACAGCATGCTCACGATCATCCTGCTCGCCACGGTCGCGCAGTTCGTCGCCCAGCCCTTCGGCGCCGTCCTCGGCAGCCGCTGGAACACCCGCAAGGTCGTCACCGTCCTGCTGATCCTCGAGATCCCGGCCATGCCCGTGCTGTTCTGGCTGATCTCGACCCGCAGCTTCGGCCTCACCCTGCTCGGCATGGTCATCGCGACGCTGCCGCACGTCATGTTCTACGCGCTCCTCGCCGGCATGCTCGCCCAGGCGTTCCCCGCCCGCGTCCGCTACACCGGTATCTCGGTGTCGTACTCCGCGGCCGGGATGCTCTTCGGCGGCGGCACGCCCCTCATCGGGCAGGCGCTGCTCACCGCCACCGGATCGATCGTGCCCGTCGTGGCCTTCGCCGTCCTGATGGTGCTGCTCTCGCTCTTCGGTGCCCGCGCCCTGCTCGCGCGCACCGCGGCGGCCGAGGAGCGGGACGCCACGGCGGCAGGCGCCACGCAACAGCCCGCCGCACTCTGACGATCAGTCAAGTATTGAGCCCCGCCCCGACACAAGGGAGACAGCCATGGACTCCGATGTCTTCGAGGACATCCTGCGCACCGTGAAGGACTTCGTCCGCGGCGAAGTCGTGCCGCTGGAGGAGGAGATCGAGCAGAGCGACGCCATACCCGAGCGGCTGCGGCGCGGCGCCGCCGACATGGGCCTGTTCGGCTGGGCGCTGCCCGAGGAGTACGGCGGACTCGGCCTCGACATGCGCCAGGACGTGCGCCTGGCCATCGAACTCGGCTGGACCACACCGGCGTTCCGCTCCATGCTCGGCACCAACAACGGCATCGCGGGCAAGGCCCTGGTGAACTTCGGCACGCCCGAGCAGCAGAAGCGCTGGCTGCCCGCGCTCGCCGCCGGTTCCGCCGTCGCCTCGTTCGCCCTCACCGAGGACGGCGCGGGCTCGGACCCCAGCGGCGTACGCACCCGCGCCGTCCGCGAGGGCGACGGCTGGGTCCTGTCCGGCGCCAAGCGGTTCATCACCAACGCCGACCACGCCGACCTGTTCGTCGTCTTCGCGCGGACCGACCCCGACGCCGAGGCCCACCGCGGAATCTCCGCCTTCCTCGTGGAGAGCACGGCGCCGGGCGTACGGATCGGGCCGCCTGACCGCAAGATGGGCCAGCGCGGCGCCCACACCGCACCGGTCTACTTCGACGACGCGCGGGTCCCCGCCGACGCCGTACTCGGCGGTGAGCCCGGCACCGGATTCCGCGCCGCGATGGCCTCCCTCACGCGCGGCCGCCTGCACGTCGCGGCCCTGTGCGTCGGCCTCGCGGCCCGCGCACTCGACGAGGCCGTGCGCTACGCCGCCACCGCCGAGCAGGGCGGCGAGTCCATCGGCCGCTTCCAGCTCGTCCAGGAACTCCTCGCCGAGTCGCACGCCGAACTCCTCGCGGGCCGCTCCCTGGTGCTTGCCGCCGCCGAGGCGTTCGACGCGGGCACCGACACCCGCATGGGGCCCTCCAGCGCCAAGCTGTTCTGCAGCGAGATGGTGTGCCGGGTCGTCGACCGCGCCGTCCAAGTGCACGGTGGCAGCGGCTACATGAGCGACTCGACCGTCGAGCGCCTCTACCGGGACGCGCGACTCTTCCGCATCTACGAGGGCACCAGCGAGATCCAGAAACTCATCATCGGCAAGGGGCTGCTGCGGGAGGCCGGGGCATGAGCGCGCGACCGTCCCGCACGGACCTCGTCGACACCCTGCTCCACCCCCGCTCCATCGCCGTACTCGGCGCCTCCGACAACCCCCGAAAACTGTCGGGGCGCCCCATCGACTACCTCAAGCGCTTCGGATACGCGGGGCGCATCCTGCCCGTGAACTCCCGCCGCGCCACCGTCCAGGGCCTGCCCGCCCACCCGACCCTCGACGCGATCGACGGCGACATCGACCTCGCGATGGTCATGCGCGACGCCGCCCACGCGGCCGACGGCATCCGGGCCTGCGGCCGGCGCGGCATCAGGACGGCGATCGTCGCGGCCGCCGGCTACGCCGAGACCGGCGAACAAGGTGCCTTGCTTCAAAGGGAGTTGAAGGCCGCCGCGGAAGAGAGCGGCGTCCGCGTCCTCGGGCCCAACTGCCTCGGCCTCATCAGCGTCCACGACCGGGCGGTGCCCACCTTCACGTCGGCGCTCGACGAGAACATCGAACTGCGCCCGGGCCCCGTCGCGTTCGTCAGCCAGAGCGGCGCCTTCGGCTCGTTCATCTTCAGCGAGGCCCGCCAGTACGGCATCGGCCTCGCCCACTACGTCAACACCGGCAACGAGGTCGACATCTCGGTGTCCGAACTCCTCGGCGCGTTCGCCGCAACCGACGAGTCGAAGGTCCTCCTCGCCTACCTCGAAGGCGTCAGCGACGGCCCCGGACTCCTCGACGCGGCCCGCGCCGCGCACGCGGCCGACAAGCCCGTCATCGCCGTGAAGGTGGGCCGCTCCGCCGCCGGTGCCCGCGCCGCCCAGTCGCACACCGCGTCACTGGCCGGCGAGGACCGCGTCTTCGACGGCGCGGCACGCCAGTTCGGCCTCACCCGCGTGAGCGGCGTCGAACCCATGCTGGACGCCGCCCAGATCTTCGCCACCGGCCGCCGCACCAGGGGCCGTCGCCTCACCACCCTCTCCCTGTCGGGCGGCGCCGGAGTCCTGATGGCCGACGAGGCCGCCACCCACGGCATCGCCGTCGACACCTGGGACGAGGAGTGGCAGCGGCGCATGGCCGGCGTCATCCCCCCGTTCGGCTCGCCCCGCAACCCCGTCGACCTGACCGCCGCGCTCGTCAGCGAACCCGACATGCTGCGCCGCGCCCTCGACGTCGCCCTCGAACACCCCGGAACCGACATGATCGGCGTGCTGCTCGGCAACGCCGACGGCGACATCGACGAGCTGACCGACGCCATCGCGAAGGCGTACGGCTCCACCGACCAGCCGCTCGTCGTCGTCTGGACCGGCGGCAACGGCAGGGCGCGGCAGCGGCTCCGCGAGCTGGGCGTGCCCTGCTACAGCGACCCGGGCCGGGCCGCCGCGGCCCTCGGGCACCTCGCCGACTTCAGCCTCCGCCCGCCCCTTCCGACGGGCGCACGCCCCACGGGCACCGACCCGCAGGCCGCCCGCGCGATCATCGAGGAGGCCCGCGCCCAGGGCCGTACCAGGCTCGACGAGTACGAGTCCACCCGGCTCATCGCCGCCTACGGACTCCACTGCGCGCACGCCCGCACCGCGCGCGACCCCGAGGAAGCCGTACGGGCGGCGGCGGACCTCGAAGGGCCCCTGGCCGTCAAGCTGCTGTCGGCAGACATCGCCCACAAGAGCGACATGGGGGGCGTGCGGCTCGGCCTGACCACGCCGGACGGCGTGCGTGACGCCGCGCGGGACATCCTCGCCGCCGCGGCCCGCGCGGGCGTCGGCGACGCGCGGCTCCTCGTGCAGCGCATGGCGGGCGGCGACCGTACCGAGCTGATCCTCGGCATCCAGCGCGACGCCGCGTTCGGGCCTGTCGTGGTCGCCGGGTTCGGCGGTGTCCTCGTCGACGTACTCGACGACAGCCAGGTGGCCGTGGCCCCCGTCGACCACGCGGGGGCGGTACGCATGCTGCGCTCGCTGCGCGCGGCGCGGGTCCTCGACGGGGTGCGCGGCGCGCCCGCGCGCGACGTCGACGCCGTGGCGGACGCGCTCGTCCGCCTGTCCTGGCTCGCCACCGACCTCGCCGACGACCTCCTCGAACTCGACGTGAACCCGCTGCTGTGCGGCGCGGCCGGCGACGGCGCCGTCGCCGTGGACTGTCTCGCGCTGCTGAGCGCCCCTTCGGAACAGGACGCACGATGAACCCACCCGACCCCCGTGAAGACGCCGTGACACCGGAACCCCGGTCGCCGGCCCTCGCCCACCGCGCCGGCCTCAGCCGCGGCGAACTGCGCTACCAGCGCTGCGCGCACTGCGCGTCCGCCGTCTTCCCGCCCCGCACCCTCTGCCCCGACTGCGGTGCGCAGAAGCTGAGCTGGGAACGCAGCACCGGTCACGGCACCGTCTACGCGACCACCGTCGTGCGCGGCCGCGACGGTGCGCACAACGTCGTGCTCGTCGACCTGGACGACGGCTTCCGCATGATGTCGCGGGTCGAGGGGCCCGCTCCGGAGGACGTCGGGATCGGCGACCGCGTCCGGTTCCGTACGACAGCGGACGGCGACACCGCCGTCTTCGAGCCGAAGGAGGACGCCCGATGACACCGTCGCTGCGCGGCAGGGCCGCCGTCGTCGGCGTGGCCGAGTCCGACCTCGGCGAGGTCGCTCCCGGCCTCACCCACCTCGACCTCGTCGGCCAGGCCACCGCCCGCGCCCTCGAGGACGCCGGCATCGCCAAGTCGGAGGTCGACGGCCTGTTCACCGCCTCGTCGTACCTGCCGATGGCCGCCATGGACACCGCCGAGTACCTCGGCATCCGCCCCCGCCACCTCGACGGCACCAACATCGGCGGCAGCTCCTTCGTCTCCCACCTCCTGCACGCGGCCGCCGCGATCGAGCAGGGCCTGTGCACCACCGCGCTGATCGTGTACGGCAGCACGCAGCGCTCCGACGGCGGCCGCCTCGTCTCCCCGACCAGGCCGGACCCGTACGAGGAGCCGTACGGCCCCCGCTACCCGCTGAGCATGTACGCGCTCGCGACCTCGCGGCACATGTACGAGTACGGGACCACGCGGGAACAGCTGGCCGATGTGGCGGTCGCGGCGCGGGCGTGGGCGCAGCTCAACCCGGCCGCATTCGAACGCAAGCCGCTCACCCGCGAGGACGTCCTCGGCTCCCGCATGATCAGCGACCCGCTGACCGTGCGGGACTGCTGCCTCGTCACCGACGGCGGCGGCGCCCTCGTCGTCACCTCGGCCGAGCGGGCCCGCGACCTGGCCGCCGCGCCCGCCTATCTGCTCGGCGGGGGCGAGGCCACCTGGCACCGCAACATCTCGCGGATGCCCGACCTCACCGTGACGGCGGCGACCGAGTCCGGACGCCGCGCCTTCGACATGGCGGGGCTCACCCCGGGCGACGTGGACGTCGTCGAGCTGTACGACGCGTTCACCATCAACCCCGTCCTGTTCCTGGAGGACCTCGGGTTCTGCGCCAAGGGAGAGGGCGGTCCCTTCGTCGCCGACGGCGGCATCGCGCCCGGCGGCAGGCTCCCCGTCAACACCAACGGCGGCGGCCTCTCGTACGGCCACCCCGGCATGTACGGCATCTTCACCGTCATCGAGGCTGTACGCCAACTGCGCGGCGACTGCGACGAACGCCAGGTCGACGGGGCCCGCGTCGCCCTCGCCCACGGCAATGGAGGCGTGCTCTCCAGCCAGGTCACCGCGCTGCTCGGCACCGCCGAAACCCTCAACTGACGTATCCGACAAGGAGATTCGACCCATGCTGCACGGCAGGAGCGCCCTGGTCACCGGGGCGGCCAAGGGGATCGGCCTCGCCATCGCCACGGCCTTCCACAAGAACGGCGCGCGCGTCGTCATCGCCGACATCGACGGGCCCGCGGCCGAGGCGAGCGCCCGCGCCCTCGACTCCACCGGCACCCAGGTGGCCGCCGTCACCTGTGACGTCACCGACGCCGACGCGGTGAAGGCCGCCGTACGCGGCTGTGTCGAGCAGTTCGGTTCCCTCGATGTGATGGTCAACAACGCGGGCATCACACGGGATGCCACCCTGCGCAAGATGTCCGAGGCCGACTTCGACGCGGTGGTCGACGTCCACCTCAAGGGGGCCTGGCTGGGCACCCGAGCGGCCGCCGAGGTCATGCGCGAGCAGGGGAGCGGCTCGATCGTCAACATCTCGTCGATCTCCGGCAAGGTCGGCATGGTCGGCCAGACCAACTACAGCGCGGCCAAGGCCGGTCTCGTCGGCCTCACCAAGGCCGCCGCGAAGGAACTCGCCCACCGGGGCGTACGCGTCAACGCCGTCCAGCCCGGCCTGATCCGCACCGAGATGACGGAGTCGCTGCGCGAGGACATCTGGAACGCCAAGCTCGCCGAGGTACCGATGCGCCGCGCCGGCGAACCCGAGGAGGTCGCGCGCACGGTCCTGTTCCTCGCCTCCGACCTGTCGTCGTACACGACGGGCTGCGTCCTGGAGGTGGCGGGCGGCCGGTTCATCTGACGGCCGCCGGGCGTGCGGTCAGTCCGTGGCGCTCTCCGGCGAGACGGACCGCGCCACGGGTTCGGGTGATTTCCGAAAGCGCGGGCGGTGACGTCTGCGGCGAGTGCGATGTGATGGACTGCGGCATCGGCCGGGCAGTACGGGACGCCCGATCGAAGGGACACATCATGGGCCTCGGCATCATCGTCGTGCCGCTGTTCCTCTATCTCGCCCTGGTGACGCCGCTGTGTGTCAAGGTCGGCGAAAAGACGTCGGAGAGGACGGGCTGGTTGATGGCCGCAGGCCTCGTCGTCCCTCCGGTCGCCCTGTTCATCGCCCTGCTCACCTAGCGCCTCTCGTTCGAGGTGTGCCGGGCTCGCGAGGTCCGGCACACCCAACTGCCGCGCCGCCGCTACCTCGCCGCCCGCTGCACCGCCTCGGCCGCCAGACCCGTGGCCGCGCGGCGCGTCGCCTCCGACAGGAGTGCCGTCCGGATGGGGCCTCCCGCCGCCAGATGACGGTCGTACGGCAGGTGCACCACCGCGACCCCCGTCTCGCGCAGATGGGCGGTCGCCGCCTTCAGGTCCAGCGTCATGTCGGGCGCGCTCGACGTGAGCGCGACGACGGTACCGGCCAGAGCCGCCTTCGGCAGCTGCGCCAGCCAGTCGAGCACCACGCGCGTGCCGCCCACACCCTCCACCGTCATCGGGGCGACGACCACCCGCGCGTGCGCCGTGTCCATCGCCGTACGCGCCACCTCGCCCGGCAGCGTCTCGCAGTCCACGACCGTCATGGCGAAGTAGCGCCGCAGCGCGAGCGACACGGTCCGGTACGTGCGCACGTCCAGCGGGGCGCCGACGCGGCCCTGGCTCGCCGGCAGCAGCCAGCCGCCGTCGGTGACCGGCACGAGATAGCCGGTGACGTCGGTGAGTTGCATCGACGGTTTGAGGATCTGCGCGAGGTCCGGGCACGACCAGCGCACCGACTCGGCACCGAGCCGCACCGGCAGCGTGCCGAGAGCGGCGTCCGCCTCCAGCGCGAGCACCGGGTCGTGGCGGTAGTGGTTGAGGGTGCGGGCGAGGAGGGCGGACACGGTGGTCTTGCCCACCCCACCGCGGATGGACGTCACGGCGACCACCCGGCCGTTGGACACCGGCTGCTGCAACTCCCGTGCGAGACGCGTCTCTTCGGACACCTCCTGCGCGGCGGACGAGGCGAGCCTGCGCAGTGAACGTCCGGTACGCCGGGCCACGGTGTCCCCGTGCTGAGGCCGCCCGAGCGAGCCCGCGAGCCGCGGGTCGACGGTGGGGACGGATTCGGGGGTGATGCCGGGGAGACGGGAGTTCCGCGAGCGGGAGTGGGGGGCGACGGCGGGCGGGTGCGGCTGGGGGGTCGGCGCGGGCGCGGGTGTGTAGGGGGCGGGGAGTCCTGAGGGGGCCGGAGCGGGCGGGAGCGGTGAGGCCGGGGTGTACGGGGGCGGGGTGGGCGCCGGGGTGTGGGCGGCGTTGGAGGTGGGCGGGGCGTCCACGATGTCGGCTCGGGGTGTGGGGGTGGGTGCGTATGGGGCCGGGGTGTGGGTGGCTGCCACCGGGACGGGCGGCGGGGCGTTCGTGATGTCGGCCCGGGGTGTGGGGGTGGGCGCATCCGGGGCCGGGGTGTGGGTGGCTGCCACCGGGTCGGGCGGCGGGGCGTCCGTGATCTCGGCCGGGGGTACGGGTGTTGGTGTGGCCTTCGTCTGGATCTCGATGGACACGTTCGGTATCGGAGAGGAGCCCGTGCTGATGTGTCGGGGCTCTGGCGCCGAGGGCTCTGCGGCCGCCGGTGCGTCGGCGGGGGCGTCGGTCGATGCCTCCGGGACCGGTGCCGCGTCCGTGACGTCGGCTTTGAGCAGAGACGTCGGCGCGCCCGGCGCCGGGGCATGCGAGGGTGCGGGCACATCAGAGGTGGCGTCCGCGTCCGTCGGCGGCGTCGGCCGTTCCGCTCGGCCCGCCGCCAGGCGCGCCGCCAGTGACGCCGTCCGGCGCGCGGCCGGGGCAGCGGCACGGGGTTCCGGCACAGCCGCAGCGTCTTCGTCCGGGTCGAGCGGAGGTGAGGGCGAAGGGCCGGGGCCCGCGTCCGGTGACGGGGCCGTGTTGGGGCGCCGGCGCGGAAGCGGCGCACGACCGCGCGAGGGCGGTGGCACCACGGAGCTCTCCGCTTCCCCGTCCGGGAGCGTGCCCTGCCCCGCCACCCCGGAACCGGACACGTCAGGCGCCGCCATCTCGCCGCCCTCCCCGCCCAGTTGTGCCTGGGTCTGCCTGAGCAGGTCCCTCAGTACGTTGTTCTGCCAGTCGCTCTGCGTCATTCCCCGAGCCCTTACGCGAAGGTGCCGAGCAGACGCCCGTACACACCGAACACGCCGATCACCAACGGGAGCAGCGCGATCACACCGACCGATTCGAGTACGTCGCCGACGCGGCGCAGCCGGACCCGCACAGGTTCCGCGGGCCGCACGGCGAGCACCCCGAGCGACATCAGCGCGAGTACGACCAGCGCGGCGGGCGGCCCCGCCGCGCCCGAGCCGTCGTGCCACACCCACGCGAGCCGTACGGCCACCACCGCGCCGGCGGCGAACAGCGCGACCACTTCCCCGGTCAGGGGGAAGGCCCGCGCGCGCAACGCCAGTACGAGCGTGACCACCACCGCGAGCAGCACCGTCCACACCGTGGGCGCCCGCAGCGCGCACACCGCGGCGACGGCGGCCGAGACCGCCAGGACGGCAGAGGCGAGCGCGAGTTCGCGATGGGTGGCGGCCAGCGCCGTGGACACCTGGTAGCGGCTGACCGACGCCCCGCCGGAGCGGCGGTCGTCGAGACCCGACAGGCCGGAGGTCCTGAGTGCGAGACGCGGAAGCAGTCCGAGGGCGACCACGGAGAGGACCGCGACGAGCGCACCCGCGCGTGCGGATTCCGGTGCCGTGCCGCCGCCCGACTGGAGTGCGAGAGCGGCCTCCCAGCAGATCCCGCACCCGGCGACGGCCGCCGCGCCCACGACACCGCTCCGGCCCACCGGCGAGAACAGCCCGAGCAACAGCAGTGCCCCGGCCAACACCCCGCCGGCGCACGCCAGGCGTGCCGCACCCGGCCAGTCGTGTGCGTCGGCGAGCGTCCAGGCGCCGAGCACACCGACCGCACCGGCCGTCGTGATCAGCGTCGCCGCGAGGCCCTTGCGCCCGGCCCGCCCGAGGAGCGCCCCGGCGAGCGCCGCGAGGGCCGCCGCGGCGAGGAGCGTGCCGCCGACGGCGGACAGCCCGTCCGCCTGGTCCTGGCGTGCTAGGAGTCCGGCGAGAACGGCCCAGACGACGGTGGCCGCACCGGCCACCACCCTGCGGGCGGCGGGCCGCCAGCGCCAGGTGCGCAGGTCGATACAGATGCCGTCCGCTGACGTGGACGCCGATCCTTCGCTGCGTGCGAGGCGCAGCACCGCACCGTCGGACACACCCGCGGACTCCAGCGTGCTGTCGGGTTCGAGAGCCGACCCGTCGGCGGCGATGAGGCGGTCGTGCGGGGCGCTGCCGTCGTCGAGGAGTCGCAGGACTTCCGGCAGGAGCACGCCGAGCGGCTCGCGGGACGGCAGGACGAGTTCGACGCGTCTGCGCGCACCCACCAAGGTGACTCGGCTCAGCGCCGTACGGCTCAGTGGCCCCGTCGATATCACGCGTTTGAACCTATCATCGGGCCGAAGACGTGCTGGTCGGCGTGGTGGACGGGGTCCCGGCGGGAGGAAATGGCCGGTTGCGTGCGTTCCCCGCGGTCCCGCTGGTCCGGGAATTGAGGACCTGGACGGTCGCGCCGCGGCTGTTCAGCCACTCTTCGAGTGCGAGGCCGGACAGTGCGCGCGGCGGACCGTTTCCTTCGAGGCGTGCGGGACCGAAGACGGTGCCGGTGAGGCCCTCGACGCGGGTGCGGTCGTCGAGAACCGCCTTGAGGGACGTCTCGCGCACCGAGGCGCCGGCGAGGTCGGCGCCCTCCAGGCGCGCGTCGAGGAACGAGGCACCGTTGAGCCGCGCGCCGCGGAACGAGGCCGCCCGCGCGTCGACGCCGTAGAGCTCCGCGCTGCCGAGGTTCGCCCCCGAGAGATCGGTGCCCCGCAGGTCGGCCTCGTCGAGGATCGCCTTCGTCAGGCAGGCGTGGGAGAGATCGGCACCTTCCAGGACCGCCCCTTCCATGTGCGCGCGATACAGGTCCGTGCCGACGAGCCGGGCGCCGCGCAGCACGGTCCCGGTGAGCAGCCCCACGGCCAGGTCAAGGCCGGAGAGGTCGGCGTGGGACAGGTCGAGTTCCGCCACGTCGAGCAGGGAATCCCCTTGCTCCGCCCATGACGTGAGAACGGCGGCGGCCTCGGGGTTGGCGGGCGCAACGCGGACACGACGCCGCGAATCGGCCGTAGCGGACACCCTCACCCCTCCCTCCGTGCTCTCGCGCGGACGCACTTGCGGACATCGTACGAGCAGTCCGCGTCGCACAAGCAAACCGCCTGGTGCGGTGTGGGGGTGGGGTCGGTGCCGGGAAGCCGGCGCGTCCTCCTGGCCGGCGGGGGCAGGCGCTCCGGTGGGGAGAGTGTTCACCTTGGGGTCGTCGTCGAGTCGGCGGTCCCGGCCCGCGCATGCAGGCAATGGCCGAGGGCGGGCCCGCAGCAGCGGACCCGCCCTCGCCTCACTCCGTACCGCGGATCAGCGCCGCAGCGTCACCGTGAAGTCGCGGTCGAGGGACTGGCGCGCGGTCTTCACCGTCGTCACTCCCGTGTCCGCGTCGTAGTACCAGCCGGACCCGGCCGCGGCGAGCGCGTCCGCCGAGCCGACGCGGGGCAGCGCGCGCCCCTCCGCCGACACCCGGTGCGGCGCGCTCTCGCCGTGGACGGCGAACCGGTAGGCGCGGGCGTCGGGCTTGTTCTTGTAACTTCCCTTGCTCGCCCCGACGTTGATCTCGGTCGCGTGCTTGCCCTGGTCGACGGTGACGCGCTGCGTCGCCGACTTGCCCTGGGCGAAGTCGCGGGTCACCCCGTCGTCCTCGTACAGCGTGTAGGAGGAGCGGCCCTGCGGGTACACGTCCCAGTCCAGCTCGTGGACGTCACGGGACTTGTACGACGTCGTCCCCTTCGGCCACATCGGCACGACCGCACCGGACTTGACGAAGAGGGGGAGCGTGTCGATGGGCGCGTGGTAGCCGTCGATCGTGGTCGGACCGTGGTAGGTCTTGCCCGTCCAGTAGTCCGTCCACGTGCCCTTGGGCAGGTAGATGCCGTCGCGGGTGTCCGAGTCCTTGTAGACCGGGGCGACGAGGAAGTCGTCGCCCGCCAGGTACTCGTACTTGGCGTTCGCGCCCAGCGTGGCGGGGTCGTCCGGGTACTCCAGGTAGAGCGGGCGCACCCCGCCGACACCGGTCTTCGCCGCCTCGGCGGACAGCGTGTACAGGTACGGCAGCAGGCGCTCGCGCAGCTGGAGGTACTTGCGGTTGATGGACGTATAAGGCTCGCCGTCCACCCACGGCTGCTGGTTGATCTTCTTGCCGGTGGTCATGTCCCTGGCCCAGCCGTCCATCGTCATGATGGCCGGCAGGAACGTCTTCGCCTGGAGGTCCCGCGCGTACATCTTGGCGTCGTGGCTGTAAATGCTGCCCACGTCACCGGAGTTGTAGGCGATGCCCGACATCGTGGCGCCCGCGTACGTCGGGATCTGCCAGCGCACGAAGTCCCACGACAGCTTCTGGTCGCCGCTCCACAGCACGCCGCAGCGCTGCGCGCCCGCCCACGAGACGGGCATCCAGACGAAGCCGCGGGCGTCGCTGTTGTCCTCGATGCCGGCCTTCGCCTTGTCACAGGCGTCCAGGGACATGCCGTAGCCGTTGCCGATCCAGGCGACGTCGAGCTTGGCGACGCGCTGCCCGGCCTTCACCTGGTCGGCGAGCTTGTCGATGCCGTCCTGGGTCCACAGGCCCATCTCGGCGCCCCGCTCCTGGAGGCCCTTCGCGGTCTCGGCGAGGTTCTCGTAGCCGCAGCCGTAGCCGTCGTTGACCAGCATCCAGCCGAGCGGCATCTGGTTCTCGACGTACCCGTCGGCGACCTTCAGCGAGTCGAGGGTGTGGCGCTCGCCCTGATTGGCGTTGTGCAGATAGCAGTCGGCGTCACCGGGTTCGAGGCCGTACACCGGCGGCATGAACGGCTTGCCGACCAGCGACGTGTAGCCGCCGATCACCTTCTTCGCGTCACCGAGGAAGTAGTACGCGTCGAGGCGGCGCTCCTGCTGGCCCGTGTGGACGGAGGGGCCGAAGTCGTAGACGCCCGGGGCGAAGGTGTTGCGGTAGACCCCGTACCCCGCCGAAGAGAGGTAGAACGGCTGCGAGTTGTTGTAGCCGCCCTCGTTCCAGTTGGTGTTGTTCGCGACGTAGACCGTCTTGTCGCGGTGCGAGAACGAGCCGTTCTGCTCGCCGCCGCCGAAGAACTGCTCGTCCTTGCCGCGCTCCAGGCTCTGCCGCATGCCGCCGGTGGACCAGCGCAGGGGCTTGTCCTCCTGCCAGATCCGCGTCCTGTTGTCGGCCTTGTAGAGGCCGAAGCGCAGCGGCTTCTTGTAGACGCGCAGGACGGCGCCGGCGGAGCGGATGCCGTAGTACGCGCCCGCGTCGAAGGACGACGTGTGCTTGTCGAGGGCGGGCTGCTTGCGCACGATCTGCGAGCCGGCCGGATCGCTGAACGTGCCGGACGGGTCGGCCTGGAGTCGCAGTCGACCGCCCGTCAGGAAGTCGGCCCGCGCCGTCAGGTCGCCGGCCGCGATGGTGTAGCTGCCGTCCTTGCCCGTGAAGGAGGTCAGGTCGCCCGCGTCGGTCGTCTCGGGCAGATAGGCCTTGCCGACGAAGGAGTTGTCGTGCACGTCGTAGGGGACGACCACGACGTGGTACGTGCCGTTGGCCTTCGGGATCACCGTGGCCTCGGGGTCGGCCGTGCCCGCGCTGGCGGCGACCTGCTTGCCCGCGTCGTCGAACACGTACATGTCGAAGTCGTCGGTGGGCTGCTTCGCCCACTCGATCGAGATGGGCACGCCGCCCTCGGGGTTGTCGTCCCAATAGCCGTCAGGGACCGACACCTTGAGGTCGAAGCGGTCGCACACCTTGTTGTCGGGGTCGTTCGCGGCGGCCGGGCACTTGCCGGGATCGCCCACGGTCCCCGCGGCGTACACCGGGCTCTGCCACGTCACGCTCTTGTGGCCGTCGTCCAGGACGCCGCTGCCGGGGGTCGCCGCCTTCGCCTGCTGGGCGGGGGCCCCGAGCAGGGTCGCGCCGAGGAGTGCGGCCGTGCCGATCACCGCCAAGGTGCCCCCACGAGACGGTCGTTGCCGTCTCAGCCGCCGTTGCCGCAGTCTTCGCAATCCGTGCAAGGTGCATCTCCGCTCAACCCGAGTGACCCGTGGAGCCCGGCCGGTCGATGTTTGCCAGTGCTTGAACTATTGCTGTTTCGAGCAACTTCGAGCACGAAGGTTCACAGGGTTCAGGGGTTCTGTCAATGTCCTTGCGCGGGCTGCGTCCATGCGGCGGGCTGCGGCCCTTGCGCGAGCCGCGTTCCCTGCGCGGGCTACGCCATCTGACGCCGCACCAGCTCGTGCAGCCGTCCGTTCGTGTCCGCGAGCAGCTGGGCCGGCGGTCCCTGCTGGACGACGCGGCCGTCCGCCATGACGATCACGCGGTCCGCGTCCATCACCGTGGACAGGCGGTGCGCGATGACGATGCGCGTGGCGTTCAGGGCGCGGGTGCTGTCGATGACGGTGCGCTGTGTCTCGTTGTCGAGCGCGCTCGTGGCCTCGTCGAAGAACAGGATGCGCGGCCGGCGGATCAGCGCCTGCGCGATCATCAGGCGCTGGCGCTGGCCGCCGGAGATGGCACCGCCGCCGGCGATCATCGTGTGCAGGCCCATCGGCATCCGCTTGATGTCCTCGGCGAGCCCCGCCATCGCCGCCGCCTCCCACGCCTCCTCCTGCGTGAACACCTCGGCGCCGCAGATGCAGTCCAGGATCGACCCGGTCAGCGGCTGAGCGTTCTGGAGCACGACGCCGCACTGCCGGCGCACGGCGGCCTGGTCGAGCGCGCCGAGGTCCTGACCGTCGTACAGGACACCGCCGGAGACCGGCTTGTCGAAGCCGATGAGGAGGCGCAGGAGCGTGGACTTGCCGCAGCCGCTCGGCCCGACGACCGCGACGAACTCGCCCGGCCTGATGGACAGGTTCACGTCGTCGAGGACGAGCGGCCCGTCGTCCGTGTACCGGAAGGACACGCCGCGCGCCTCGATCTCGCCGGTCAGCTCGCCCGGCTGGGTGCTGGCGGCCCGCACCTCGGGCGCCTCGTCGAGGACGGGTTTGATCTGCTCGAACATCGGCAGGACGGCGGCCGCGGAGATGAGGGCGCCCGTGAGCTGCGTGACGGATGAGAGCAGCATCGTCACCGCGGTGCTGAACGTGAGGAAGTCGCCCGCGGAGAGGGTGCCCCGCGCGGGACCCGCGAGCAGCATGAACATCACGAGCGAACACAGCGGCAGATAGACGGCGTTGAGGACCGTCGTCAGGTTCTTGATGCGGCCCGCGCGCCGCTGGAGCTCGCGGCTGCGCGCGAACTCCCCGGCCCAGGAGGCGTACGCGAAGCTCTCCGCCCCCGCGACCCGAAGCTTCGGCAGGCCGCGCAGCGTCTGGAACGCCTGGTTGTTGAGCTTGTTGCCGAGGACGACGAGACGGCGCTGCCAGCGCAGCTCCCACAGCCCGAGCGTGAGGAACACGCCCGCGATCACCGCGAGCATGGCGAGCGCGGTCAGCGCCAGCGGGACGCTGTAGAGCAGGAGCAGGACGAGGTTCATCGCGCCGACCGTGCCGGACTGCACCACCACCGGGCCCACGCCGGACATGAGCCGGCGGATCGAGCTGATGCCCATGGCGGCGCTCGCCAGCTCACCCGTCGAACGCGACGCGAAGAACCGCGTCGGCAGCCTCAACAGGCGGTCCCACACGGCGGGTTGGAGCGCGCTCTCGATCCGGCCCTCCATGCGCAGGATCGTCAGGTTCTGCAGCAGCATGAACGCGGCCGACACGATGCTCGTCACCATGACCGCGAGGGATACCTGCACGATGAGGTCCGTCTGGGCGTTCGGCACGTACACGCCGAGGACCCGCCCGGTGGCGACCGGCACCAAGGCCCCGATCGCGACCGTCACGAGACCGGCGAGCAGCAGGTTGCGCACGTCGGCCCGGGTGCCGCGCGCGCTGAACCGCAGCAGCCGCAACGGACTCAGCGCCCGGTCGGGCAGCGGCCGGTACAGCATGACGGCCCGCGTTTCGAACTCCTCCGCGTTGTCCTCGTCCACCCGGGTCCGCCGCCCGCTCGACGGATGCACGGCCTCGTACCCGCCGCGCCGCCACAGCAGTGCGACCGGGGCGCCGGACGCCGCGCGGTGCCCCACCAGGGGACCCGCGTTCTCGCGCCACCAGCGCCCGTCGAGGCGGACCGCACGGCTGCGGATCCGTGAGGCGACGGCGACCTGTTCGACCGGGTCGACGCGGTCGCTGACGGCGCCGCTCCGCTCGGGCGCCGTCAGCGTGATCCCGGCCGCGCCCGCGACCAGCTTGCACGCGGCGTACGTCGCGTCGTCCCCGTTCCCGGAGGAGGAGCCGCGCCGCGAACCCCCCTTGCCCTGGCGGCCGATGGACGCGAGCAGCGTCCGGTCGGCCTCCTCGCGGACGGTCTCGCCCGCCTTGATCCCGGCCGCGGTCCGGGTCTCGTGCGCGCTCTCCAGGCGTTCGATCCACCGGTCGAGCGCCGACAGGAGACGGAACTGCTGGTTGACCATGCGCTGCCACATCGAGCCGTCGACGAGCAGCTCGCCCACGGTGTCCGCGCTGTACGACGCCCCGTACTGCACGCTGCCCGGCAGGATCGGCAGCCACAGGATGTCGTCGTCGCCCACGGAGTCGTCGCCGGCCGTCCGGCCGTCGAGCGGCGCCTCGAACAGGACGCGCTGGCTGCGCCCCACACCCAGGGCGAAGGCGTGCTCGAGGAGGCTGAGGGCCGCGTCCTGGGTGTCGTACTGGCTGAGGTACTGCTGGTCGTACGACCACGAGGCGTCGCCGTAGTCGGGGCGCTGGAGCTCGCGCAGGCCGATACGGCGCAGCAGGCAGCCCTGCAACGGGCGGCCCACCAACGTGTGCTGGGGTCCCTCGACCGGGCCGAGCAGCAGGGTGCCCGCCTCCAGGCGTCCCAGGAAGTGCCAGTGCCCCTGGGCGGCCGCGTCGACCGCGAACAGGTCGAGCGCACCCTGGACGACCAGCCACAAGACCTGCGGTCCTTCGAGGTTCAGGCTGCGCATGCCGGCGCAGTCCACCGGCATGCCCAGGGAGCCGAACGAGGCGGTCACCTGGTCGCCGGCGGCGTGCTCCTGGTGTGTGTACGTCACGTCAGTGCTCCTTGACCAGCTCGGCATACGGACCGCCGGCGGCGACGAGCGCCTCGTGCCGGCCCCGCTCGACGATCTGGCCGTGGTCGAGGACGACGATCTCGTCGCTGTCGCGCACGGTGCTGAGGCGGTGCGCGATCACGACGCAGGCGCAGCCGCGGCGCCGCAGATTGTCGATGATGAGCTGCTCCGTCTCGGCGTCGAGCGCGCTGGTCACCTCGTCGAGTACGAGGATGCTCGGCCGGCGAACCAGGGCCCGCGCGATCTCCAGGCGCTGGCGCTGACCGCCGGAGAAGTTCCGCCCGTCCTGCTCGACCCGGCCCTGGATCCCGCCGGGCCTGCGCGCGATGACGTCGTACAGTGCCGCGTCCTTGAGGGCGTCGACGACGGCCTCGTCCGGGATCGACGGATCCCACAGGGCGACGTTGTCACGGACCGTGCCCTCGAAGAGGAACACGTCCTGGTCGACGAAGGACACCGACGCCGACAGGGCGCCCCGCGGGATGTCCTCCAGGCGCTGCCCGTCGATCCGGATCGTGCCCTCCCACGGGCTGTAGAGCCCGGAGATCAGCCGGGACACCGTCGACTTGCCGCTGCCCGAGCCGCCGACGAGCGCCACCTGCTGACCGGGGCCGACCGCCAGCGAGAAGCCCGTGAGGAGCGGCTTGTCCAGCGGGCTGTAGCCGAACGTGATGTCGTCGAGCGTGACGTGCCCCTTCAGGCGGCGCGTGCTCGCCGCCGCGTCGGGCCGCGTGTACAGGGCGTCCGCCGGGAAGCTCTCCACGTCCTTGAGGCGCGCCACGTCGGCGGCGAAGTCCTGGATGCGTCCCGCGACACCGTTGAGGCGGGTGATCGGCGCGGTGAACCGCGTGACGAGCGCCTGGAAGGCCACGAGCAGACCCACCGACAGATGCCCCTCGACCGCGCGCAGGCCGCCGATCCACAGGATCAGGGCGCTGTTGAGCGTCGCCAGGGTCGGCGCCACGATGCCGAGCCACGCGCTCGGCACACCGAGCCGCTGCTGCTCCTCCAGCGTGGTCGCGTGCTGCCCCGCCCAGCGCCGGAAGTACCCGTTCTCGCCACCCGTCGCCTTCATCGTCTCGATGAGCTGAAGGCCGGTGTACGAGGTGTTGGTGAGCCGCGCCGTGTCCGCGCGCAGCTTCTGCGTACGGGTGGCTCGCAGCCGGATCACGATCCGCATCGCGACGACGTTCCCGAGCGCGATGCCCACGCCCACCAGTGTGAGCTGAGGGTCGTACGTCCACAGCAGCGCCGCGTACAGGAGCACCACGACACCGTCGACGCCCGCCGCGGTCAGGTCACGCGCGAGCGTCTCGGAGACCGCGTCGTTCGACTGGAGGCGCTGCACCAGATCGGCCGGACTGCGCTGCGCGAAGAACGTCACCGGCAGCCGCAGCAGATGACCGAAGAACCGGGCGCTGCTCAGCGTCGACGCGATGACGCGCCCGCGCAGCAGATTGGCCTGCTGGAGCCAGGTGAGCACGGCCGTGAGCGCCACCATCGCGCCCATCGACGCGAACAGCGCGCCGAGGAGCGAGGTCTGGTCGCCGATGAGGAACATGTCGATGTACGTGCGGCTCAGCGCGGGCAGCGCCGCGCCGACCGCGACGAGCAGGAGGCTGGCGAGGAGCGCCGCGAGCATCGTGCCCGTCGTGCCGCGAAGCCGTGCGGGCAGCGCCCGCAGGACGCCGGGCCTGCGCCCGCCCGGGCGGAAGCCGTCGCCGGGTTCGAGGACGAGGACGACGCCCGTGAAGCTGGTGTCGAAGTCCTCGGAGGGCACGAACCTGCGGCCCTTGTCGGGGTCGTTGATGTGCACGCCGCGCCGCCCGAAGCGGCGGCCCATGCCGTCGTAGACGACGTAGTGGTTGAACTCCCAGAAGAGGATGGCGGGCGCCTCGACCTCCGCGAGCGCGGCCGGCTCCATCTGCATGCCGCGCGCGGTCATCCCGTAACTGCGGGCCGCCTTGAGGAGGTTGCTGGCGCGCGACCCGTCGCGCGAGACGCCGCACGCGATGCGCAGCTCCTCCAGCGGGACATGGCGGCCGTGGTGCGCCAGGACCATCGCGAGGGACGCGGCGCCGCACTCGACGGCCTCCATCTGGAGGACGGTGGGCGTGCGGACGGTGCGGTGACGGCGCCGCGGCGGCTTCGGAGCCGGGCGCGCCCGGCGACGGCCGTGTCCGGCCGGGGGCAGCTGCTGCTGGACTGCGGGGGAGGGGCTCACGGGAGCAGCCAATCGATCGGGCGCTGCTCGGCGAGGTGCACGGCGCCGGAGGCGGGGGTCATCGAGTCGAGCGCGTACGGCGGTCCGCCCTTGGACGACCACGCGTAACCCGACTTGGTGGAGGGAGAGGCGATGAGCTTCACGAGGACCGCGATCGTGGGGCCGCCCTTCGTGAACTGCGTGGCCAGTTCCTTGTCGCCGAGGAACGCCTCGACCCGCTGACCGCTCTGCGCGCCGCGCCCGACCGCCTGCACGCGGCCGCGCAGCATGCCGTACTGCTGGGACGGTGCCGACTGGACGGTGAGGTCCACGTCCGCTCCGACGGGCACGGTGCCCGCGCGGTCCGCGGGGACGTACAGCATCGCGAGGAGGGGGTCCTTGGCGCCGGTCTTCTCGACGGTCGCCACGTCGGAACCGGTGGTGACGACCGCGCCGATCCGGGCGACGAGTGTGGTGACGCGTCCCGCGTCGACGGTCCGCACATACCGGTCGCCCTGCGGTGTACTGACCTTGAGGAGCGGGGAGTTCGCGGCGAGGCGCTGCCCCTCCTTGGCGAGCACGCCCGTGACCTGACCGGTGACGGGGCTCTGGAGGACGTAACTGCCCTGCGCGTGAGTGAGGACGCCGGGGACCCGCAGCGTCGAGGAGAGCGACCCGGTCACCGCCCACACGGACGCGGCCGCCATCACGACGAGGGTCACGGCCAGCGCGAGTACGCCCTGGGGCCTGGCGAGCCGCACGGGAAGGTCGAGTTCCTCGGGCGACTGCAGTTTGGACAGGGCCTGTTGGCGGAACTGCACGACGTACTTCCCTTACGTGTCTTCCGGTCCGGCGAGGTGCCGGGAGTGCCCAAGGGCCCCGGAACCGGGGGGAGGTTCCGGGGCCCTGGCAGAGCCGTGGCTCAGAGACCAGCGGTCAGGCCGGTGGCCAGGCCGGTGACGGCGGCGGTGTTGACGCCGGTCAGGCCCTCGACGGTGCCGGTCAGGCCGCCGACGACGCCGGAGATGGGGGCGATGGAGTCGGCCGTGCCGGTCAGGTTGGCGGCGAGACCGCCGACGAGGCCGCCCGACACGTTGTCGAGGTCGGCGTCGGAGATCTCGAGGGTCTCAACCTGGGGGGTGGAGTTCATGATGTGAGCTGCCCTTCTCATTGGTAATTCCAGAATGCGTGAATCACTTGCGTAACTCATGCAGTGCGGAGGATCAAAGCACGCCGACGCCTCGCACATCCAATCGGAAGGTCCCCGGTCAGAGGCTGTGTGGGCACGTAATTACCGCCGCGTGCAGGAGTGTTCACGTCCTGGGAGCAGACCCTTCACAGGATCCACAGGTCCGAATTCCCGAGCGGGCTCCATGAATTTCTGCAAAATGGACACTCCCGTATTTTTGGCCGGGGTCACATTTGAGGGTTGTGCGCATTCACAGCACAGCGTGATCGGACTGCGCATTCGGTGTGCAGGTTTGCTGGAGAGGTGCGCGGGGCCGCAGGGGGGTTGTCTCCCGGGCCCTGCCGTGAACAATGGGGCGATGTTGGAGTTGTCGCAGGACACAGGCGTGACGCTGCCCGGCGGTGCGGGGACGGTGCGGTTCGGGATGACGCCCGACGAGGTTCTCTCCCGCCTGGCCGAGGGCGCGATCACACGCAGGCGGCAGTGCATGACACTGACGCGCGAGCAGTACCCGGAGCTCCGGCACGCGCACGACGCCTGGCTCAACGGGCTTCTCCATGAACCGGACTGGGCCTTCGAGGCGGAGTTCGACGGGGTCACGCTCGGCTTCGGCGGCGGTGGCCCCGGCGCGGCGGACCGGCTGTCCCGGCTCGACGTCTTCACCACGGTCCCCGCCCCCGCGACGCCGGTCGCCTGGGACGACATAGACCTCTTCGGCTACCCCGCGGCCGAGGTCGCCGAAGCGCTGCCCGGGGTCACGCGGCTGCCGGACGGCCCGGCGGCGGGAGCAGGCCGCACCGCCACCGGCCTGGTCGTCGAGACCGCGGGACTGCGCCTGTCCCTGCTGACGCCCGCGGCGGCCGGCCAGCGCGTCGTGCTGCTCGGCCCCGACGCCCGGTCCTGGCAGGCGTGTTGCGACGGCGCGTGGGAGTGCGTGAAGGAAGGGGACGCGCTCACCGGGATCATGCGGTGATCTGACGGCCGGTCCACGGCCCCGGAATCCGCCCGCCCTCGAGATATGTCACCCGCTCGACGTCCAGGGCCTTTTGCACCGGGACCGCGCCGTCGTCGAGTTCGACGAAGCAGCCGTGGCGCGTCATCGTGCCGGCCGACCCCGCCCGGCGAGTGGAGCGTCCGCGCCCTGTGGCTCGGGCGGCCGGCACGAAGTCGGGCGGCCCCACGTGGGGCCTGCCACCCGGCCTCCCGGTCCTCGTCAGGGGAGCCGCCGTCGCGGGGCTCCTGGGGCTGGTGAGCCTCGTCGGCTGACCGCCGCGGAACGCCGAGCCCGAGCGCGGCCGGCCGCGAACGGGCCCCTCTCACGGCGTCCGTGCGACTACCGGACCGCGCGCTACAGCGGCAGTACGCAGACGGCGATCGGCGCGGCGAACGCGGGACCTTCCGCCGGGGTGAGCCCGCCGCCGCAGTGGTCGACGTGGAAGAGGGTCACGGACCCCGACTTCTGGTTTGCGGCGAACAGGAGTTGCTCGTCAGGCGAGAAGGCGATGTGGCGGGGGAAGTCGCCGCCGACGGGGACCGTGTCGAGCAGGCGCAGCCGCGCGCCGTCCGCCTCGATCGCGTACCGGGTCAGGCTGTTGTGCCCGCGGTTGGCGAGATAGGCGAAGCCGCCCTCGGCGGTGACCAGGATCTGCGCCGGATAGCTGGTGCCGGACCCGGTGCCGGTGGGCTGCGGTTCGCCGGGCGTGAGGCGTCCCGTCGGCGGGTCGTACGCGCAGACGACCACCGTGTTGTCCACCTCGTTGGCGAGGTACGCGAAGCGGCCGCCCGGGTGGAACGTGAGGTGGCGGGGGCCCGCGCCGGGACGCAGCGACGCGTACGACACCTGCGTGAGCGTCCCGGTCGCGGTGTCTAGGCGGTACGTGTAGACGGTGTCGTTGCCCAGGTCGACGGCGAGCACGTGCCGCCCGTCCGGGGACGTGATGATCTGGTGCGCGTGCGGGCCCTCCTGGCCGGGGCCGGGCGCGGGCTTCGAGTGGGTGACGAGCGCCGTGCGTTCACCGAGCGCGCCTGACTCGGCGATGGGATGTACGGCGACGCTGCCCGAGAGGTAGTTGGCGCTCAGCAGCCACCGGCCGCTCGGGTGCACCGACAGATGGCAGGGGCCCGCGCCTCCGGTGCTCTGCCGGCCGAGCACGCGCCGGTCCGCGAGCCGGACCGCCGTCACACCGCCGTCCTGCCCCTCGTCGACCGCGTACAGGGTGTGGCCGCGAGGGTGCACCGCCAGATACGAGGGGTCGGCCACCCCGTCGATCGTGCCGGTACCCGTGATCCGGCCCGTGCGCGCGTCGTACGTGGCGAGCCCGATGCCGCCGCCACCGCCGTCCTGCGAGGTGTACGTGCCGAGGAACAGGGGGCGTCCCGCGCGCAGCGCCCTGGCCTGCGCGGGACCTGCCGCCGCCGTGACGACACCGCCGGCCGCGACGGCCGCGATCCCGCCGAGGAAGCGGCGGCGGCCGGTGCTGCTGCTCATTCCTGGTACCTCCGGTGTCAGAGTGACGTGGCTCCTACCCTGGTGTGTGCCCAGTCAACTGGCAAGAGACGCAACCGTGGTTGCATCCCGTGCAACACGCCTCAGTGGTCGAGCTCCTTGTGCGCGCTCTCCGGCAGCCGCAGGTACACCACGGACGACACCAGGCAGAGCACGGCGACGTACCAGGGGAAGAGCCCGGCGTGCCCGGTCTCCTTGAACAGCGTGCCGACATAGGGGGCCGTCCCGCCGAAGACGGCGACGGTCAGCGAGTACGGGAAGCCGATGCCCGCCGCGCGCACCCGCGCGGGGAACACCTCGGCGTTGACCGCTGCCGAGATCGACGTGAATCCGGTGAGCAGCACCATCCCCGCGCACTGCACCAGGAGCAGCGAGGCGAACGAGCTGCCGAGCGAGCGCAGCAGCGGCACGCTGAGCAGCGCGAACCCCAGGCCGAAGAAGAGGAGCAGCGGCTTGCGCCCGAACCGGTCCGAGAGCATTCCGCCGACCGGCTGGAGCAGGGCGAAGAAGGCGAGTGCGACGGTGCCGGCGACCAGGGCGTCGGCCTTGTCGATGCCCGCGTTCAGCTCCGCGTACGTGGGCAGATAGGACGTCCACGTGTAGTAGGCGAGCGTGCCGCCCGCGGTGATGCCGCAGATCAGGAGCGACTCGCGCGGGTGATGGCGCAGCGCGTCGAAGAGTCCGGGCCGCTCGGCCGCGCGCTGCTCGGCGCTGCGCGTCTCGTACGCGCCGCGCCGGATCCAGAAGCCGACCAGGCTGAGGAGCGCGCCGAGCACGAACGGCACGCGCCAGCCCCAGCCGTCCATCTGCCCGTCGCCGAGCGTGCTCACCAGCGCCGCCGCGACTCCGGACGCTGCGAGCTGCCCGGCGGACGTCGACACGTACTGGAAGGACGAGAACAGGCCGCGCCGTCCCGGGCCCGCCGACTCCACGAGGAAGGTGGTCGAGGCCGCGAACTCGCCGCCGACGGAGAGGCCTTGGAGCAGTCGCGCGAGGACGAGCACGACGGGCGCGAGGACGCCCACGGCCGCGTATGTCGGGGTGAGCCCGACCAGCAGGCTGCTGCCGCCCATCAAGAGGATGGTCACGGTCAGCGCGGCCCGGCGGCCGTGCCGGTCGGCGACCGCTCCCATGAGGAGTCCGCCGACCGGCCGCATGAAGAACCCCACGGCGAACACCGCGAACGTGGAGAGCAGCGGCACGAGGGAGTTGCCCGAGCTCTTGGGGAAGACCTGGCCCGCGATGTACGTGGCCAGAAAGGTGTACGCGTACCAGTCATACCACTCTGCGGCGTTGCCGACCGAGGCGGCGAGGAGCTGGCGCAGCGGGCGGCGTGGGGGAGCGGTGGTCAGGGCCCCGGCCGCCGGTTCCGACGGGTCCGAGGGGCCGGACGGGGCCGACGGGGAGGGGGACGTGCGATCTGTCATGATCGCGACCATCCCCCGAACCCCGCCGTCCCACACCTCAGCCCTTGCCGTCCGAGGCCACTGTCGGTTCAGCCTTGCGGTACGGGATCACTGGCGGCTCAGCCCTTGTGGTACGAGATCACCGTCGTCGTCACCAGACACGGCGAGGGCGGCACCATCTCCACGCGCAGCGTGCCGCGTGCCGTGTCGTAGTCGACGCCCTCGGCCTCGAACGTGCCCGAGCAGATGCTGCGTTGCGGGATCGCGAACGCGCTCGTGACGTGCCCGGCGACCGGCGAGCCGTCCAGCGGGCGGTCGAGGGTGACCTCCAGGACCTCCTTCGTCGAGCCGTCGGACGAGCACACCAGATGCGTGGCGTCGGTGAAGTCGCAGCCCTGGATGTTGTCGACCGGCTTGTCGAGGCTGATCTGCCCGGCTTGCGGGAGGTTCGCGCCGGGCGCGGGCGCGGACGGGTTGAGCACGGGCGCCGGGAACACCTGCAGCCGGTTCATGGTGCCCCACTCGCCCGCCACCAGCCACTGCCCGTCGGGCGACACGGACGCGAACGAGTTGTTGAGCAACTCGCCCTGATCCAGGGCATGTTCGTACGTGGTGCGCTGCCCGCCCGGGGCCGTCACCGCGAACATCTTCTTCGACGCGCCGTCGCCACCCTGGTACGCGTCGAACGTGTAGCCCTGCGCCACGTCCGGGTCGCCTATGTGCGACCAGCCCGCCGTGCGCAGATCGAGCGGTACGGAAGCGAGGCCCCGGTACACCAGCGAGCCGTCGGCGTGGCTCGCCAGGCCCTGGCTGCCGGTGAGTGAACTCACCCGCGCGGTGCCGGTCTCGGTCCAGGTGGGCGCGGCCGTCGCCGTGCCCGCGCCGAGCGACAGGGCGCCCAGGGTCGCGGCCAGAGTGAGGAGTTGGCGTCTCGTCCGTCGTTGCGTGGGGGGTTTCATGCGGCCTCCGCCGGTCGAAGATCGGGTCGCGGACCAGGCTGCCCTACGATCGGCACATGAGGCTGACGATTCTCGGCGGTGGCGGATTTCGAGTGCCCTTGGTGTACGGAGCGCTGCTCGGCGACCACGCCGAAGGCCGGGTCACCGAGGTCACGCTGCACGACACCGACCCGGACCGGCTGCGGGCCGTCACCGGCGTACTGGCGGAACAAGCCACCGGCGTCCCCGACGCGCCCGCCGTGCACGCCACCACCGACCTCGACGAGGCGCTGCGCGGCGCGGACTTCGTCTTCTCCGCGATCCGCGTCGGCGGCCTCGCGGGCCGCGCGGCGGACGAGCGGGTCGCCCTCGCCGAAGGGGTGCTCGGCCAGGAGACGGTCGGCGCCGGCGGCATCGCGTACGGCCTGCGGACCGTGCCCGTCGCCGTCGACATCGCGCGCCGCGTCAGGCAACTCGCCCCCGACGCCTGGGTCATCAACTTCACCAACCCGGCAGGCCTGGTCACCGAGGCCATGTCGCGGCACCTCGGCGACCGCGTCATCGGCATCTGCGACTCGCCCGTCGGACTCGGCCGCCGCGTGGCGCGCGTCCTCGGCGCCGACCCGGGCGAGGCCTGGATCGACTATGTCGGCCTCAACCATCTCGGCTGGCTGCGCGGACTCAGGGTGAACGGCCGCGACGAGCTGCCCCGCCTGCTCGCCGACGAGAAGCTGCTCGGCTCCTTCGAGGAGGGCCGCCTCTTCGGCACGGACTGGCTCCGCTCGCTCGGCGCGATCCCCAACGAGTACCTGCACTACTACTACTTCAACCGCGAGACGGTGCACGCCTACCAGGAGGCCGAACGCACGCGCGGCGCGTTCCTGCTCGACCAGCAGGCCGCTTTCTACTCCGATCCGTCGTACGCCAGTTGGGACCGCACCCGGGCGGAGCGCGAGGCCACGTACATGGCGCACAACCGTGAGGCATCCGGCGCGGGCGAGCGGGACGCCGCCGACCTGGAGGAGTCGGGCGGCTACGAGAAGGTGGCGCTCGCCCTGATGCGCGCCATCGCCCGCGACGAGCGAGCGACGCTGATCCTCAACGTGCGCGGGCGCGGCGCCCTGCCGTCCCTCGACGACGACGCCGTCGTCGAGATCCCCTGCCTCGTCGACGCCAACGGCGCGCACCCCGTGAGCGTGGCGCCGCTGCCCGGCCATGCCACGGGCCTCGTCTCCTCCGTCAAGGCCGTCGAGCGCGAGGTTCTCGAAGCGGCCGAGGGCGGCTCGCGCGCCACCGCCGTCAAGGCGTTCGCCCTGCATCCCCTCGTCGACTCCGTGACCGTGGCCCGCCGCCTCCTGGAGGGATACACGGCGGCCCACCCCGGCCTCGCCTACCTGACCCGCTAGGGAGTGTCCGGCGGGTCAGGGTCGGGTAGGTCGCGGCGAGGTGCCGTGCCAGGCGTCGCGACCCCGGCCGTGATCCGCCGGTCCCCCTAGTAGAGGAGCAGGTATGCACGACGAACTCCGCCGCATCGAGCAGCGCGTCGCCCGCGTCCACGACCAGCGCGTCAAGCCCGCCGTCCACAGCGCCAGGGTCCCGCTCGCCCTCCAGGCCTGGCACGCGCCCGGCGAGCCAGTCCCCTTCGCCGAGGCGAAAGCGGCCGCGTACAAGCCGTTCGGCGTCGGCACCCCGTGGGGGCCGCCCTGGGGCACCACCTGGTTCACGGCGCACGGCACCGTCCCCGCCGAGTGGGCGGGCCGCCGCGTCGAGGCCGTCTTCGACCTCGGCTTCGTCAACGAATGGCCCGGCAACCAGGCGGAGGCCCTCGTCCACCTCCCCGACGGCCGCCCCCTCAAGGCCGTCAACCCGCAGAACCAGTACGTGCCCGTGGCCCGCCCCGCCCAGGGCGGCGAAGAGGTCGAGTACCTCATCGAGGCCGCCTCCAACCCGGACATCCTCGCCGACCGCTTCGCCCACCCGACCCCGCTCGGCGACCCGCGCACGGCGGGCGACGAGCCGCTCTACACCTTCAGGAGCGCCGACCTCGCGATCCTCGACGAGGACGTCTTCCACCTGTCGCTCGACCTGCAGGTCCTGCGCGAGCTGATGCTGGAACTGAGCGAACACGAGCCACGCCGCCACGAGATCGCGCACACTCTCGAAGAGGCGCTCGACACCCTTGACCTCGACGACGTCTCCGGCACGGCCGCCGCCGCCCGCGCCGTCCTCGCCCGCGCTCTCGCGAAGCCCGCGCATGCCGGCGCCCACACCCTGTCCGCCGTCGGCCACGCGCACATCGACTCGGCCTGGCTGTGGCCGATCCGCGAGACCAAACGCAAGACCTCCCGCACCTTCTCGAACGTGACGGCGCTCGCCGAGGAGTACGACGAGTTCGTCTTCGCCTGCTCGCAGGCCCAGCAGTACGAGTGGGTCAAGGACAACTACCCGCACGTGTGGGACCGCATCAAGGAGGCCGTCGCCAAGGGTCAGTGGGCGCCCGTCGGCGGGATGTGGGTCGAGTCCGACGGCAACCTGCCCGGAGGCGAGGCCATCGCCCGCCAGCTCGTCCACGGCAAGCGTTTCTTCATCGAGCACTTCGGAGTCGAGACCAAGGGCGTGTGGTTGCCGGACTCGTTCGGCTACAACGCGGCATACCCGCAGCTCGCCAGGCTCGCCGGAAACGAGTGGTTCCTCACGCAGAAGCTGTCCTGGAACCAGACCAACAAGCTGCCCCACCACTCCTTCTGGTGGGAGGGCATCGACGGCACACGGATCTTCACCCACTTCCCGCCGGTCGACACCTACAACGTCGAGTTCTCCGGCAAGGAGATGGCGCACGCCGTCCGCAACTACCAGGACAAGGGACGCGGCACCCGCTCGCTCGCGCCCTTCGGACACGGCGACGGCGGGGGCGGCCCCACCCGCGAGATGCTGGAGCGCGCCCGCCGGCTCGGGGACCTGGAGGGTTCCGCGAAGGTCAGGGTCGAGCACCCGGACGCCTTCTTCGCGCAGGCGAGCAAGGAGATCCCCGAGGACCAGGTCTGGTCGGGGGAGCTCTATCTGGAACTTCACCGCGCGACGTACACCTCGCAGGCCCGCACCAAGCAGGGCAACCGCCGCAGCGAACACCGCCTGCGCGAGGCCGAGTTGTGGGCGACGGCCGCGGCTCTGGGCGCGCCGGGGTACGCGTACCCGTACGAAGAGCTCGACCGGCTGTGGAAGACGGTGCTCCTGCACCAGTTCCACGACATCCTGCCCGGGTCGTCCATCGCCTGGGTGCACCGTGAGGCCGAGGCGGAGTACGCGCGCGTGGCGGGCGAACTCGAAGCGATCACCGCGGAAGCGGTCGCCGCGCTGGGCGAGGGCGCGCTCGGGGAGGGCGTGCCGCACGTCTTCAACACCAGCCCGTACGCCCGTACCGAAGTGATCCGCACCCCGGCCGGTGAGCTGGCCCGCACCCACGTGCCCGCAGGCGGGTCGGCGCCCCTCGCCCCCGCCGCCCCCGACCACCCCGTCACCGTCACGGACGGCCGCACCCTCGACAACGGGCTCGTGCGCGTCGTCATCGGCCCCGACGGGACGCTCGCCTCCGTGTACGACCTGACCGCGGAACGCGAGGTCCTCGCCGGCCCCGGCAACCTGCTCCGCCTCCACAGCGACCTGCCCAACTACTGGGACGCCTGGGACATCGACAAGCACTACAAGAACCACTACCGAGACCTCCTCGACACCGAGTCCGTGACGGTGACCGACGAGGGGCCGCTGCGCGTCGCCGTCCGGGTGGAGCGGGCCTTCGGCAAGGGCTCCCGCATCACACAGACCGTGACCTTGCGCGCGGGCAGCAAGCGCGTCGACGTCGAGACCGAGATCGACTGGCACGAGACCGAGAAGATCCTCAAGGCCGCGTTCCCCGTCGACGTCCGCGCCGATCACTCCAGCGCCGAGATCCAGTTCGGCCACGTCAAGCGCCCCACGCACACCAACACCAGCTGGGAGGCGGCCCGCTTCGAGGTGTACGGCCACCGCTGGGTCCACATCGGTGAACCCGGCTACGGCGTCGCGGTCCTCAACGACTCCACGTACGGCCACGACGTCTCGCGCACGACCCGCGACGACGGCGGCACGACCACCACGGTCCGCCTCTCCCTGGTGCGCGCCCCGCGCGTCCCCGACCCGGAGGCCGACCAGGGCACGCACCGTTTCACCTACTCCCTGCTGCCCGGCGCGACCATCGCCGACGCCGTGGCCGAGGGCTACGCGCTCAACCTGCCGCTGCGCGTGGCCGGTTCGGGTGGTGCGCCCGACCCGGTGGTGTCGGTGGACGGCGACGGTCTGACGGTGGAGGCGGTGAAGATGGCCGACGACGGCTCGGGCGATGTCGTCGTGCGGCTCTACGAGTCGCTCGGCGGCCGGGCGGCGGGCACTCTGCGCACGGGCTTCCCGCTCGCCGGCGTCCAGGTCACCGACCTCTTGGAGCGGCCGCTCACCGAACAGCCGGACCAGGTGCGGCGGCCGGCGGACGGCGGTGACGCGGTGCGGGTGGCGTTGCGGCCGTTCCAGATCGTGACGCTGCGGCTCGCGGTGGGTGACCGGGGCTGAAGTCGTCGGCGGGGAGGGCCGGTTGGAATCCGGCCGGTCCTCCCCGTCGATCGAGGCTCAGCGCATGGGTGATTGTTTCTGACGCATACGGCGAGTTTTCATGCAAGTGTCATCACCCCTTCCCCTCTGACCGGTCCTCTTGGAACACTCTGCTCGCTTCTGTCCCCACACACCCAAGAGGCCCTTCACTCATGCCTGAACTCAACCGGCGGCGTTTCCTGCAGATAGCGGGCGCGACCGCGGGCTTCACCGCCCTGTCGAACAGCATCGACCGCGCCGCGGCCATCCCGGCCGCCCGCGTCAAGGGAACCGTCCAGGACATCGAGCACATCGTCGTCCTGATGCAGGAGAACCGGTCCTTCGACCACTACTTCGGCACGATGAAGGGCGTCCGCGGCTTCGGCGACCCGCGACCGGTGACGCTCCCCAGCGGCAAGCCCGTGTGGAACCAGGCGAGCGGCGGCAAGGAGGTCCTGCCCTACCACCCCGACGCGGCGGACCTCGGCATGCAGTTCATCGCGGGCCTCGACCACGACTGGGCCGGCGGCCACAGTGCGTTCAACAACGGCAAGTACGACAACTGGATCGCCGCCAAGGGCACCGGCACGATGGCGTATCTGACGCGCCAGGACATCCCGTTCCACTACGCGCTCGCCGACAAGTTCACGGTGTGTGACGACTACCACTGCTCGTTCATGGGGGCCACCGACCCGAACCGCTACTACATGCTGTCGGGCCACGTCGGCAACGACGGCACCGGCGGCGGGCCCGTCCTCGGCAACCAGGAGGCCGGTTACGGCTGGACCACGTACGCCGAGCGCCTGGAGAAGGCCGGGGTCTCCTGGAAGGTCTACCAGGACATCGGCGACGGCCTCGACGCCGCCGGGAGCTGGGGCTGGATCGAAGACGCCTACCGTGGCAACTACGGCGACAACTCGCTTCTCTACTTCAACAACTACCGCAACGCCAAGCCGGGCGACCCCCTCTACGACAAGGCCCGCACCGGCACGAACGCCAAGGCGGGCGACGGCTACTTCGACGTCCTGAAGGCCGACGTCAAGGCGGGGAAGCTCCCGAAGATCTCCTGGATCGCCGCACCCGAGGCGTTCTCCGAGCACCCCAACTGGCCGGCGAACTACGGGGCTTGGTACATCTCGCAGGTTCTCGACGCGCTCACGTCCAACCCGGATGTGTGGAGCAGGACGGCTCTGTTCATCACGTACGACGAGAACGACGGCTACTTCGACCACGTCGTGCCGCCCTACGCCCCCGCCTCCGCGAACCAGGGCCTGTCCACCGCCGACACCACGCTCGACTACTTCAAGGGCAACGTGAGCTATGCGGCGGGCCCCTACGGCCTCGGCCAGCGCGTCCCCATGATGGTCGTCTCACCGTGGTCCACCGGCGGCTACGTCTGCTCCGAGACGCTCGACCACACCTCGATCCTGCGGTTCATGGAGAAGCGCTTCGGCGTCAAGGAGACCAGCATCTCGCCGTGGCGCCGCGCCATCTGCGGCGACCTCTCCTCCGCGTTCGACTTCTCCCTCACGAACACGGCCCCGGCGCAACTGCCCAGCACCGCCGGGTATGTGCCGCCGGACCACGACCGGCACTCCAGCTACGTGCCGAAGCCGCCGGCCACGCCCGTGCTGCCCAAGCAGGAGCCGGGCTCCCGGCCCGCGCGCCCGCTGCCGTACGCGCCGTACGTCGACGGGGTCTCCACGCCGTCGACCGGCAAGTTCCAGCTCACGTTCAGCGGCGGCCCCTCCGCGGGCGCGGCCTTCCAGGTCAGGTCGCTCAACCGGACCGACGGCCCCTGGACTTACTCCACCGAGGCCGGAAAGTCGATCTCGGACGCCTGGAACTCCACTTACTCCGCGGGGAAGTACGACCTCACGGTGCACGGCCCGAACGGATTCCTGCGCGCCTTCAAGGGCACCAACACCGTCGCCGAGCCCGGACTCAAGGCCCGCCACGACGCGAGCACGGGCAACCTCACGCTCACGCTGACGAACCCCACCGGCGCCGACGTCCACCTCACCGTCACCAACGCCTACGGCGGACAGCCGCAGACGTACACCGTGCGGGCCGGTGCCACCGTCACACAGACCGTCGACCTGCGCGCGACCAAGCGCTGGTACGACCTGAAGGTGACAGCCGACAGCGACAGCACGTACCTGCGTCGCCTCGCGGGCCATGTCGAGAACGGACAGGCCGGCGTGAGCGACCCCGGGATCCTCACGGTCTGACCCCCGTAGCGCTTCGATCCCGAAGGCGCTCGAAAATCGCGCCGCCGCCCGTTCCGTACTGGTTCGGGCGGCGGCGTACGTCACATCTGTCCGGACTGGATGCCGCCACAGGACGGCGCGATAGTGTGCCCGGGTGACGACGCAATCGAACACCCCTGCAGGCTGGTACCCGGACCCCCAGGGCGCGCCCCAGACCCTGCGGTGGTGGGACGGCGCGCAGTGGACCGAGCACACCAGCCCCGTGCAGCAGCCCGCCGGCCAGCAGGTCCCGCACCAGGCGCAGCAGCCTCAGCAGCAGCCCGTGCAGCAGGCGGCCCAGGGCCAGTTCGCCCAGCAGCAGCAGCAGCCGCCGCACCAGCAGCCTGTGCAGCACCAGCAGCCCCAGCAGCACGCCGCCGGTCCGTACGGGCAGCAGGCCCCGCAGCAGCAGAGTTACGTCGACCCCGCCAAGGTGCAGCGCCAGGTGCAGCATCAGGCCGGTGTCGCGCCCACCGCGCAGGGTGGCGGCAGCCTCTTCACCGAGCCGGTCCTGGTGGTGAACCAGAAGGCCAAGCTGATCGAGCTGACGAACGAGTACACCGTCATGGATCAGAACGGCGCCCAGATCGGCTCCGTCGTCCAGGTCGGCCAGAGCACGCTCAAGAAGGTCGCGCGCTTCGTCTCCAGCCTCGACCAGTTCATGACCCACAAGCTGGAGATCCGCGACGCGTACGGGCAGCCGCAGCTCGTCATGACGCGGCCCGCGAAGTTCATGAAGTCGCGTGTCGTCGTGGAGCGTCCGGACGGCTCGCCGGTCGGCGAGATCGTCCAGCAGAACATGATCGGCAAGATCAACTTCGGGATCAACGTGAACGGCCAGCAGATCGGCGCCATCAAGGCCGAGAACTGGCGGGCCTGGAACTTCTCGATCGTCGACCACGCCGACAACGAGGTCGCCCGCATCACGAAGACGTGGGAGGGACTCGCCAAGACGATGTTCACGACCGCGGACAACTACGTCCTCCAGATCCACTACCAGCTGCCCGAGCCGCTCCTGAGCCTCGTCGTGGCGACCGCCCTCACAGTGGACACCGCCCTCAAGCAGGACGCGCGCGGCTTCGGCTGACCGGGCCGGCGCCCGGCGGGTGCCGGTTCACCGCGACGTCGGCTGCTCCAGGCCCACCTGCTCGTCAGCCCCTGCCGTCGTCCCGTGCGCGGCCGGGACGCGCGGTCCGCCCGCGCGGCGCGCGGCCGGGACCAGCAGCGCCGCGAGCGCGGCGGCGAGACACAGCGCCGCGAGCAGCGTGAAGCCGTGGGTGTACCCGGACGCGTAGGGGAGTCCCGACGCCTGGAGGTGCCCCGTGACCAGGCTGCTCATCACGGCGGCGCCGATCGAGCCACCGATGGTGCGGATGTTGGCGTTCATGCCGGTGGCCGCGCCGGTCTGCGCCGCCGGGACGTTCTGCACGATCAGGTTCGCCATGGACGCGAACGCGAGCCCGATGCCGAGCCCGAACACGCCTGCAGCGAGGGCGACTTGCCACTGCTCGGTGTGCCAGGCGGCGAGCATCGCGCAGGAGACCGCGCCGAGCGTGGCGCCGGTGGTGAGCAGCGCCTTCGCCCCTACGACCGGTTCGAGCCGGCCGCTGAGCACTCCGGCGAGGAACATCGCCACGAGCATCGGCAGCATCAGGAGCCCCGCACCCGTCACGCTCGCCCCGAAGCCGTATCCGGCCGCCGAGGGTGTCTGGGCGAAGCCGGGCAGGAACGACCACACCGCGTACATCCCCGCGCCGAAGAGCAGCGCGGCCGTGTTCGTGGTCCACACGGCGGGCAGCCGCATGACACGCAGGTCGATCAGCGGGCTCGCGGAGCGGGCCTCGGACAGCACCCACGCGGCGAACAGGACCACGGCGGCGGCCAGCAGGCCGACGACCTCGACCGATGCCCAGCCCCAGGACGTGGCCTGACTGATGGGCAGCAGCAGGGCGACGAGCCAGCCGGAGAGCAGCACGGAACCGAGCCAGTTCACGCGTCCCGTGCCGCGCGTCGGTGACTCGGGCACGTAGCGGTAGGCGATCAGCGCCGTCACCGCGACGACGGCCGCGGGCAGCCAGAACAGCCAGCGGTAGTCGAGCGCGCCCACGATCGGCCCGGCCGCGACCATGCCCACGCCGCCGCCCGCCGCGATGACGGCGGACAGGTTGCTGATGCTGGGGCTGACCCGGTGGCCGGGGAACTCGTCGCGGATGATGCCGAACGACAGCGGGAAGAGCGCGCCGCCGATGCCCTGGACGACACGGGCGACGATGAGCACGGTGATGCTCGGGGCGAGGGCCGCGAGCAGACAGCCCACGGTCAGCGCGACGAGCGCGGCGACCATGGTGCGCTTCTTGCCGACGAGGTCGCCGACCCGGCCGAGTATGGGCGTGAAGATCGAGGCGGACAGCAGATAGGCGGTCATCACCCAGGTCGAGGTGGCCTGGGTGGTGTGCAGCGCGTGCTGGACGGTGGGCAGGGCCGGGGCGACGAGCGACTGCATCATCGAGAACACGCCGGCACCGGTTGCGAGGACCGTGAAGGTGAGGCGGTTGGAGCTTCTGGGCGCCGGGCTCGGCGTCATGGGGATCCCGGACGTGGGATTCCCGGGGAGAGGGTTCCTGGTCGTGCGACGAGAGGGCGTGCGATTCCGGTTCAAGGCGGTGTCTCTCTGAACGGAAGGTGGCCGGGCACACCGGCGTGACCTGCGGCAAGGGCCGTGGTCTGCGGGCGCGCACGAGCTGGGAGGATGTGGGATCGGCCGTTTCGGCCGGTCTGCCCGCAGCGCTGTGCGGCGGGGTGCGGGGTGCGTCGACTGTTAAAGTGGAGGCATCCCTCGACTTCGATAACGATAGCGGAGGGAAGCCTCCGGTACAACCTCGGCAGCCCGCGCTGCCTCACCCCGGGAGTGGCACGCATGACGGACAGGGAACTCGTCGGCGGGATCGTCGTGGCCCAGCGCCCGCGCCGCGCGGACGCCCGGCGCAACTTCGACGCGCTCCTCGCCGCGGCCCGCGACGCGTTCGCCGAGAAGGGCGCGGAAGCGTCGCTGGAGGACATCGCCCGCCAGGCCGGGGTCGGCATCGGCACCCTGTACCGCAACTTCCCCACGCGCAGGGTCCTCTTCGAGACCGTCTACGCGGACGAGGTCGACGCCCTGTGCCGGCTCGCCGACGAACTCGCGGACGCCCCGCCGTGGGACGGGCTCGCCACCTGGCTGCGCCGCTTCGTGGACTACACCGTCACGAAGCGCGCCATCAGGGACGCGCTCAGCGGGGAGTCCGACATCTTCATCGCCTGCCGCCGCGCCATGCTCGACGCCGGCGAACCCCTGCTGCTGCGCGCGCAGGCCGCCGGCGAGGTCCGCTCGGACATGTCGTTCGACGACCTGCTCCGCCTGATCTCGGGCGTCACCGGCGCGGCCTATGTGGACACCGAGCAGCGTGACCGGGTCTTCGGGATCACGCTCGACGGGATGAGGAAGCGTCCCGCGCCTGGCAAGCCGTGACGCGGAACCCGTAAGGCGGAACGCGTCATGCGGAACCCGTAAGGGATCGCGCTCAGGATGCCTGGAGCGCGCCCGGTGCCGATTCCGGCTGCGTCGGGATCGACGGCAGGACGACCACCATGCCGGGCAGTACGGGCATCGGGGGAAGGCCCTGAAGGTCCGGCAGGGTCGCGATCGGCCCCTTCTCCGTCACCCGGGACGGCAGCTCGGGCCGGCGTTCCGCCGCGATGAGCGACGGTTCCGGTCGGGTCTGCGGAGTCTCCTGCGTCTCCGGCGACGTACGCGTGAGGAGCAGGACACCCCGGGCCGCGAGCGTCGCCCCCGCCGCCGCGAGCAGGATCCCCGTGACCCCGCCCTGGAGCCGCTCGCCGAGCAGCGTGACGCCGATGATCGCCGCGGCCACCGGGTTGGAGAGGGTGACCATCGCGAGCGGGGCGCCGAGGCCACCGCGGTAGGCGATCTGGGACAGGAGCAGGCCGCCCGCGGCGAATGCCGCGATCAGCAGCGCCACGACGATCACCTTGACGCTGAGCAGCGGCCCGGTCCGGTCGGTGACCGCGACGGTCACGGTCTGGGCGAGCGCCGAGGCGATGCCCGAGGCGAGACCGGAGGCCGTCGCGTGCCGCAGTCCCGGCTTCGCGCCGCGCCGCGACAGGAGACCGATCAGCGCGGCCGTCGCACCGGCGACGGTGAGCGCCTCGCCGAGGCTGAGCGTGTCGTCGGGGGCCGGGCCCGAGGCCGTGAGCAGGAGCGCGCCGAGTCCGGCGAGCGTGAGCGCGGTGCCGCGCCATTCGACGGACAGGACGCGCCGCCCGGCCATGCGCGCCCCGAGCGGCACCGCCGCGACGAGCGTCAGCGCGCCCAGCGGCTGTACGAGGGTGAGGGGGCCGTACTTGAGTGCCGCCACATGCAGCAGCGCGGCGGACGCGTTGAGCAGGACCGACCCCCACCAGGCACCGGTGCCGAGCAGGCGCAGGACACCGGAGTCGGTCCCCGCGGTGCGTGACGCGAGGCGTTCCTGGGCGACGGCGGCAGCCGCGTAGGCGACCGACGAGACGAGGGAGAGTGCGACGGCGAGGAGGGTGGCGTTCACCGGTGTGCTCCCGTCGCCGTGAGGACCGTGCGACCCGTACCCACCGCTCCCGACGTGACCGGTGCGTCGACGGCGGACGCCGAGCCCGCGGTCACCGACACCGGGATGCGCGCGAGCACTTCGGACGCGGAGAGGGATCCGCCGCGCTGGTGCGCCGGGGTCAGGGTCGACGGTTCGGGTCGCGCCGCGCCCGTGGTCTCCGCCGTCGCCGTGAGCGAGGCGGCGGAACGCGGGGCGGGCAGCAGGCGCCGGCCGATGGACTGTCCGGGCTTCGCGGCCTGTGTGGTGCCGGGCAGCCGGATCACCGCGAGCGCGATACCCAGGAGAGCCGTCGCCACGATCGCGTCCAGCCAGTAGTGGTTCGCCGTCCCGACGACGACGAACAGGGTGAGCGCCGGGTGCAGCAGCCACAGCCAGCGCAGCCGGGAGCGGGTCGCGGCGATGAGGCCGACGGCGACCATCAGGGCCCAGCCGAAGTGCAGGGACGGCATCGCGGCGAACTGGTTCGCCATCGAGTCGGTCTGCGGCGTCGCGCCGTAGACGGTCGGCCCGTACACCTGCCCGGTGTCCACGAGGTGCGCCGCGGCCAGCATCCGGGGCGGTGCCAGCGGAAAGGTGAGATGCAGCACAAGGGCCGCGGCGGTGAGGGCGGCCAGTACCCGGCGCGTCCATATGTAGTGCCGGGGCCTGCGCAGATACAGCCAGACCAGAAAGGCGGCCGTCGCCGGGAAGTGCACCGTCGCGTAGTACGTGTTCGCGATGCGTACGAGGTCGTCGCTGTGCAGCAGCACGTGCTGCACCGCGCCCTCGCCCGGCAGATGGGCGGCGCGTTCGAGGTCCCACACGCGGTGCGCGTTGTGGAACGCCTCGTCGGTGTGGCCATTGGCCAGTTGCCTGCCGAACTTGTAGACGAGGAACAGTCCGACGACCAGCAGGAGCTCCCGGACCAGGGGCGGGCGGGCGACGACGTCCGGCTGATGGCCGACGGCGTCCGTCTCGCGGCCGGCTGTGTCCGGCTCCGGTTCGGCAGGCTCGGTAAGGGAATTCATCCCCCGGCCCCTTTTCATGACGACTGGGTGGTGCGGTGATGCGGAGGTGAGCACGGCGTGAACCGCGCTCATCGATACGCCAGTGTACCGAAACGCTGGCGTACCGGTACACTGGCGTATCGATAGCGAAGATCGCGAGGAGAAGAGCCATGACGTCCCAGGAGCAGGCAGGCACATCAGTGACCACTTCGCGCCGCTCCAAGATCACTCCAGAGCGCGAGCGGGAGTTCTACGACGCGGTCCTAGACCAGCTCCGTGAGAACGGCTACGAGGCGCTCACCATGGAGGGCGTCGCGGCCCAGGCGTGCTGCAGCAAGTCCACGCTCTACCGGCAGTGGAAGACGAAGCCGCAGCTCGTGGCCGCCGCGCTGCGGGCGGGGCGCTGCGTGAAGTTCGCCAGTGTCGACACGGGTACGCTCGCCGGGGACCTGCGCTCGGCCGCCCGCGCGGCGGCGCAGCAGGCAGGACGTGACACCCAGCTCGTCCAGGCCCTGGGCCATGCGGTCCTCAGCGACGAGGAACTCCAGGGGGCGCTGCGCGAGGCCCTGGTCGAGCCGGAGCTGGCCGCGCTCGGGGAGATGATCGACCGGGCCGTGGCGCGCGGCGAGATCGCCGCGGACCATCCGGCCGTCGAGTTCCTGGCCGCCCAGCTGCTCGGGGTGCAGCGCATCCGCCCGGTCCTCGAGGGCCGGTACGCGGACGCGGACTACCTCACCCGCTTCGTCGACGCCGTGGTGCTGCCCGCACTCGGCCTGAGCGAAGCCACCTGAACGGGAGACCGCCGTCTGTCGGGATGACCGGACGGCGGTCTGCCCGCGCCGCACCGTGGGGACGGGCGCGGCGCGCACCCCCGGGCCGGGCGGGTCCCTCCTTGAGCGGAGGGGGCCCCGCCCGGCCCCTGGGCTTTCTCCCCAGGGGCGCCGACGGGTTCGTTGCGGGTGCTACACGTCCTGCCCGTTGCCGCCGCCCTCGGCGATCGCGGACTTCTTGATGCCCTTGGTGATCTTGTCCATCGACGTCACGTCCGGCGCCTTGTCGTTCACGTCGATGCCGAAGCGGACGACGACGAGCGACTTGGGGTTGGCGGGCGCGGGGAAGACCAGCGACTCGACATAGCCGTCGTCGCCCTTGGCCGTGACGACCTGCCAGCGCACCAGGTAGCCCTTCTGGCCGGCCACGGTGACGGCCTCGGAGGCCAGTTCCTTGTGCGAGGTGATCTTTCCGTAGATCGCGCCGCCGTACGACTCCTGCGCGTTCTTGGAGATGTCCTCCTTGGCCGCGGCCTCCGCGCCCGTCGCCTTGAGCTTCAGCGCCTCGGCCGACGCCGAGAACGCGCCGCCGCGCACACACTGCTGCTTCGTGTCGCCGGGGCATGCGTACGGGCCGGTCGTCACCCCCGCGTTGCCGCCCTTCGTCGTGCCGCCGGTCCAGCCGTCGAGCACGGGCACCGACACCCCGTTGACGAGGTCGGCGGCGAAACCGTCGCCCGAACCCGGCGCCTGTGGAGCGCCGCTCTCCCCGCCGGAACCGCCGGTGCCACCGCTGCCCCCGCTCCCGCTCCCGCCAGGACCGTCACCCGGCGCCTGGGGAAGTCCCGGAGAAGCGGAGGGACTTGACGGCGAGCCGGCCCGGTCGCTCTTCCCGTCGCTGTCACCGGAGGTCAGCGCGTACACCCCGCCGACGATGCCGCCGAGCACCACCACGGCGACACCGGCGGCGATGGCTATCTTGAGGCCGCGTCTCGGCTTCGGCTCCGGGTACGCGGGGTAGCCCGGGTATCCGGGGTGGCCGAACTGTCCCGGCGGCTGTGAGGTCTGCGGATAGCCGTACGCCTGCGGATGCGCGCCGGGGGCCGCCGGCGCGTACGCGGGCGGGCCCGGCGCGGCGCCGCTCTCGGCGGCACGGGTCTGCTCCGTCCACACACTGCCGTCCCACCAGCGTTCGGTGCGGGGGCCTTCGGGCATCTGGCCGGGATCGGGGTACCAGCCGGGGGGAGTCACCTGGGTCATGAGCGCCACAGTATGAGGCGTGCGTGAAAGAGGGATGAGAGGGGGCGGGTCCCGTTCCGGAAGGGCACCTTCCCACTTATGGCGAAGACGTGCGCAGACCCCCACCCACAACCCCCCGGCTGCGGCTACTCTCAACATCTGTACGTCGATTGAGCGACTTCGGGAGGATGCGGGATGACGCAGAGTCGGCCTGACGGAGCCGCCTCGGCCGCCCTGTGGGAGCGGGACAAGGAGATCGAGGTCGTCGAGCGGGCGCTCGGTGAACTCTGCGGGGACGCGGCGTCGTCGGGCAGCCTCGTCGTGTTCAGGGGTGAAGCGGGCATCGGCAAGACCGCCCTCCTCGAAGAGGTGCGCCGCATTGCGGGGGGACGGGCCATGGTCTGGTCGGCCCGCGGCGGCGAGACCGTCACCTCCGTCCCCTTCAACGTCGTACGCCAGTTGCTGCAGCCCGCCCTCCTCGCGCTCTCGCAGGAGGAGGCCCGCGAGTACTTCGGCGACTGGTACGAGATCGCCGGCCCCGCCCTCGGCATAGCCGAACCGGGCGGCCGTCAGGCCGACCCGCAGGGTGTGCGCGACGGACTCGTCGCGGCGGTGTCCCGGCTCGCCCGGCTGCACTGGCCGCTCGTCCTGCTCGTCGACGACGCGCAGTGGGCCGACGAGGAGACCCTCCACTGGCTCGCCGCGTTCGCCGAACGACTCGACGACCTGCCCGTCCTCGTCGTGGTCGCCCACCGCGACGGCGAGGCCACCGCCGCCTCCACCGGCCACCTCGAAGCCGTCGGCGCCGCCGCCCGCCCCCTCACCACCCTGTACGCCCTCACCCCCGACGCCACCGCAGGCCTCACCCGTGCCACCCTCGGCGAGCACGCCGACGCCCCCTTCTGCCGTGAGGTGTGGGCCGTCACCGGCGGCAACCCGTACGAGACCGTAGAGCTCCTCGCCAAGGTCCAGGACAGCGAACTCGAACCCGCGGAGGGCTCGGCCGGCGAACTGCGCGCCCTGAACAAGTCGGCGCGCGGCCGCGGCCTGATCGACCGCCTCGAAGGCCTCGGCACCGACGCGACGCGCTTCGCCTGGGCCGCCGCCATCCTCGGCACCCGGATCGCCCACGACCTCGCGGCGCGCCTCGCCGGAATGACGCCGGGCGAGGCCGGCCGCTGCGCCGTGCGGCTGCGCGCCGCCCGCATCCTCACGGACGTGACGTACGAAGACGGCGCCGTGAGGCTGGAGTTCGTGCACCCGCTGATCGCCAGCGCCGTGTACCGCTCCATCCCGGCGGCCACCCGCACCGCCATGCACGGGCAGGCCGCCTGGGCCGTCACCGCCTCGGGCCACGGCGCCGCGGCAGCCTCCCGGCATCTGCTCCAGGTCCACCCGGACGACGACCCCGAACTCGTCGAGCAGCTGCGCACGGCGGCCGGTGAACACCTCGCGGTCGGCGCCCCGGAGGCCGCGCGCCGCTGTCTGGAGCGCGCGCTCCAGGAGCCCCCGCTGCCCGACGTACGGTCCGAACTGCTCTACGAGCTGGGCTGCGCCACCCTCCTCACCTCGCCCGCCGTCACCATCGGGCATCTGCGCCAGGCGCTCGACACCGAGCCGGGGCTCGACGGCGACGCGCGCGTGGACGCCGTGTGCAGGCTGTCCCAGGCCCTCGTCCACAACAACCAGCTGGAAGAGGCGCTGCGCGAGATCGACTCCGAGGCCGCGCGGCTCGACCCGGGCCCGTCCCGCCTTCGCCTCCAGGCCATGCGCTACATGTGGGAGGGCATCCACGCCGGCGAGGAGGACTCCCCGGGCCGCTCCCGCAGCCTCGCCGCGCTCGCGGGCTCCCTCACCGGCCGGGACAACCCCGAGCGGGTCCTGCTCGTCCTGCGCGCCTTCGACGCGATGACGCGCGGCGAGAACGCGGAGGTGGTGGTCGAACTCTGTGACCGCTCCCTCGTCAACGAACGCCTCGCGCCGGGCCTCGGCTGGACCGACCCCGAGTGGGGCTTCGAACTCCTCGCCATGCTCGGCAGCGCGTATCTCTTCTCCGACCGGCTCGACCGCGCGGAGAGCCTGTTCACGGAGGCCGTACGCGCCTACGAGACCGCCGGCTGGAGCGGCGGCCATCTGGCGCTCGCGCACGCCTTCGTCGGCTACGTCCACCGCAGGCGCGGCCGTCTCACCGACGCCGAGGCCGTCCTGCGCGAGAGCCTGCGCCTGGCCGACCGCGTCGGCCGCGGCCTGCCCATGCACTGGGACGCCGCGTGCATGCTCATCGACACGCTCGTGGCCCGCGGCCGGATCGGCGAGGCCATGGAGATCGCGGACCGCTACTCCTTCGGCCCGCCCTACCCCTCCACGATCGTCCTGCCCGACGCGCACTCCGTCCGCGGCCGCCTGCTGATCGCCGCGGGCCGCACGGAGGAGGGCGTCAACGAGCTGGAGGCGGCGGCCAAGGCGGCCACCGCCCGCGGCGGACACAACACGATCATGGCGCCCTGGGCCTGCGACCTGGCCCGCGCGCTCGCCACCGAGGACCCCGAGCGCGCCAGGGAACTCGCCGCCGACGCCCGGCTCCAGGCCGAGCGCTTCGGTACGGACACGGCGATCGGGGAGGCCCTGCGCTGCGAGGCAGCCCTGGAGACCGGCCAGCGCTCCCTGACCCTGTACGCCAAGTCGGTCACGTACCTCGAAGCGTCACCCTGCGCGTACGAACACGCGGCGGCCCGCGTCGAGTACGGCATCGCGGCCCGCTCGGTCGCGGAACTCACCCGCGGCCTCAACCTGGCCAAGTCGTGCGGCGCCGACGGTCTGGCGGCCCGCGCCCGCGAGGTACTCGACACGGGACGCGGCCTGCGCTGACCGTCGGCGTGTGCGGGGTTCAGCCCGCGGCCGGGTCCTCTCCGCTCTCCTCGGCGAGGACCCGCTGAGCCACCGCGAACGCCGAATTGGCCGCGGGGACACCGCAGTACACCGCGGTCTGCAGCAGTACGGCGCCGATCTCGTCGGGTGTCAGGCCGTTGCGCAGCGCGGCGCGCACATGCATGGCCAGCTCGTCGTAGTGGCCGTGGGCCACCAGCGCGGTCATCGTGATCATGGAGCGTTCGCGGCGCGCCAGCGTCGGGTCGGTCCAGATCTCGCCCCACGCGTAGCGCGAGATGAAGTCCTGGAAGCGGGCCGTGAAGGGGCTCTGCCGGGCCTGGGCGCGGTCGACGTGTGCGTCGCCGAGCACCTGCCTGCGCACCTCCATCCCGCGTTTGACGCCCGCGCCGAGCTGGGCGCGCAGCGCCGTGATCACGGGTTCGGGGCACTGGGCGGGGGCGAGGTGCGAGGCGCCCGCGATCTCGACGAGCGACGAGCCGGGCACCGCGTCGGCGATCTCCCGCAGATGCGCGGGCGGCGTCGCCGGGTCCTCGCGGCCCGCGATCAGCAGCGTGGGAGCCGTGATCAAGGAGAGGTCCTCGCGGATGTCGAACGCGGCGAGCGCGTCGCAACAGGCCGCGTACGCCTCGGAGTCGGCGGTGCGGTGGTCCTCCACGAGGGCCGGCACGGTGAACCCGGGGGTGAACCAGCGCCGGTCGGCGGTCTCGGCGACCGGGCCGAGCCCCTCGCGGCGTACCAGCGCGGCCCGTTCCTCCCAGGGCTTCGAGCCGCCGAAGTGCGCCGACGAGCAGATCACCGCGAGGCTCGTGATCCGGTCCGGGTGGTGGACCGCGAGGTGCAGGCCCACCGCGCCGCCCAGCGACACCCCCGCGTAGGCGAAGCGCTCGATGCCGAGGGAGTCGGCGAGGTCCAGGACGAGCCGGGCCAGATCGGCGACGGTCGCGCCGGGGCCGATCAGCGCGGCCGGGGACCTGCCGTGCCCCGGCAGGTCCCAGCGCACCACCCGGTGGGTGACGGACAGTTCGGGCGCGACCGCGTCCCACAGTGTGGTGGAGGTGCCGAGCGAGGGGCCCAGGAGGAGCGGGGGAGCGGTGGCGGGACCTTCGGCGCGGTGATGCAGCAGCTCGCCGTGCGGGCCGTGGTCGGGGGATGCAGTGCTCAACGTCGCTCCAGAGCGCGGTCGGTGAGGGCTCCGGCGGAGCCGGTGTAATGGATGGGGTCGGTGAGGTCGGTCAGGTCGACGCCCTTGAGGTCGGGCTCGTCGGCCAGGATCCCGGCCAGCGTCCTGCCCTCGGCGCGGGTGCGCCGCGCCGCCTCGGTGAGCAGGGACTTCGCGCGGGCACGCCCGAGAAGGGGCGTGAGCTCGGCGGCCAGGCGCTCCGAGACGATCAACCCATGGGTGACGAAGAGGTGTTCACGCATCACGTCCGCGTGGACCTGAAGCCCTTCGGCGAGCTCGGCCGCGTCGCGTGCCGCGCCGCCCACGAGCCGCAGGAGGTCGCGCAGCGGCTCCCACTCCGCGTGCCAGGCGCCGGCCGGGCGCTCGTCCTCGGCCGCCATCGACGCGTACAGCGTCGCGGCGAGCGCGGGGGCGCGGCGGGCGGCCGCCGCGACGAGCGTGGCTCTCACGGGGTTCGCCTTGTGCGGCATCGCGGAGGAGCCGCCGGCCGCACCCTCGCCCAGCTCGCCGATCTCCGTACGGGACAGCGTGAGCACGTCCGCCGCCGGCTTGCCGAGCGCGCCGGCCGTGAACGCGAGTGCGCCCGCGAGGTCGGCGACCGGGGTGCGCAGGGTGTGCCAGGGCAACGCGGGTGCGACCAGGCCGAGTTCGGCAGCGTATGCCTCGGTCAGCTCCCCGGCGTGCGTGGCACCGAACACGCCGAAGGCCGCCAACGTGCCTGCCGCGCCGCCCAGTTGGACGGGAAGCGAGGCCCGTACGGTGCGCAGCCGGTCGCGAGCGTCGAGCACGAGGGAACGCCAGCCCGCCGCCTTCAGGCCGAACGTCGTCGGCACGGCGTGCTGCGTGAGCGTACGGCCCGGCATGACGGTGTCCCGGTGCGTGGCGGCGAGCCGCCCGAGCGCACTTTCCGTGCGCGCCAGGTCGCCGAGCAGCCCGTCCAGCGTCCGGGCCGCGACCACCATGAGAGCCGTGTCCAGGATGTCCTGGCTGGTGGCGCCCCGGTGGACGTACGGGGCGTGCTCCCCGGCCACCGCGGCCGTCAGGTCGGCGACCAGCGGGATCACCGGGTTGCCCCCGGAGCGGGCGCGCAGCGCGAGGTCACGGGCGTCGAAGCGGCCGTCGTCAGCGGCGGCCCGCGTCACCGCGTCCGCCGCGGCCGCGGGCGCCAGGCCCAGGGCGGCCTGCGCCCGGGTGAGCCCGGCCTCCGCGTCGAGCAGGCCGCGCAGGACCGCCGCGTCCGAGGTGGCCGACTCGGCGGGGGAGCCCGCCCGGCCGGGGGAGAGCAGTCCTGCGTCGGGATCGGCGTCAGGATCGACGTGTGTCACTGGAACTCCAGGAAGACCGTTTCGCCTTCGCCCTGAAGGCGGATGTCGAAACGGTACGTGCGGTGCGCGTCTTCCTGCGGCTCCGCGAGCAGCGTCGCGCGCCGCTCCGCCGGCAGGGCGTCGAGCAGCGGGTCCGCGCCGTCGGCGAGGTAGGCGCGGGTGAACAGGTGGTGCAGGAGCCCGCGCGCGAACACGCACACGCTGACGTACGGCAGTCCCGCGTTGCCCGGCGGCAGTGTGAAGAGCGCGTAGTGCCCGTCGGCGTCCGTGGCGACCCGGCCGAACCCGGTGAAGTCCGTACCGTTGCGGCCGAGATAACCGCCGGTCGTGGTGTCGCGGCGCAGCGAGCCCGGCGCCCCGGCGAGCGAGCCGTCGGGGCCCGCCTGCCAGAACTCCAGAATGGCGTCCGGCACCGGGTCGCCCTGGCCGTCGAACACATGGCCGTGCAGGGCGATCGTGTCGGGGTGCCCCTTGGGCGCGACCTGCTCGCCCTCGGGGAACGGCAGGGCGTAGCCGTAGAACGGGCCGACGGTGTGCGACGGCGTGGGGAGCAGCTTCTCGGGCACGGAGGTCATCGGCCTTCCTCGATCCAGGTGGCGGAGGGACCGTCGAGGACGATGTCCCACTCGTATCCGAGGGAGAACTCGGGCTGCGACAGGTCGTGGTTGTACGCCGCGACCAGACGGTTGCGGGCTGACTCGTCCGTCACCGACCGCAGGATCGGGTCGTACCGGAACAGCGGGTCGTTCGGGAAGTACATCTGCGTCACGAGCCGCTGTGTGAACGCGTCGCCGAACAGGGAGAAGTGGATGTGCGCGGGGCGCCACGCGTTGGTGTGGTTGCGCCACGGGTACGCGCCCGGCTTGACGGTGGTGAAGGAGTACCGTCCCTGATCATCCGTCAGGGTTCGCCCCACACCGGTGAAGTTGGGGTCGAGCGGCGCCGGGTGCTGGTCGCGCAGATGCGCGTACCGGCCCGACGCGTTGGCCTGCCAGATCTCCACGAGCTGGCCGCGCACGGGGTGGCCGTCGCTGTCGAGCAGCCGTCCGGACACGGTGATGCGCTCGCCGAGCGGCTCGCCCGCGTGCTGACGCGTCAGGTCCTGGTCGATGTCGGTGATGTCCGTGGCGCCGAAGACGGGCCCGGACAGCTCGACGGTCTCCGGGTCGCCGCCGTTCACGGCGACGAGCGGCTGCTGCGGGTGGCGCAGCAGCGAGCTGCGGTACGGCGCGTAGTCACGCGCCGGGTGGTGCTGGGCGGGCGCGCCGCCCGCGCGTGTCTTGTCGTACGTGCTCTGGAGGTCCGCGACCTCGACGTCGATGTCCGACTGGGTGAGTGCCATGGTGGGTTCCTGAGTCCTTTAGCGTTCGAGGACGAGGGCGAGGCCCTGTCCGACGCCGATGCAGAGGGTGGCGACGCCGGTGCCGGAACCGGCGGCCTTGAGCTGGTGCGCGACGGATCCGGCGAGCCGTGCGCCGGACGCGCCGAGCGGGTGGCCGATCGCGATGGCGCCGCCGCGCGGGTTGAGGATCGCGGGGTCGAACTCGGGCCACTCGGCGACACAGCCGAGGACCTGAGCGGCGAACGCCTCGTTCAGTTCGAGCGTGCTCAGGTCGCCGAAGCCCTTGCCGGCCCTGGCGAGCGCGCGGTTGACCGCCTCGACGGGGCCGAGCCCGAAGTGGTGCGGGTCGATCGCGGCGACCCCGGAGGCCGTCACCCGGGCCAGCGGCTCGCGGCCGGTGGCCTTCAGGCCCTCCTCGTCGACGAGGAGCAGCGCGGCGGCGCCGTCGTTGAGCGGCGACGCGTTGCCCGCCGTCACCGTCCCGTTCTCGGTGCGGAACGATGGCTTGAGCTTGGCCATGGCTTCCAGCGACGCGCTCTCGCGCACGCACTCGTCGCGTGCGACGACGAGCGGGTCGCCCTTGCGCTGCGGGACGGCCACCGGCACGATCTCGGCGTCGAACACTCCGTTCTTCTGAGCGGCGGAAGCCTTCTGATGACTGCTCAGCGCGTACGCGTCCTGCTGCTCGCGCGTGATCGCGTGCTTGTCGGCGATCAGCTCGGCCGACTCGCCGAGCGGCACCGTCCACCGCGGCTCCATCCGCGGGTTGACCATGCGCCAGCCCAGTGTCGTCGAGTACAGCTCCGCGTTGCCCGCGGGGAACGGCCGGTCGCTCTTGGGCAGTACGTAAGGAGCGCGGGTCATCGACTCGACACCGCCGGCCAGGGCGATGGAGACGTCGCCCAGCGCGATGGCCCGCGCGGCCTGGATGACGGCTTCGAGGCCGGAGGCGCACAGCCGGTTCACGGTGACACCGGGCACGGAGGTGGGCAGCCCGGCGAGGAGCCCCGCCATACGGCCGACGTTGCGGTTCTCCTCGCCCGCGCCGTTCGCGTTGCCGAAGTACACGTCGCCGATCAGCGCCGGGTCCAACTCCGGTGTCCGGGCGAGCAGTTCACGAATGACGTGCGCGCCGAGGTCGTCCGGGCGGACCGAGGCGAGGGAGCCGTTGTACCTGCCGACCGGCGTGCGGACGGCATCGACGACGTAGACGTCCTTCATCGGGCCTCCTCCGGGATGTGGACCTTGGCTGCGGTCCTCGCGGTGACGTCGTCGGCGGTGACGCCGGGGGCCAGCTCGACGAGTTCGAGCCCGTCGGCGGTGACGTCGAGGACGCAGAGGTCGGTGATGACGCGGTTGACGCAGGACTTGCCGGTCAGGGGCAGCGTGCAGTCCTCGACGATCTTGGGCGTGCCGTCCTTGGCGGTGTGGGTCATGGCGACGATGACCGTCCGCGCGCCGTGGACGAGGTCCATGGCCCCGCCGATGCCGGTGATCATCTTGCCGGGGACGGCCCAGTTGGCGAGGTCGCCGCGGGCGGAGACCTGCATGGCGCCGAGCACGGCGACATCGATGTGGCCGCCGCGGATCATGCCGAAGGAGAGCGCCGAGTCGAAGTAGGAGGCGCCGGGCAGGACGGTGACGGTCTCCTTGCCGGCGTTGATGAGGTCGGGGTCGACCTCGTCGTCGGCCGGGTAGGGGCCGACACCCAGGATGCCGTTCTCGGACTCGAGGATCACCTCGACGCCGGGCGGCAGGTGGTTCGGGATGAGGGTCGGCAGGCCGATACCGAGGTTGACGTACTGGCCGTCGCGCAGCTCGCGTGCGGCGCGTGCGGCCATCTCTTCGCGGGTCCAGGCCATCAGCTGCTCACCGTTCCTCGTGCCGGAGGCGCGGAGACGGTGCGCCGTTCGATCTGCTTGTCGGTCGCCTGCCCCGGCGTCAGCGCGACGACGCGCTGGACGAAGATGCCGGGCAGGTGCACGGCGTCGGGGTCGATGTCGCCGGGTTCGACGAGTTCCTCCACCTCGGCGACGGTGATGCGTCCGGCCGTCGCGGCGAGGGGGTTGAAGTTGCGGGTGGACTTGTTGAACACGAGGTTCCCGTGGCGGTCGCCCTTGGCGGCGCGCACTAGGGCGTAGTCGGTGCGGATGCCGTGTTCGAGGACGTAGTCCGTGCCGTCGAAGGTGCGGACCTCCTTGGGCGGGGACGCCAGCGCCACGCCGCCCTGGCCGTCGTAGCGCCAGGGGAGTCCGCCCTCGGCGACCTGGGTGCCGACGCCGGCGGGCGTGTAGAAGGCGGGGATGCCGGCGCCGCCGGCCCGCAGGCGCTCGGCGAGCGTGCCCTGCGGGATCATCTCGACCTCGACCTCGCCGGACAGGTACTGGCGGGCGAACTCCTTGTTGGCGCCGATGTACGACCCGGTGACCCGGGCGATCCGTCCGGCCGCGAGCAGCACGGCCAGGCCCGAGTCCATCGCCCCGCAGTTGTTGGAGACCACGCTCAGGCCCGTGGTGCCGCGCTCGTGGAGCGCGGCGATGAGCACGTTCGGGACGCCGACGAGACCGAACCCGCCGACCGCGAGGGACGCCCCGTCCCCCACATCGGCGACCGCTTCCGCGGCCGTCGCCACCACCTTGTCCATCCGAGCCAGCCTCTCCACATCCGTCAACCGATCTCTCGCCACCCAATTACTCAGCGCACTGAGCATTTATGTGACTGGCGCTTACGGTGCCACCGCATGCCCGGACCGTCAATAGTTCAGAGTAGGGACGGTTGGCGGTGGGGAGTCGACTCGACACGGGCTGCTCTATGGTCGAGTATTGGTCAGTACACACCCGAAAAGCGGGCCATGGATCGGACGTCCTGCACGACGTGGAGGCGGCGCGACTCGGAAGCCCTGCCGACTCAGACCGGAGGTCCGCGATGGCCGCGGTGGATCTGACCACCCACCCGGGGCACCTGGCCCGGCGCCTCCAGCAGGCGCACTACCTGCTGTGGAACACGATGGTCTCCGAGGAGACCACCTCACCGCAGTTCGCCGTCCTGAACGCGCTCGTCGCCGAGCCCGGCCTCGACCAGCGCACCGTGGGCGAGCGCGTCGGCCTCGACCGCTCGACCATCGCCGAGGTCATCAGCCGCCTCGGCCGCCGCGGACTGATCGACAAGGTGCGCGACCCGCAGGACGGCCGCCGCTCCCTGCTGCGTCTCACCGACGAGGGGACGCGCGTCCACCGCAAACTGACCGTGCGCACGGCCCGGATGAACCAGATCTTCCTCGCCCCGTTGTCGGCCGACGAGCAGGCCGTCTTCTTCGACCTGATCCAGCGCGTCTCGGACGCCGCGGAAGGGCTCCGCAACCCGACGGAGCCGCTCGCGAAGGCCTGACGCCGGCGTCCCGGTGCGAGCCGGGGCTCTCACCGCTCGGCGAAGACGACCCACACCTGTCCGGGCGCGAACGTCATGCGCTTGCCGTCGGCCGCCGTCGTGAACTGTGTGCCGTCGGCCGCCGAACGCCGCTCCCACCGCACGTCGTAGGCCCGCCCGTCCCGCAGCACCGTCGCCTTGCCCGCGCCCACGGTGTCGGAGAACGGTGACGTGCTCCCGGACCGGTCGTGGAACCGCGAACCGCGGACATCCACGTACTGGACCACTACGGTCGAAGCGTTCAGCGCCCCGCCGTCCGTGGTGCGCGCCCGGGTGCCGTCCATCGACACCTGCCAACTGTCGCTCTGTGCCGACCAGTTGAAAGTGAAGCGGGCCGCCGGGAAGCGCACCGTGAGGGCGTTCTTCGCCTGCCCGCCCGCCGGAGGCGCCCCGAACGTGACCCCGGCCGCTGCCAGCGCGCCCGCCTTCGGCGTCACGCCCAGCTTGGCGGGGCGGAGGTAGAGGTTGTGCGGCGCCGGCCTGTCGCTGCCGCGGAAGTACGCCGCGGCCGGCGCCTTGCCGGGCGGGAACGCGGTGAGCGGGGCCTCGGCGATCAGCGGCAGGAGCTTCGACTGGGCGCCGGAAAAGGCGAGCGCGGGGCGGTCGAACTGCTGCAGCAGTTCGAGATCGGTCTCACGGGCGCTGCGCACGGGGCCGACCACGGGCGGCAGCCGGGTCGCGTACACGGCCATGAGCCGGCTCAGGCCGCTCTCCACCTGCTCGGCGTAGATGATGTCGGCCCGGCCGATGCCGGTCTGCGGGCGCGCCGGACCCACGTTGTCGATCTTCACCGCGAGGACGGGGCCGCGGGCTCCCTCGCCGGTGGGGCTCGCGGAGTGGCCGTCCGGCGGGTGCCCGTCGCCCACGGTGCATCCGGCGGCCGTGGCGGCCAGGACCACCGCGACGATCACGGCCCGCCGCACCCGCGTCACCCGCATCCGTCGCATTCGCACGTGTGGGTGATACCCGCCCAGGGGCGGATCGATCAGTTCAGGTCGAACATGTTCGAAACAGTGCTCAGCGCTGGGCCGTGAGGTGGTCCGCGATCAGGTCACCGGAGTGCTGGATGTGCGCGTGCATCAGGCGGCGGGCGGCCTCGGCGTCGCCGGCGGCCAGCGCGGCCAGGATGTCCTCGTGCTCGCGCACGGAGTGCGACACCCAGTCGGGCACCGCCGCGAAGAAGCGGCGGGGGGCGTAGGCGCCGGCCGTGCGCATGAACCAGCGCAACTTGGGTGACTGGGCCGCGTGGTTGATGAGCCGGTGGAAGGGGAAACTGGAGTCCTCCACCTCGCTGTGCCGCCCCTCGGCCAGCGCCGTGCGCATCCGCTCCTGCAGCTCGCGCAGCTCCGCGAGCTCCCCGTCCCCGATCCGCTCGGCGGCCCGCGCCGCAAGCTCGCCCGCGAGCTGCGCCTGCACCAGGAACGCGTCCAGCACGTCCTGGCGGGTGAGTGCCAGCACGACGAACCCGCGCCGCGGCTCCTGCTGCACGAACCCCTCGGCCCGCAGCTCCAGCAGCGCCTCGCGCACCGGCGTCACGCTGATGCCCAGTTCGTCGGCGAACCGCTCGGGCCGCAGGAACTCGCCCTCCTTGAGCCCGCCCGACATGATGAGCTCGCGCAGGTGATCGGCCGCTTCCTCGCTGAGCTGGCGCCGCCGGGGCCGCCCCGGGGCCGGACGGGGCTCGGGCACGGCGCTGGTCTCCACGATTTCCCCTCTGCGGCCCGCGGTACGCGGGGGGCCCGCACTGTGCGCGGGCAGTCTCATCACTTTACCGAGCCCTCGGTGGGCCCGGCTGTCCAGGTCCGGCGCCGCCGGTGGCCGCGGCCCCTGCCGTCAGTCCAGGACGAGTAGGGGGGCTCCCGCGTCCACCCCGTCGCCGACGCCGACCAGCAGCTCGGTGACCGTTCCGTCGCAGGGCGCCTCGATACGGTGTTCCATCTTCATCGCCTCCACCATGACGAGCAGATCACCGGCGGCGACCTTCGCGCCCTTCTCGGCGTGCACCGCCACGACGACGCCGGGCAGCGGAGCGGTGAGGCTGCCCGCCGCACGCGAGCGGCCGGCCCGGGGGAAGCGCTCGCACCGGACCAGATCGCACTGGCCCTCCGCGGTGTTCACCCACACCCGGTCCGCCCGCCGGTGCACGCCGAAGCGCCTGCGCAGGCCGTCCACCTCCAGGTCCACGCCCGTCGCGTCGACCCCGTGGACGCGCACCGGCAGCAGGGCCCCGTCCACCTCGGCCCGCACGTCCCCGCGCAGCGAAACGGACGTCTCCCCGTGCGGGCCCGCCCACCGGCCCGGCGCGACCTGGGCCGGCATGTTCCGGAAACCGGCCGTGACCGAGGGGAGCACCGCGTCGCGGGCGTGGCCGGTGTGGCGCTCCCACACGGCGGCGGCGACCGCGCACTCGCGCTGGTACGCCATGTCCGGGCGTGCCGCGGCCAGTTCGGGGGTGCGGTCCAGGAAGCCGGTGTCCACGCCCGATGCGAGCGTCGCGGGGTGGTCGAGGAGGGCGGCGAGCTGGTCGCGGTTGGTGGCCGGGCCGTGCAGCTCGAGCGCGCGCACGGCCCGGCCGAGCCGGGTGACGGCCTCGGTCCGGGTCGGCGCGTGCACGATCAGCTTCGCGATCAGCGAGTCGTACTCGCCGGGTACGAGGGTGTCGTCCTCGACGGCGCTCTCCACCCGCAGGCCGGGCGAGGGCGCCGTACGGAACCGGTGCACCGGGCCGGGGGAGGGCAGGTATCCGGAGGCAGGATCCTCCGCGCACAGCCGCACCTCCACCGCGTGCCCTTCGGGGCGCGCCGGCCAGGGCAGCTCGTCGAGCCGCTCTCCCGCTGCGATCCGCACCTGCAGCCGCACCAGATCGAGGCCCCAGACCTCCTCGGTGACGGGGTGTTCCACCTGGAGACGGGTGTTCATCTCCAGGAAGAAGAAGTCGTCGCCGTCGACCAGGAACTCAACGGTGCCGACACCCTCGTACGACACTGCGTGCGCCAGCGCCACCGACGCCTTCGCCATCCGCTCACGCATGCCCTGTCCGAGCCCGGGGGCGGGCGCCTCCTCCAGGACCTTCTGATTGCGCCGCTGCACCGAGCAGTCGCGGTCGCCGAGCGTGCGCACAGTGCCGTGCGCATCGGCGACCACCTGCACCTCGACATGGCGTGCGCCGCCCAGATACCGCTCCAGGAAGACCGTCCCGTCACCGAAGGCCGCGTCCGCCTCCCGGCGCGCCGAGTCGACCGCCTCGCTCAGCTCCCCGGCGCCCCCGACCAGCCGCATGCCACGCCCGCCGCCACCGGAAGCCGCCTTCACCAGGAGCGGGAACCCCACCCGCGCGGCCGCCTCATCCAGTGCCCGCGGGGATTCTGTGCCGTCGAGTTCGGCGCCCGGCGAGACGGGCACACCGGCCTGCTCCGCGATCCGCCGCGCCTCGGTCTTGACCGCCATGGCCGTCATGGCCGCCGCGGGCGGGCCGACGAAGACCAGCCCTTCACGGGCACACGCCGCGGCGAACCCGGCGTTCTCGGAGAGGAATCCGTAGCCGGGATGGACCGCGTCCGCCCCTGCCCGGCGGGCGGCGGCGAGGACGGCTTCCCCGTTCAGATACGTCTCGGCACCGGTACGGCCCGGCAGGGGTACGGCGACGTCGGCATCCCGGACGAACGCAGCCGCGGTATCCGGCTCCGAGTAGACCGCGACGGTACGCAGCCCCATGGCGCGGGCCGTGCGGATCACCCGGCGGGCGATCTCGCCCCGGTTGGCGACAAGCAGGGTGGAGATCAACGAACCGCTCCTTCGCGGTGAGTGTCCTGACGGTGCATCAATGACGTCGACATCAGTGACGGTGCGCGCCGTACGCCGCGGTGCCGCGCACCTCGGCCGCGTGCGTGGCGGACAGGGCGATGCCCAGGACATCCCGGGTGTGCCGGGGGTCGATGACGCCGTCGTCCCACACATGGCCGGTGGCGTACAGCGCGCTGGACTCGCGCTCGACCTTCGCCTCCAGTGCCGCCCGCCGTTCGGCGTCGGCGGCCTCGTCGAACGGCCGACCCCCGGCCGCCGAGGCGTTGCGGCGGACGATGGAGAGGACCCCGCTCAGCTGCTTCGGCCCCATCACCGCGATTCTGTGGTTGGGCCAGGTGAACAGGAACCGGGGACGGAAGGCCCGCCCCGACATCGCGTAGTTCCCCGCCCCGTAGCTGGCTCCGACCATCAATGTGAGGTGCGGTACGGCCGAGTTGGTGACCGCGTTGATCAGTGCCGCACCGTCCTTGATGATGCCGCCCTGCTCGTAACGGGTGCCGACCATGAAGCCGGTGATGTTCTGGAGGAACAGCAGCGGGGTGTCGGAGCGGTTGCAGGCGTGGATGAACTGGGCGCCCTTCTGCGCCTCTTCGGAGAACAGCACCCCGTTGTTGCCGATGATCCCGACCGGATAGCCGTGCAGAGCGGCCCAGCCCGTCACCAGCTTGGGCCCGTACTCGGGCTTGAACTCGGTGAAACCTGAACCGTCGGTGATACGGGCGATCACCTCACGCACATCCATCGGCGTGCGCAGATCGGCGGGCACGACACCGAGCAGCTCCTCGGCGCTGTGCTTCGGGGGCTCGGGGCTCGGCAGGGGCGTCGGCCCCATGCGCCGGACGCCCAGCTGGCCGACGACCCGGCGGGCCGTGGCGAGGGCGTCCGTCTCGTCGGCCGCGAGGAAGTCGGCGAGCCCGGAGAGCCGGGCGTGCATGGCGGCGCCGCCCAGCTCTTCCTCGTCGGCCTCCTCGCCGGTGGCCATCTTCACCAGCGGCGGCCCGCCCAGATACACCCGGGCGCGGTCCTCCACCAGGATCGTGTAGTCACTCATGCCGGGGACGTACGCGCCGCCCGCGGTGGACGGGCCGAAGACCACGGTGACGCTGGGGATGCCGGCCGCCGACATCCGGGTGAGGCGGGCGAACTGCTCGCCGCCCGGGACGAAGATCTCCGCCTGCCGGTCCAGGTCCGCGCCGCCGGACTCGGTGAGGTTGACCACCGGCAGCCGGTTGGACTCCGCGATGTCCAGTGCCCGCAGCATCCGCAGCATCGAGGAAGGGTTACGCGAACCGCCGCGCACCGTCGGGTCGTTGGCGAGGATCACGCACTGCACCCCGCTCACCGTGCCGATGCCGGTGACGAATCCCGAGCCCACCGGATCGGAGGTGCCCCAGCCCGCGAGAGGCGACAGCTCCAGGAAGGGCGAGTGCTCGTCGAGCAGCAGATCGATCCGTTCGCGCACCGGGAGCTTGCCGCGCTCCCGGTGCCGCGCGGTGTACTTCTCGCCGCCGCCGGCCAGCGCGACGGTCTGCTCGACGGCGATCGCGTCGAGCAGCGTGCTCATGTGCGCGCGGCTCGCCCGGTACGGCCCGGATGCGGTGTCCAGGGCGCTGGGCAGCACCGGGTGGGGGGCCTGGTTCATGCGTGGAACCCTTCCGCACGGGCCAGTACCTGCAGCATGATCTCCTCCGCGCCGCCGCCGATGGACCGCAGCCGGGCGTCACGGAAGTAGCGGGCGGTCCAGGTCTCCTCCATGTAGCCGACCCCGCCGTGGAACTGCATGCAGACGTCGGCCGTCCTGCGGGCGAGCTTGCCGGACGTGAGTTTGGCGATGGTGGCGTAGCGGCTGGTGTCCTCGCCCCGCAGGTACGCCTCCGCGCACGCGTAGTTGTAGTGGCGCAAGAGGTCCAGCTCGGCGGCCAGTTCGGCGAGCTTGAACTGGATCCACTGGTTCTCGATCAGCGGCTTGCCGAAGGTGGTGCGCTGCTTGAGGTAGTCCCGGGTGCGCTCCAGGGCGTGGCCGACCGAACCCACGGTCATATAGGCCGCGATCATCCGCTCGTGCTGGAACTGCTGCATCTGCTGCTGGAAGCCCCGGCCGACCTCACCGATGGTGTTCGACACCGGCACCCGGACGTCCTCGAAGACGAGCTCGGCGGTGTCCGACGAGCGGTTGCCGAGCTTGTCGAGCTTCCGCGAGACCGTGACGCCGGGGGTGTCCGTCGGCACGACGATCTGGGACATTCCCCGGTAGCCGCCCTCGCCCGAGGTGCGGGCCAGCAGGCACAGCCAGTCGGCCTGCACACCGTTGGTGATGTACAGCTTCGAGCCGTTGATCACCCAGTCGTCGCCGACGCGCTCGGCGCGGGTGCGCACGCGGGCCACGTCCGATCCCGTGTCCGGCTCGGTGATCGCGATGGAGGTGACGTACTCGCCGGCTATCGCGGGCGCCAGGTACTTCTCCTTGAGCTCGTGCGTGCCGAACCGGGCGAGCGCGGGAGTGGCCATGTTGGTCTGCACGCTGATGCCCATCGGCACACCGTTGCCGTTGATCCGGCCCAGTTCCTCACCGGCGATCACGGTGAAGGTGTGGTCGGCGCCCTCGCCGCCGTACGCCGGGTCGTACTCGAGACCGAGAAGACCGATCTTGGCGAGCTTGGGGAACAGCTCGTGGGCCGGGAACATCCCGGCGGCCTCCCACTCGTCCATGTGCGGCTGTATCTCGGCCTCGACGAAGTCGCGGACGGTGCGGCGGAAGGCGTGGTGTTCATCCGTGAACTGCATGGTGGTGCCTCTCGGGAAGGTACGTCAGGCCAGCAGGGCGGTGGGGATGTCGGCGAGGCGGGCGCGCAGTTGCTCGCCCAGGCTCTTGGCCTGCGGGTCGTGCCGGGTGTTGGCGGCGACACCGCGGCCCAGCAGTCCGTGGATCACGAAGTTGACGGCGAGCAGATTGGGCAGCCGGTACCGCTCGACGCGCAACGGGGCGGTTTCGGGCAGGAGTTCCTGCAGCCGCGCGGTGGTGAGGTGGTGGTCGAGCCACGCGTACGCATGCGAACTCCGCGCCCACAGGCCGAGGTTGGCGTTGCCGCCCTTGTCTCCGGAGCGGGCGCCGATGAGGGTGCCGAGGGGGAGCCGGACGGTGTGCTCACCGGCGAACGGGTTCGGCCCTTCGGGGTCGGGGGCCGGCAGCGGCGGGAGGCCGGCCGGTGCGTCGGGCGCACGGTGCGCGGCCGGGATCGCGGTGACGACACCGTCCAGCTCCACCTGATGGGTGAGGAGCCGGGCGGGGACGGAGGCCGGCCAGTAGATGCCGTACGAGCTCGCGCCGGACGGCCGGGTGACGGTGTGATAGCCGGGGAACGTGGCGAGCGCCGTCTCCACCACGGCGGCCGAGAAGGCCCGCCCCACCTTCTCCTTGTCCGGGTCGAGCACGGTGATCCGCAGCAGTGAGGGGGCGTGCTCGCCGGGGTCTCCGGGCAGCAGGTCGACCTCGGCGCGCTCGAAGGACGCGCGGCCGCCCGGGATGCGGGCCCACACCGCCTCCTCGGCGAGTTTCGCCTTGGCCGGGACGTCGAGACCGGCGATCGAGACGGTCATCGTGTTGCGGTAGCCGCCGTCGGCGTTCACGGCGACCTTGAGCCGCTCGGGGGCGGGTGTGCCGAGGCAGCCCTCGATCCGCACCCGGTCCTGGCTCTCCTGGATCAGCCGCAGGGTGTCGAAGCGGGCGCCGGCGTCCGGGTTGAGATAGTGCGGCGAGCCGATCTCGTACAGGAGCTGGGCAGTGACCGTGCCCACCGAGACCAGGCCGCCTGTACCGGGATGCTTGGTGATCACCGAACTGCCGTCCGCGTGGAGCTCGGTGAGCGGGAAGCCGCAGTTCGCGAGGTCGGGGACCTCCTGGAAGAAGGAGTAGTTGCCGCCGGTCGCCTGGCAGCCGCACTCGATGACGTGGCCCGCGGCCACCGCCCCGGCCAGCGCGTCAAGATCCTCGGCGCGCCCCGGGTCCCAGCCGAAGCGCCACATGCCGGGGCCCACCACTAGGGCGGCGTCCGTGACCCGGCCGGTGACCACCACATCGGCGCCGGAGTGCAGCGCGGCGGCGATCCCGGAGCCGCCCAGATAGGCGTTGGTGGTGATCGGCGGGCGGCCCAGGGCGGCGAGCGGCTCACCGGTGTCGATATTGGTCAACGGTTCGTCCGTGGCGGCCAGTTCACCGAGGCGCCCCGTGAGGTCGTCACCGGTGACGGTGGCGACGCGCAGCGGGATGCCGAGGCGGTCCGCGAGCGCGCGGACCGCCTCGGCCGCGCCCTGGGGGTTGAGCCCGCCGGCGTTGCTGACGATCCGGATGCCCCGCTCGGCGCAGGTGCCCAGCACCTCCTCCAGCTGCTGCACGAACGTGCGGGCGAAGCCGCCGCCGGGCCTGCGCAGGCGGTCCTTGTGCAGTACCAGCATGGTGAGTTCGGCCAGCCAGTCGCCGGTCAGTACGTCGATCGGGCCGCCCTCGACCATCTCGCGGGCGGCCGAGAGCCGGTCCCCGTAGAACCCGCTGCAGTTGGCGATGCGCAGGGGAGAGGGGTCGGACGGGGTCACATGGGCCTCCTGAGTAGCCGGGAAACTGCGCAACTGCCCTGTGCGTACGGGGGCGCAGAGGGCTTCCGCCCGCCTGCCGATCTATGTACCGTACAACTAATAGAATATTTTCTACATCCCCTGCGGGGCAATGCCCGTGCAGGAATGGCCGAGAGGGAGTGGACTCACTGATCACTTATGACGTCGGCGCCGACGGAGTCGCCACGGTGACCCTCGACTCCCCGCACAACCGCAACGCCCTCTCCCGGGCCCTGCTCGCACAGCTCCACGCGGCGCTCGCGGACGCGTGTGCCGATGCGCGGGTGCGCGCGATCGTGCTCACGGCGGCCGGCCCGGTCTTCTGCTCCGGCGCGGACCTCAAGGAGCGCGACCGGGACAGTCCGTCCACGCAAGGCGTCGGACTCGCCGATGTCCTGGGGCAGTTGACCGGATGCCCCAAACCCGTCGTCGCCCGCGTGGCGGGACGCGCCCGGGCCGGCGGACTCGGGCTGATCGCCGCCTGCGACCTCGCGGTCGCGGCCGACAGCGCCGACTTCGCGTTCAGCGAGGTCCGGATCGGCGTCGTGCCCGCCGTGATCAGCGCGGTGTGCCTGCCCCTGATGGACCGCCGCAACGCCCAGGAACTCCTGCTGACCGGGGCGGTCTTCGACGCGGCACGGGCCGCCCGCTGCGGACTGCTCACCGCTTCGGTACCGGACGAAGCGCTCGACGCGACGGTCACCTCCTTCACGGAGCAGCTCGTACGGGGCGGCCCCGCCGCCCTCGCCGGGACGAAGGCGCTCCTCGACGGACCCGCCGCGCACACCACCGCCGACGGCCGCGCCGCACTCATGGCGGAGTTGCAGGAGCTCTCCCGTACCTACTTCGCCTCCGCCGAGGCGAAGGAGGGGATCGCCGCCTTCCGCGAGCGGCGCTCCCCGGTCTGGCCCGCTACCACCACTGACCGGAGCTGAGAATGCAAGAGAAGTCGAAGGCCGCTTTCGACCAGCTGTTCTTCCCGCGCCGTATCGGGATCCTGGGGATGTCGAGCCGCCCCGCCACCTGGGGCCGGCTGACGGTCGAGCGCCTGCGGGCGGGCGGCTTCGACGGCGAGATCATCGCCGTCGGCCCCCGCTCGGAGGTAGAGATTCCGTCCGTCGCCGACTTCGGTGAACTCGACGCTCCACTGGACTTGTTGGTGGTCGCCGTACCGCCGAAGGCCGCCGTGGACGGTGTCGCACGTGCACGGGCCGCAGGCACCGGCGCGGTGATCGTCCTGTCGGCGGGGTTCGCGGAGACAGGACCCGAAGGGATCGAGCTCCAGGAGCAGCTCCGGGCCGCGGCCGGCGACATGCCGCTGGTCGGGCCCAACTGCGTGGGCCTGGTGAGCCGCCCGGGTTCCCTGCACGCCTCGCCCACGCACTACTTCGACCGCCCGGCCCCCGCACCGGGCCCGGTGGCGATCGTCACGCAGAGCGGCGGGATGGGCATCGTCCTCGCTGAACTCCTCGAGCAGCGCGGGGTCTCGTACAGCTACTACGTCAGCGCGGGCAACGAGGCCTGCGACGACGTCTCCAGTCTGGGCCGCTACCTCCTGGGCCGTCCCGACGTCCGGGTGCTGTGCCTGTACCTGGAAGCGGTGCGCGACCCGGCGGCCCTGGCCCAACTCGGCCGCGCCGCACGGGCGATGGGCAAGCAGGTCGTCGTGCTGAAGACGGGCGTGAGTGAGGCGGGCAAGCGGGCGGCGTTCTCGCACACCGCCGCCGTCGCGGGCGACGCGCTGCTCTTCGCCGCCCTGTGCCGGCAGGCCGGGATCCTGGTCGCGGAGGACGACGAGGACTTCGCGGAGACGGTGCTGGCCTGCGCGCAGGGCGAGGAGATACGCACGCGAAGCGCCGGGCGCACGGTCGTGGTGACCATGTCGGGCGGCGGCGGGGCGCTCCTCGCCGACCGTCTCAGCGTGGGCGGTGCCGATGTCTTCGAGCTGCCCGGCCACCTGTCCGAGCGGATCGGGGCCCTGGGCTTCCCGGGTCTCGCCGGTGCGGGGAACCCGGTGGACGTGGGTGCCCAGTGGAAGGACAGCGTGGAGGAGTTCACGGCACTGCTGCACCTGCTCGACAAGGAGGCGGACGCCGACCTGATCGTCGTCTACTTCGCCATCGCGGACTCGGCGGTGGATTCGGTGCGGCTCCTGGCCGACGAGATGACGCGACTGCGGACACCGGCCCGCATGGTGTGGGCGGCGGCTCCGCCCGGCGCGGCCGACGGCCTGCTGCCGGGAACGGTCTGGCCCAGCGTCGCCGCACTCACCCGGCACCTCGCCGCGGCCGGGACCGGACCCGTCCCCGAGGCGGCGCCCGCCGCCGGGGACGCGCCCGCCGCCGTGTCGGACGCGGGCGCCCTGCTGCGCGCGGGCGCCGTGGCCGGCGTGGTCACCGAGGCCGCCGGGCACCCGGCCCTGAGCCTGCTGGGCGTGCCGTACGCGCTGACGGCGGTCTGCTCGGACCCGGCGGACGATCTGGTGCTCCCGGATGCGCCGGACGGCCGCTATGTCGTCAAGGTGGACAGCCCCGACGCGGTGCACCGGGCGAAGCTCGGGCTGGTGCGCATCGGCGTACCGGCTGCCGACGTGCCGGACGTCGTCAGGGAACTGGCGGCGCTCGCAGAGCGGCAGGGCGTACGCACCGCGCGCCGTCTGGTGGTGCAGCCACTGGTCCCGCACAGCGGTCTGGTCGCCGTGGGCGCGGTGCGCGACGAGCTGTACGGACCTGCCCTGCTGGTCGGCGCAGGCGGTGACCGGGCCGAGGCCGCGGACGCGGCGCGCACGGCCGTACTGCTGCCGGCTGCCAGGGACGTACTGCGCGCGGCCGCCGCCCGGGTGGCGCACGAGGTCGGCCCGGTCGACGAGGAGGCGCTGACGAACGTGCTCGTCACCGTCGCGGAACTGGTCCTGCACACCCCGGACCTGCGCGAGCTGGACATCAATCCCCTGCTGGTGACGGACGGCGGCGCCCCGGTCGCCGTGGACTGCCTGGTCGGCCTGGCCTGACGGCACCCGGCGGCGCCTCGCGTACAGCCCTCAGCGCAGGACATCCGCCAGGTCGTACCGGACCGGCTCGTCCAGCTGTGCGTACGTGCAGCTCTCGGGCGTCCGGTCCGGGCGCCAGCGGCGGAAGCGGGCCGTGTGACGGAAGCGCGCGCCGTTCTCCATGTGCTCGTACGCCACCTCGGCGACGAGCCGCGGTTCGAGCGGCACCCACGAGAGGTCCTTCTTGCCGGTCCAGCGGCTCGTCGCCCCGGGCAGCCGGGCCTTCTCGTGCGCCGACTCCTCGGTCCACGCGGCCCACGGATGGTCCTGCGCCGACTCCAGCCGCAGCGGCTCCAGCTCCGCGATCAGTTCCGTACGCCGCTTCATCGTGAACGCCGCGCACACGCCCACGTGCTGGAGAACGCCCTCGTCGTCGTACAGGCCGAGCAGCAGGGAGCCGACCACCGGGCCGCTCTTGTGGAAGCGGTAGCCGGCCACGACGCAGTCCGCGGTGCGCTCGTGCTTGATCTTGAACATCAGGCGTTCGTTCTCGCGGTAGCGCAGGTCGAAGGGCTTGGCGATCACCCCGTCGAGGCCCGCGCCCTCGTACTGCTCGAACCACGTCTGCGCCAGCTCGGCGTCGGTCGTCGACGGGGCCAGGTGGACGGGAGGCGTCGCGCCCGACAGCGCCTCGGCCAGGCGGGCCCGGCGGTCCACCATGGGCGTGTCCATCAGTGACTCGTCGCCAAGGGCCAGTACGTCGAACGCCACGAACGACGCCGGGGTCCGCTCCGCAAGCGTCTTGACCCGGGACGCGGCCGGGTGGATGCGTTCGGTGAGCGCGTCGAAGTCGAGCCGGCCGTCCCGGGCGATCACGATCTCGCCGTCGAGGACACAGCGCTCGGGCAGCCGGTCGAGGAGGGCGGCGACCAGCTCGGGGAAGTAGCGGGTCAGGGGCTTGCCCGTGCGGCTGCCGATCTCCAGGCCGGCGCCGTCCCGGAACACGATCGCGCGGAAGCCGTCCCACTTCGCCTCGTAACTCATCCCCGGCGGGATGTTCGCGACGGACTTGGCGAGCATCGGCTTCACGGGCGGCATCACCGGCAGATCCATGACCATGAGCCGATTCTGACGCGATGCGCCCTCACCCGCCCGGTATGCGCAAGTCGGCCGATGCGCCTAGCGTGGCCCGCATGGGCAAGTCGAACGGCGCGGCGGTGGAGCTGGAGGCGGGGGAGCGGACGGTACGCCTGTCCAGCCCCGACCGGGTCATGTTCCCGGAGCCCGGCTACACCAAGCTCGACCTCGCCCGCTACTTCCTCTCCGTCGGCGACGGCATCGTGCGCGCCCTGCGCGACCGCCCCACCACCCTCCAGCGCTACCCCGAGGGCCTGGACGGCGAGTCCTTCTACCAGAAGCGCGCCGCCAAGAACATGCCCGACTGGATCCCCGCCGGCACCATCACCTTCCCCAGCGGGCGCCACGCGGACGAGATGTGTCCCACCGAGATCGCCGCCGTCATCTGGGCGGCCCAGTACGGCACCCTCACCTTCCACCCCTGGCCCGTCCGGCGCGCGCACCCCGACCACCCCGACGAGCTGCGCATCGACCTCGACCCGCAGCCCGGGACCGACTACACCGATGCCGTCCGCGCCGCCCACGAGCTGCGCTCCGTCCTCCATGACTTCGGCGGCCTGCGCGGCTGGCCCAAGACGTCCGGCGGCCGCGGCATCCACGTCTTCGTGCCGATCGCCCCGCACTGGACGTTCGTCGAGGTGCGCCGCGCGGCCATCGCCTGCGGCCGCGAGCTGGAGCGCCGTATGCCCGACCGCGTCACCACGGCCTGGTGGAAGGAGGAGCGCGGCGAGCGCATCTTCGTCGACTTCAACCAGACCGCACGCGACCGCACCATCGCCTCCGCCTACTCGGTACGGCCCTGGCCGAGCGCCCCCGTCTCCGCGCCGCTGCGCTGGGACGAGGTCGACGACGCGCGCCCGGCAGACTTCGACATCGGCTCCATGCCGGCCCGCTACGCCGAACTCGGTGACGTCCACGAGGACATGGACGAGCACGCCTTCCGGCTCGACGCGCTCCTCGAACTCGCCGACGAGGACGAACGGGACCGCGGCCTGGGCGACATGCCGTACCCGCCCGAGTACCCGAAGATGCCGGGCGAGCCCAAGCGGGTACAGCCGAGCCGGGCCAGACACGAGGACTGACCCGGCTCGACTTGCTCAACTCCCTTATGAATACAGCCTGTTACAGCTCCTTGATGCGGATGTCCCGGTACGAGATGACGTCCGTCGTGCTGTGCACCTGGAGCCCGACATAGCCGGAGGAGAACCGCCGGCCGTCCGTGCCCGGGTCGTCCCCGCGCGGCGGCTCGAAGACCTGACCGCCCGTGTTGTCGAACTCGTTGATCAGGACACCGTTGCGCAGGATCGAGAAGTGCTGGCCGACCACACGGATCTCGTAGTCGTTCCACGTGCCCTTCTGGGTGACGCCCGCGCCCGCGAGACCCACGCGGTCGAAGCCGTAGATCGAACCGGTCTTGTACATGTCACCGTCAGGACGGTCGAGGACCTGCACCTCGTGCCCGTACTTGATGGCGACCCACTCCGGCCGCGACTCCTCCGGGTGGTCGTGGACCCACGGGAAGCGTACGAAGACACCGCCGTTGGCGTTGCCCGTGCCCGGCGCGTCGTCCCGCCACTGGAGCTTCAGCGAGAAGTCGCCGTACTTGCGCTGCGGGAACCACAGCATGCCCATGCCCTCGACCGTGGTGCTCGACGTGATCGAGCCGTCCGTGTTCAGGCCGAACTTGCCGCCGCCGACCTGCTCCCACTTGTCGAGCGAGCCCTGTGTGCCGTCGAAGATCTTGCGGTAGCCCTCGGTCTGGCCGGGCTTGCCGATCCCCGACTGCTTGGCGGCGCGGTTGATCTTGTTGTACTCGCGCTGGTCGATCACCCCTTCCTTGAGGAGCTTGTCGGTGACGGTCTTGACGTGCTTGAGGAAGAGGGCCTGCGAGGTCCACTCCCGCTCGTCCTCGATCAACTCGTTGATCCGGCACCGGTTGTTGGTGACCCGGTTCGGGATGCCCGTGTCGACCGTGCCGACGATCACCGTCAACCGCTCGTCGAACTCCGCGCAGTTGGGTGCCGGGACCCCGCCGCCCGTGGTGACCGTGAAGGCCTCCGACTTCGCCGCCGACGTGTTGCCGGCCTTGTCGGTCGCCCGGTACGCGACCGTGTGCGCGCCCGCCCGGTCCACCACGACCGGCGCCGTGTAGGCGAGGTAGGGGCCCGCGTCGAGCGAGTACTCGATCTTGTCGACACCCGAGTCGGCGTCCGTCGCGGAGACCGTCACCTTGGCGCTCTTGAGGTACGCGCCGTCGGAGTTCTTGTCGCCGTCGACCTTCGCCGACACCTCGGGCGGCGTCTTGTCCTGCACGGGCGGCGCGACCACGGTGAAGTCGACCGACTTCTCCGCCGCCATGTTCCCCGCCTTGTCCGCGGCCCGGTAGCGCACGGTGTGGGCGCCCACCTCGTGCACCATCACGGGTGAGGTGTACGGCTGCCAGGCACCGTCCGAACCCACCGCGTACTCGATGGAGTTGACGCCGGATCCGGTGTCGGAAGCCGTCACCGTGACCGTCGCCATCGAGAGGTACTCGCCCTTGTCGTTCTTCTCGCCGCTGACCGTCGCCGAGGTCTCCGGCGGCGTCTTGTCGTCCGTCGGCGGCGCGACCACGGTGAAGTCGACCGACTTCTCCGCCGCCACGTTCCCCGCCTTGTCGGACGCCCGGTAGCGGATCTTGTGCGCCCCGACCTGGTCGACGACCACCGCGGTCGTGTACGGCTGCCAGGCGCCGTCGGCGCCCACCGCGTACTCGACCTTGTCGACACCGGAGCCCGCGTCCGTCGCCGTCACACTGACCGACGCCGAACCCACGTACTCCCCTTGGGCGTTCTTCTGCCCGTCGACCTTCGCCGAGGTCTCCGGCGCGGCCGTGTCGTCGCCGCCCTCGGTCACGACGAGGATGCCCTGCATGCCCTCGTGGCCGGGGATCGAGCAGTGATAGCGGTAGCGGCCCGGGGTCAGGGTGACCTCGACCGAGTGCTTGCCGCCCTCACTGTCGTTCGGGTTGGCCAGGATGTTCACCGACACGTCGTTGTTGTACTCGGGGTCCGACGTGTCGAACGTCAGCGTGTGCGGCATGCCCATGGTGTTGCCGGTCGCCGCGCTGTTCTCGAAGACGATCGTCGTCGCGCCCGCGACCGCCGTCGTCGGCGCCGAGGCGTACTTGGTGATGTCGTCGCTGCCGGTCCAGTTCAGGACCTGCTGCGCGGCGGCGACGGGGGCGTCCTGCCCGAACGCGACGGGGGAGCCGAGTCCGAGCGTCATCAGCAGGGCGGCGAACAGCGCCGTCCACAGTCTTCGCCGGTTCTTGCTGCGCATCCTCATCACTGCGCCTTCCTGGCCAGGTCACCGGCCGCAGGGGTCGCCTCGCCGCCCGTGTAAGTCACCTTCCACAGGGCTGACTTGGCGTCCGAGGTGAAGAAGCCGCGGCCGTAGTCGAGGACGTAGAGCGCGCCGTCGGGGCCGAACTTCCAGTCCATGAGGTTCTTGATGCCGTCGTTGCCGACCGGCACGATCTTCTTGAGGTTCTCGGCGTGCACCGGGATGCCGCCGTCGCCGGCCGTCTTCGGGTCGGTGATCACCGCGTGCCGCGGCTGCGTGCCGTCGTAGAAGTCACCGACGAACCACTTGCCGTCCCAGTAGCTCGGCCACTTGTCGGCGTTCGGGACGGACGCGTCGTAGCGGTACACGGGACCGTTCATCGCCGCCTGGCCGCCGCCCTTCAGCCACGGCAGGAGGTACTTGGCCTCCTCCTTCTTGTACGAGGGGATGCCGTTGGCGTCGCGCGGGTAGTCGGGCGCCCCGCCCTGCGGCGAGTACCAGATGTTGTTGCCGGTGACCGGCGGGAGGTTGACGAGACCGTCGTTGTTCGGCGACTCGTTCTTCGGGTGGTCGCAGTCGTACCAGCCGAGCGGCTTCGTCGGGTCCGGCAGATTGCGGTCGCGGTAGGGCTGCTTGTTGCCCATGCAGTACGGCCAGCCGCGGTTGGACGCCTTGGTGATGACGGCGAACGTGTCGTACTTCGCCGGACCCCAGGTCGTCGACGGCTCACCGGCGTCCGGGCCGACCCAGCCCGCGTACAGCGTGTCGGTCTTCTTGTCGACGGAGATGCGCGCCGGGTTGCGGACACCCATCACATAGATCTCGCCGCGCGTCTTGCCGCCGCCCTCGGCCGTCTCCTTGCCGGTGAAGAGGTTGCCCTCCGGCAGCGTGTACGTGCCGTCGGCCTCCGGGTGGATGCGCAGGATCTTGCCGTTGAGGTTGTTCGTGTTGCCGGCGGTGCGGCGCGCGTCCGCGAAGGAGACGCCCTTGTAGTTCGGCTGCGGGTTGTTGCCCGAGTAGCCGTCGCTGAAGCCGGAGGAGTTGTTGTCACCGGTCGCGATGTACAGGTTGCCCTTGGAGTCCCAGGCCATCCCGCCGCCCGCGTGGCAGCAACTGTGGATCTGTACCGGCCACTTGAGCAGCACCTTCTCGCTGCCCATGTCCAGCTTGTTGGTGTTCAGGTCGAGCGTGAAACGCGAGACGCGGCGCTCGGCCATCTGCTTGTCACGGTCGATCTGCGAGTGCGGGGTGTAGTGCAGGTACACCCAGCCGTTCTGCTCGAACTTCGGGTCGAGCTCGATGCCGAGCAGACCCTCCTCGACCTTGGTCAGCTCGTCGCCGCCGCCCTTGTTGCCGAAGACGGTCAGCGCTCCGGCCTGGGTGACCTTCTTGGTGTTCGGGTCGTAGACGTGGATCTCGCCCTTGCCCTTGCCGACATCGGGGTTGTTCCAGTCGGTGATCACCGACTGCGAGGAGTCGGCGCCGCCGCGGCCGATGTAGAGGACGCGTCCGTCGGGCGCGGTGACCAGGCCGTGCGGCTCGCCGATCTGGTCGTTCTGGCCGGCCTGGTTGGGCTGGGTGAGGCGCTCCGCCTTGTAGTTGGAGTCGATCGCGGCCTTGCAGTCGGCGCGTACGATGCGGCTCGTCCACAGCAGGGCGCCGCGCAGATGCGACTGGAAGTCCACCTCGTCGTAGCTGGAGGCCGTGCCGCCCATGCCCGTGTAGAAGGAGCGTCCGCCGTCGTAGTCGCGGCACCAGGACACCGGGTGGTCCGCGCCGTTGGCGCTCGCGCCCGGCTGGTACGTCGACTCGCGGACCCGGGCGACGGTGTGCACCGAGCCGGACGGGTTCTTCACCCAGTTCAGCCACTGGTCGGGCCGCTTCCACTGCACGGGAAGGTCCTTGGTGGCCGGATGCTGACGGTCACCGACCTCGACGGTGGCCCGCTGGACGTTCGCCGGGCTGGAGTCCGCCGGGCGCGCGCCGATCAGGCCGGTGAACCAGTCCGAGTACGGCTCGGCGCGGGCCGCGTCATGGATGCCGACGAATCCGCCGCCGGCCTCCATGAACGACTCGAGCCCCGCCTCCTGGTCCGGGTCGAGCACGTCGCCGCCGCCGGTCAGGAAGACGACCGCGTTGAAACGGCCCAGCTTGGTGGCGTTGGTGAACACGGACGCGTCGTCCGTCGCCGTGATCTTGAAGCGCTGGGCGGCGGGGCCGCTCTGGCCGATCTTCTCGATGGCCGCGATCCCCGCGTTCACCACCGGTGACTCGTCGCCGCCCGCGGCGGAGCCGTAGTACACCAGGACGCGCACGTTCGCCCCGCCGGGAGGTGACGGCAGGGACATCGTTGTCACGGATGGTTCGGGGAACGGACGCGCGCTGGCGGCGGGCCCGGTGAGGAGTCCGGCGGCGACCGCCCCGGACGCCAGGACCGCGGCGACGGCACGGCGTCGTCTGCGTCTTTCTCTGTCCAACCCTCTTACGCCCAAGGGTTTTTGATGCGGCGTGGACCGCATGAGTTCACCCACCCCTCGTCGGTCACAGGTACGGCGCGGATGAAGCTAGACCTCTTTTCGCGGCTCGCCAATAGGTATGGCCGCAGTGGCGCGAACTTTGTCCTGAGTGTGGATAAACGAAGATCACCCGGTTACCGTCTCTCTGGTCGTCACGGCAGGCCCTGGTGGCACGTCCGCGTAAGTCCCGTACGAGAGTGGGGAGTTCGACATGGACAGACGCAGCTTCAACCGGCGGGTGCTGATGGGCGGGGCCGCAGCCGCGACGACGGCGACATCGTTGTCACTCATCGCGGCGACGGATGCCGCCCCCGCGGACGGCCCGGTGCGCACGGCCCCGGCCGGCGGTGAGGTCAGGCACATCAAGATGTACGCCGAGAAGCTCGCGGACGGGCAGATGGGCTACGGGTTCGAGAAGGGGAAGGCATCCGTACCCGGCCCCCTCATCGAGCTCAACGAGGGCGACACCCTGCACATCGAGTTCGAGAACACCATGGACGTGGCGGCCAGCCTGCACGTCCACGGCCTCGACTACGAGGTCTCCAGCGACGGCACCAAGCTCAACAAGAGCGATGTCGAACCCGGCGGCAAGCGCACCTACACCTGGCGCACGCACGCCCCGGGCCGGCGCAAGGACGGCACGTGGCGCGTGGGCAGTGCGGGGTACTGGCATTACCACGACCACGTCGTCGGCACGGAACACGGCACCGGCGGCATCCGCAAGGGCCTGTACGGGCCGGTGATCGTCCGGCGCAAGGGCGACGTCCTCCCGGACGCCACGTTCACGATCGTCTTCAACGACATGACCATCAACAACAAGCCGGCGCACGAAGGCCCCGACTTCGAGGCCACGGTGGGTGATCGCGTCGAGATCGTCATGATCACGCACGGTGAGTACTACCACACCTTCCACATGCACGGTCATCGCTGGGCCGACAACCGTACGGGCATGCTCACCGGCCCGGACGACCCGAGCCGGGTCGTCGACAACAAGATCGTCGGCCCCGCGGACTCGTTCGGCTTCCAGATCATCGCGGGCGAGGGTGTCGGGGCGGGCGCCTGGATGTACCACTGCCACGTGCAGAGCCACTCCGACATGGGGATGGTGGGGCTGTTCCTGGTGAAGAAGGAGGACGGCACCATCCCGGGCTACGAACCGCACCACCCGGCGGGTCACACCGGCTAGCGGCTGACCGAGGCGTACGCGACGGGTGTACACCTCCGGGGAGGACGGGGATCATCACCTTGACCCCAACCACCCATCCGGGGAGTCAAGTTGAGCAAGGACAGCGAGTACGACTACGTCATCGTCGGGGCCGGGTCGGCCGGCTGTGTGCTGGCCGCGCGGCTGTCGGAGGATCCGGCCGTGCGCGTCGCGCTCGTCGAGTCGGGCCCGCGCGACCGCAAACCCGAGATCCGCATCCCGGCGGCGTTCCCGAAGCTGTTCAGGACGCCGTACGACTGGGACTACTCGACGTCCAAGCAGTCCGCGCTCGACGGCCGCGAGCTGTACTGGCCGCGCGGCCACACACTCGGCGGCTCCTCCTCGATGAACGCCATGATGTGGGTGCGCGGCCACCGCGACGACTACGACGCGTGGGGCGAGGCGGCCGGCGAGGAGTGGTCTTACGAGCAGCTCGCGCGCTACTTCCAGCGCGCCGAACGCTGGGCGGGCACCCGGCGCGCCGACTCCCCGCACGGCACCCAGGGCCCGCTGTGGATCTCCCCGCCGCGCGACCCGAACGTGACGACGTCCGCCTTCCTCGACGCCTGCCGCGCCGCCGGTCTGCGCGAGCTGGCGGAGCTGAACCACGAGGACCACGGCGGCTTCGCGCTCACCCCGCTCAACCAGCGCCGCGGCCGACGGTGGAGCGCGGCCGACGGCTATCTGAAACCTGCCGCGCGCAGGCCCAACCTGCACATCCACACCGACGCCCGGGTCACGCGCCTCGACTTCGACGGCACCCGCGTGGCCGGCGTCGTCGCGGAAGGAGTCCCCGGCATCCTGCGCGCCCGCCGCGAGGTGATCCTCAGCGCGGGCGCGATCGGTTCACCGCAGCTGCTCCAGCAGGCGGGCGTCGGTGACCCCGAACAGCTCGCCGAGGCCGGGATCGACGTCCGCGTCGCGTCTCCCGACGTGGGCCGCCACCTCCAGGACCATCTCTCCTTCGCCGTCACGATGCGCTGCCCCCGGCCCATCACCCTCACCGGCGCGGACTCCCTCGCCAATGTCGGCCGCTTCCTCCTGGCCGGGCGCGGACCGCTCACGTCGAACGTCGGAGAGGCGGTCGCCTTCATCAAGACACGCTCCGAACTGGCCGCCCCCGACATCGAGTTGATCTACGCGCCCGTGCCGTTCGTCAATCACGGGCTCACCCCGCCCGTCGAGCACGGCATCACGATCGGCGTCGTCCTTCTCCAGCCCGCGAGCGAGGGCCGCATCACCGCGGGCGGGGCGGACCCCTCGGCGCGGCCGCTGATCGACCCCGGCTATCTCGCCCGCGACGAGGACCTGCGCACGCTGATGGCCGGAGTGCGCCGCGCCGAGGAGCTCCTCGCGGCCAAGTCCCTCGCCCCGTACACCGACGGGCCCCTCGGGCCGTACCCGGGGGCCGTCGGCGACGAGGAGCTGGCGCAGGTGATCCGCGCGGGCGCCGAGACGCTCTACCACCCCGTCGGCACGTGCCGTATGGGCGCCGACGAGGGCTCGGTGACGGACCCGCGCCTGCGGGTCAGGGGCGTCGAGGCCCTGCGCGTCGTCGACGCGTCGGTGATGCCGCGCATCACCCGCGGCCACACCCACGCCCCGACCGTCGCCCTCGCGGAGAAGGCGGCAGAGCTCATCCGCGAGGACGCCGGGGCATGAGCCGCCCGGGACCTACGATCCGACGCTGACGGTGAAGCGCCGCGGGTTCCCGTCGTGCGCCGCGCCGGACACGTCCGGCTGCCCGTCGGGACGCACGTCGTCGTACGGGAAGGCGTACCCGATGGGCGAGTTGGCGTGCACGACCCGCGACCAGTGGTTGGTGACGTCGCCCTGGTAGTAGTCGGCCGTCGTGGTGCCGTTCGGCTGCTCGGGGTGGGTCAGCATGATGCTGCGGTTGAACCCGGCGGCGAGACGGGCGAGGAGGCCCTTCTTGTCGTCGGGGTCGCCGGGGTTGTTGGTGAACGGGCCGTGGTTGCAGGTGAAGATGTCCTTCGAGGCGGGCTTGGGGAAGCTGTGCCCGCCGTTGAAGGTGAGGGTGTCGCCGCTGACGCGACCGGTGAACACGCCCCGGCCGCCCTGGAGGTCGATCTTCAGGTCGGTCGAGCGGTACTTCTCCCAGACCTGGTCGACATAGCTGTCCCAGACGTCCCTGAACGGCATCTGGTCGGGGCGGTCGAAGTACGGGGCCATCAGGTTCTGCGGCGAGATGACGCGCAGGACCTTGCCGTCGCCGCCACGGATGACGAGCTTGTCCCAGGGCTGCCCGTCCTTGGCGGTCTGGGCCGCGAGATCCGCGGCGATCCTCTCCACGGCGCCGTCCGGGAGCGGCGCGACGGTGTGCGTGGCGTCGCCCTCCAGGGTCAGGCCGATGGGCAGGGCGGTCACCAGGTCGACGTAGCTGATGTTCGCGTACAACTGGTCGGAGTTGAAGGTGAATTCGCAGAACGACCAGGTCTTCCCGTAGTTCGCGTCGGCGGAGGTCGCGAAGGCCGGCTCGACGAGCGAGGGGCCCGGGTTGAGGAAGAAGTCGAGCGTGTTGTCGCGTACGAAGTAGACGCGGGCGCCGTACATCTGAGGGAGCGTCAAGACCTTCGGCGCCGAACCCGCGGACCCCAGGGGGATGGCGCAGTCGACGGGCAGCGGGGTCTGCGGGGCGGCCGGTGAGTCGGGGTGGTAGACCCCGCCGTCGGGCTTGAGCAGCACCCAGCGGTCGGTGCCCTGCTCGTGGCCCGTGACGTAGGCGCGCACGGTGCCGGGCAACGACTTGTTCTGCAGGGCGAGTTCGCAGGTGGCGGGGGCTGCCTTGGCGTCCGGGCTGAGGGCACTGCCCCAGGCCGGGTAGGTGAGTGCGGTGGCGGCCGTGGCGGCGCCGGTCAGGAACAGTCTGCGCGATATCACGGAGGACTCCTGATGTGTGGGGGAGCCCTACTGTTGCGAGTGCGGTGCGACGGGTCAAGACTTGTGACGGGGAGCGCTCCCATTTCTGTGGACCGTTCAACTCTTGGCGGTAGCTGACGCGGTGGCTGGCGCAATGGGTGACGCGATGGGTGGGCGGTGACCGGGGCGATGGCTGCGCGGTGGCCCGGCGTTGGCCAGGTGGCCGTCCGGGGCGCGGCGGCGTTTGGAACGGCCATTGTCAGTGCGCGGTGCCAGACTCGGTGAGGCAGACAGCGGGACCCCTGCGAGGGGGGCACCCTCAACGAGGAGGGCACCATGCTCACCACCCGTTTCGTCGACGGCTCGCCGAACTGGCTGGATCTCGGAACCCCGGATCTCGACGCCGCCGTTTCCTTCTACAGCGGACTCTTCGGCTGGCAGTTCCAGTCGGGCGGCCCCGAGGTCGGTGGCTACGGCCTGTTCCAGCTGGACGGCAGGAGCGTCGCCGGCGGTGTGCAGGTCACGCCCGACCAGGCCCCGCCGTCCTGGACCGTCTATTTCCAGACGCCGGACGCGGAGGCGACGGTGAAGGCCGCCGAGCGGGCCGGCGGATCCGCGCCGTTCCAGACCATGGACGTGCTGGACCTGGGTCGCATGGCCGTCATCGCCGATCCCGCGGGGGCGACGTTCGGCCTCTGGCAGCCAGGGCGGAACAAGGGCCTGGATCTCGCCACGGACGACGGCTCGCTCAACTGGATCGAGCTGTACACCCCGAACGTCGCCGCGGCGAAGGACTTCTACGGCTCGGTGCTCGGCTGGGGCACGTTCGACGTGTCGTTCCCCGGCGGCACGTATGTGACGGTGAACCCGGCCGGCACGAGCGCGGACGACATGTTCGGCGGCATGGTCACGCTGGGCGACGACCCGTCGGAGTCCGACATCGGGGCGCACTGGTCGCCGTACTTCCATGTGCCGGACGTCGACGCGATCGCCGCCCGGACGCGGGAGCTCCGCGGTATGGTGCGCCTCGCGCCCACGAGCCTGCCCGGCGTCGGCCGCATCGCCAAGCTGACCGACCCGCAGGGCGCCCGCTTCGCGGTGATCAAGGGAGACCCGGACCAGACCTGAGCCGGGTCGGGCCGCGCCGGGCGGCCACAGGTCACGATCCGCCCGGCGCGCCGCGTTGATCAGTCGTTGATCGTCTGTTTTTCGCCACGCGGCACGATCGGCGGCATGTACTCGAACCACACGCTGCGCCCCGTGACGAGCGCTCCCGTGGCCCCCGTCCCCTCATGGCAGGACGCGGCGCTGTGCGCCCAGACGGGCGCCGACTTCTTCTTTCCCGAGCCCGGCAGCTCCGTGCGCGAGGCGAAGAGCATCTGCGGCCGGTGCGAGATGCGCTCCGCCTGCCTGGAGTACGCGCTCGACAACGACGAACGCTTCGGCGTCTGGGGCGGCCTCTCCGAGAAGGAGCGCCTCCAGCTGCGCCGCGGCTGAGCGGGCCACACGCCCGTGACGCGGCACGCCCCGGGCGCGTGGCCCGGGGCGTGCTTGCGTGACGGGGGGCGGGTCAGCCGGCGGCGCGGGCCGCCATGCGGGCCTTGCGGGCCGCCAGCTTCTCGTCGAACTTCGCGGCCTCGCTGTCCAGGCCGCCCATGTACAGACCGAGCTCCTCCTGGGCCTTGAGACCCTCCGGGCCGAGCCCGTCGATGTCCAGGACCTTCAGGAAGCGCAGCACGGGCTGGATCACGTCGTCGTGGTGGATGCGCATGTTGTAGATCTCGCCGATGGCCATCTGGGCGGCGGCGCGCTCGAAGCCGGGCATGCCGTGGCCGGGCATCCGGAAGTTGACGACGACGTCGCGCACGGCCTGCATCGTGAGGTCGGGGGCGAGCTCGAAGGCCGCGCCGAGCAGGTTCCGGTAGAAGACCATGTGCAGGTTCTCGTCGGTGGCGATGCGCGCCAGCATGCGGTCGCAGACCGGGTCGCCCGACTGGTGGCCGGTGTTGCGGTGCGAGACGCGGGTCGCGAGCTCCTGGAAGGCGACGTACGCGACCGAGTGCAGCATCGAGTGCCGGTTGTCGGACTCGAAGCCCTCGGCCATGTGCGCCATGCGGAACTGCTCGAGCTGGTCCGGGTCGACCGCGCGCGAGGCCAGCAGGTAGTCGCGCATCACGATGCCGTGGCGGCCCTCCTCGGCGGTCCAGCGGTGCACCCAGGTGCCCCAGGCGCCGTCACGGCCGAAGAGGGAGGCGATCTCGTGGTGGTAGCTGGGGAGGTTGTCCTCGGTCAGCAGGTTGACGACGAGCGCGATCCGGCCGATCTCGGTGACCTTGGACTGGTCCTTCGCCCAGGCCTCGCCGTCCTCGAAGAAACCGGGGAAGTTACGGGCGTCGGCCCACGGCACGTACTCGTGCGGCATCCAGTCCTTGGCCACCCCGAGGTGCCGGTTCAGTTCCTTCTCGACCACTTCCTCCAGCGCGTACAGCAGCTGGGCGTCGGTCCAGGTGGAGGACGAGCTGCCGAGGTGGGGAGAGGTGATGGTCACGAGGGCTCCAGGGGGGACGGGAGTAGTGCGAGGAGTCGAATCGCAGGCACGAGCGGTTGTACCTACGGTGTCGTAGGTTACGTTGCCGTAGGTTAAACCCTCTGTAAAGGGCCGCCCGGAACTGGCCCCTCCGGTCTCAGCTCCCTCTATGGCTTCATTGCGCCTCAGGAGTGCAGCTCTCGGAGCCTGACTGAGAGGCACGTCACACAGCCCTCGAGTTTTTCGAACTCGCCGATGTCCACCAGAACCGGCTCCAGACCGAGGTCCGAATAAAGCTCCGCAGTCCTCGGCGCGCTCGCCGCCATCAGGAGCTTCCCGCCGCCCAGGAGCACCACATGCGCGCCGGCCTCCTCCGGGACGGGAAGGAAGCGCGGGAAGAGGGACGGCACGTCCACCATCGGCTCGTGCCCGACGACCGTGCCGTCGGGCAGAGCCGTCACCGCCGACTTCAGATGCAGCACCTTGCTGACCGGTACGGCGACGATCCGCGCGCCGAGTGGCTCGAACACGGCCCGCAGCTGCCGCACGCCGTCGGCGTTCGTGCGCCCGCCGCGTCCGACGTAGATCGTGTCGCCGACCTTGAGGACGTCGCCGCCGTCGAGGGTGCCCGGCTCCCGCACCCGGTTGACGGAGCAGCCGAGCCGGGCCACGGCCTCCTCGACGCCCGCCGTCTCCCCGCGCCGGGACGCGGCGCCGGGCCGGGTGACCAGTGCGACGTTGCGGTACATGACCACCGCGTCCTCGACGAAGACCGCGTCGGGGCACTCGTCGGCGGCCTCGACCTCCGCCGTCTCCCAGCCGTGCTCCCGCAGCGCCGCGACGTAGGCCTCCCACTGCGTGAGCGCCCGCTCCGGATCGACGGGCGTGCGCTCGACATGCGTGACGAGCCCGTCCGCGAGGCGGGGTCCCGGGCGGCGGATCAAGGCCTTCTGGCTGGGCACGGGCGGCACTCCTCGGGGCTTGGGCGGCGGTTCCACGGGTGCTTGGACGGCTCGTGGGCGGACTTGGGCGAGCACTTCGGGCGGGGCCGGGTGCGCAAGGGTCCGGCGCGGACATCATGCACATCCCGGCCCCGGCGACGGAATCCCCTGCCCGCACCCGGTCCCGCCCCGCCGCCAGCCCCCGGCGCGGCTATCCGCCGTATCCGACCTCCCCCTTCGTGATGTCCCGGAGCCGGCCCCCCTCCATGAGCAGCGTCCGCGTGACCCCGATGGACTTCAGGAACGGCAGGTCGTGGCTCGCCACGAGCAGCGCGCCCTCGTAGGACTCCAGGGCCGTGGTCAGCTGCCGGACGCTCGCCAGGTCGAGGTTGTTCGTCGGCTCGTCGAGCATCAGCAGTTGGGGTGCCGGCTCGGCGAGCATCAGCGCGGCGAGGGTAGCCCTGAACCGTTCGCCGCCCGAGAGTGTCGCCGCCGACTGGTCGGCCCGCGCCCCCTTGAACAGGAAGTGGGCGAGACGCGCTCTGACGCGGTTGTTCGTCGCCCCAGGAGCGAACCGCGCCACGTTCTCGGCGACGGTCAGGCCCTCGTCGAGCACGTCGAGCCGCTGCGGCAGGAAGCGCAGCGGGACATGCGCCACCGCCTCGCCCGCAACGGGACCGAGGTCACCGGCGATCGTGCGCAGGAGTGTCGTCTTGCCCGAACCGTTGCGCCCCACGAGCGCGATCCGCTCAGGGCCGCGCACCTCGAACTCGCCCTTCACATACGCCCCGTAGGCCATCCGCAGCTGACTCAGCGTGAAGACGGAACGGCCGGGCGGCACCGCCGTGTGCGGCAGATCGACGCGGATCTCGTCGTCGTCGCGCACGGCGTCCACCGCCTCGTCGAGCCGCTCCTTCGCCTCGGCGAGCCGGCCCTCGTGCAGTTGGCGGTGCTTGCCCGCGGAGACCTGGGCCTGCCGTTTACGCTGGGCCATGATCGCCTTGGGCTCGCGCTTGGTGTCCCACATCTTCTGTCCGTAGCGCTTGCGCCGGGACAACTTGACCTGGGCGTCCGCCAGTTCGCGCTTCTGCTTCTTCAGGTCGGCGTCGGCGACCCGCACCATGCGCTCCGCCGCCTCCTGTTCGGTCGCGAGCGCCTCCTCGTGCGCGGAGAGGTTTCCGCCGTAGCGGACGAGGCCGTCCGGGCGCAGATCGGCGATCTGGTCGACCCGTTCGAGGAGTTCACGGTCGTGGCTGACCACGACCATGACGCCCGGCCACGCCTCGACGGCCGCGTACAGGCGCCTGCGTGCGGTCAGGTCGAGGTTGTTCGTCGGCTCGTCGAGCAGCAGGACGTCGGGGCGGCGCAGGAGCAGGGCGGCGAGGCGGATCAGTACGGACTCGCCTCCCGAGAGCTCGCCGACGGTGCGATCGAGACCGATGTGGCCCAGGCCGAGCCCGTCCAGGGTCGCGACGGCGCGCTCCTCGACGTCCCAGTCGTCGCCGACCGCGGTGAAGTGCTCGTCGCGTACGTCGCCCGCCTCGATGGCGTGCAGCGCGGCCCGGGCACGTGCGATGCCGAGGGCCTCGTCCACGCGGAGGGAGGTTTCGAGGGTGACGCTCTGCGGCAGGTAGCCGATCTCGCCCGACACCTTCACCGTGCCGTCGGCCGGAGCGAGTTCTCCGGCGATGAGCTTCAACAGCGTTGATTTTCCTGCGCCGTTGAGGCCGATGAGCCCGGTCCGGCCGGGGCCGAACGCGGCCTGGAGGCCGTCGAAGACCCGTGTGCCGTCGGGCCAGGCGTAGGTGAGGGAGGTGCAGGTGACGGACGTGGGGGAGGTAGACATACGGGCCTCGCGGTCGCTCGGTGGGAACGGTGGGCAACGCGTCGGGACACCGCGGGCGACGACAGCCGGAAGCAACGAGAGCGCATGGGGCGCGAAGGACGGTCCCGCGCCGGATTCCGGCAGGAGGACGGCTCGATCATCCGAGGTCGCACACGCAGGACACGTGGGGCACCGGTGGGGTGCGCCGCGTGACGCGGTGTCTCAGAACCTCAGAAGAGCAACGTCCTACTCCGATCGACGACAACAGGATCAACGGGAACGCTGTACACCGTAGGAAGGCTGCCCTGGGCCGTCAACGAATTATTGTGAACCCCTCGCTCCCACGGCTCCACCCCCATGGCCCCACCCATGTCCCGCTCCTGGAGGAGGCCCCCGTGCCCCACGGCTCGCTCTCGCTGCCCGCCCGGCTCTTCCTGCTGGGCTTCGACACGGAGAAAGGCAGGGTCTCCGGCGCCCCGGACCTCGCCCTCGCCGTCCGCGCCGCCGCGCTCGTCGAACTGGCCCGGCGCCGCATCATCAGCGACGTGGACGGGGTCGTCACCCCGGTCTTCGACGCGCGTACCGGCGACCCGGTCCTCGACGAACTGATGGAACTCGCAGAGGAGTCGAGGCCGCGCTCATGGCGCACCTGGATCGGCTACCGCTCCGGCGCCACCCTCGACACCGTGCGCCGCCAACTCGCCTCCGAGGGCTATCTGTCGGCCGAGCGCAAACGCGTCTTCGGACTCTTTCCCGTGACCCGCTACGGCCTGGAGCGCGCCGGATACGTCGAGGTGCTGCGGGCCGAGGTCCTCGGCGCGCTGGAGGGGGCCGAGCCGGTCGGCCGGGTGGACGAGGACGATGCCGTCCTCGCGGTGCTCGCCGCCACGGGCAAGCTGCGCCGGCTGATCCCCGGCAAGACCCGGCGCACGCACCAGGACCGCCTCGACCAGCTCGCCACACGCGCCGGCGGCATGTCCCCCGAACTGCGGCAGAGCCTGGGCGACATCCGTGCCGCGCTCGCCGCGGCCGTCAAGGCGGCGGAGGCGGCGCGGGCCTCGGCGGGCGGGGGCTGAAGAGGGGCTGAGCGGGTGTCACGCGTACGTGTCGGATTTTCGCCAGCGCGCGCGGGGGCCGGATGGTTGGCTCTACGGCATGACGAACCGTACGCACCTGAATGACCAGGCTTTGGCTTTCCGCTCGCGGCACGTCGCAGGCCGCCCGCTCGTCCTGCCCAATGCCTGGGACGTCGCGAGTGCCCGCATCGTCGAGGACGCCGGAGCCGCCGCTGTCGCCACCACCAGCGCCGGACTGTCCTGGGACCTCGGCGCGGCGGACGGGGACCGCCTCGGCAGGGACGAGGCACTCGACGCCGTCGCGCGGATCGCCGCCGCCGTGGACGTGCCGGTGACCGCCGACATCGAGAGCGGCTACGCCGACGCGGCCCAGGACGTGGCCGTCACCGTGCGCGCCGTCCTCGACGCCGGAGCGGTCGGCGTCAACCTCGAGGACGCCTGGCACGGCGGGAGCGCCCCGCTGCGGCCCGTGCAGGCGCAGGCGGAGCGGATCGCGGTGGCCCGTGCGGCAGCGGATTCGGAGGGTGTGGCGCTGTTCGTGAACGCCCGTATCGACACGTATCTGATGGGTGTGGGGGAGCCGGAGGAGCGGCTCGCGGCGACGCTGGAGCGGGCCGCGGGCTACCTCGCGGCGGGAGCGGACGGGATCTTCGTGCCCGGGGCCGTCGACCCGGTGACCGTGAAGGCGCTCGTCGCCGGTGTCGAGGGGCCGCTCAACGTGATGGCGTGGCCCGGGGCGCCGTCCGTGGCCGAGTTCGCCGCGCTCGGTGTCGCCCGGATCAGCGTCGGCGCGGGCATCGCGCAGGCCGCGCATGCCCTCGTCCGCAGGGCGGCCCGGGAACTGCTCACCGAGGGAACGTACGGGAGCCTGGCCGGCGGGCTCGAATACGGTGAGCTCAACATCCTGCTCAGCAACGGGAGTTGAGCCCGGGGGGCCGGGCTGGTCGGGTGGTCAGTACGCGTCCCGCATCAGTTCCGCGAGATCGCCGTCCAGGTCCACGTGCAGATGCTCGTCGCCCACCGGCACCATCGCCGCCGTGCTGCTGAGGAAGCGGCGCAGCTCGCCCGTCCGGATGTGCACGATCGCCGTGCCCTCGTGGGCGTGGAACTCCAGGACCGTGCGGTCGAATCCGTACGGCCGTACCCGGACGTCGCCCGAACCGGCCGGCTCCAGCACCCCGGCCGAGAGCAGCTCGCGGGCGAACGTCCAGCTCACGTCGACGTCCTCGAGGGTGGCCGGCGCGGGGAACGACATGCGCACGGCGAAGGGGTCCCGCATGTCGTAGCGCAACGTCGCGGGAATGGTCGACATCCGCGGCGCGGCGGCGACGAGACGGGCCTCTACGGCTTGCTCGATGACGGTGGACAACGCCTGCTCCCTTGTGACGGCTGAACGGACGGCGGTTCGGGCAACAGCTCGGACGGCGAGTCGGACGGCATGTCGGACGGCGGGTAGGACTCCCCGCCACTTGAAGAGACGGCGGAACGAGGGAATCCGTGCACCGAACGGCCGAGGAAAGGTGAGTGACCTCTGTCACCGGTCTGCGTCGTTCCGGTTCCGCGGGCCATCTGGACGGGGCCGGGGGAGTGGGCTAGCTTCGCCCGCCATGAGGGGCATGGGGAAGTCGAGACGCATGGTGTCCATGGGGCTGGCCGGGGCGGCACTCGCCCTCGCGTTCGCTCCGGCGGGTCCGGCGCAGGCCGATGAGGGGCACACACAGGCGACGCCGCACGGGACGCCGCACTGGGAGCTGAAGGACGCCGGCACGGATGCGCGGTTCCGGGGACTTGCCGCGGTGAGCCGCGACGTGGCCTGGGTGGCCGGGACCAAGGGCACGGTGCTCCGCACCTCGGACGGCGGTGCCCACTGGCGTAACGTGTCGCCGCCCGGCGCGGACGAGCTGGAGTTCCGTGACATCGAGGCCTTCGACAGCCGGCGCGCGGTGGTCCTCGCGATCGGTGAGGGCGACGCCTCGCGGGTGTTCCGCACGGACGACGGCGGGGCCACCTGGACCGAGTCCTTCCGCAACCCCGACCCGAAGGCGTTCTACGACTGCCTGACGTTCTTCGACGCGCGCCACGGCCTCGCGATGAGCGACCCCGTCGACGGTAAGTACCGGATCCTGTCCACGCGCGACGGAGGACGCTCCTGGGACGTCCTGCCCAGCGACGGCATGCCCGCGGCGCAGGAGGGCGAGGCCGGGTTCGCGGCGAGCGGCCAGTGCCTGGTCAGCTCCGGTCCGCGTGACGTGTGGCTGGCCACGGGCGGGGCCGCACGCGCGCGCGTGCTGCACTCGTCGGACCGTGGCCTGACCTGGCGGGCGACCGACGCCCCGATCCCGGCGGGCGACCCGGCGCGCGGCGTCTTCGGCCTCGCGTTCCGCGACCGCACGCACGGCCTCGCGGTCGGCGGTGACTACCGCGCGGATCAGGCGTCCCCCCGGGCCTCGGCCACGACGCGCGACGGCGGCCGCACCTGGACGGCGTCCGCCGCACCCGTCCCCGCCTACCGCTCGGGCGTCACCTGGCTCCCCCACAGCCGCTCGAGCGCCCTCGCGGTCGGCCCGACGGGGACCGACCTCACGCTCGACGCGGGCCGCACCTGGCGCACCGTCGACACGGGCTCGTACGACACGGCGGACTGCACCCACGACGGCGCCTGCTGGGCCTCGGGCGAGAAGGGACGCATCGCCCGGCTCGAACCCTGACCGGGGCTGACTAGCCGGCCAACTGCTGCCGGAAGCGCTCCAGTTCGGGTGCCGTCTTCCTCGCGATGAACTCCGTGACGCGGTACGCGCACACATCGCCGGTGACGAAGGGGTCGGCCGCCGTGATCTTCTCGATCTGCGCGCGGTCGTCCCCGACGGCGAGGATGATCCCGCCGTCGCGCGGGTTCTTGCGGCCGGAAGCGATGAAGACACCGGCTTCGTACTGCTCGTCGAGCCAGGCGATGTGCGCTTCGTGAAGCGCGTCGACGCGCTCGACCGGGGCCGTGTAGGTCAGCTCAAGTACAAACATGATCGCCAGGCTACCCGTGGCCCGCCGGCGCCGCGCCCTATGGTGGTCGCCACCATGAGCCACCAACAGATCCTCGCCGACTGGCCCACCGACGAGCGCTCCGCCCGCGCGGTCCAGGACGAGCTGCGCGCCCGCGTCGTCCTCGACGAGCCGGGGCCCCCGCCCGGCACCGGATTCGTCACCGGTGTCGACGTGGCCTACGACGACGAGCGCGACCTCGTCGCCGCGGCGGCCGTCGTGCTCGACGCGGCGACCCTCGACGTAGTCGAGGAGTCCACCGCCGTCGGCCGGATCTCCTTCCCGTACGTGCCGGGCCTGCTGGCCTTCCGGGAGATCCCGACCGTCGTCGCCGCCCTGGAGGCCCTCAACTCCCGCCCCGGGCTTGTCGTCTGCGACGGGTACGGGCTGGCCCACCCGCGCCGCTTCGGCCTCGCCAGCCACCTCGGCGTCCTGACGGGGCTGCCCACGATCGGCGTCGCGAAGAACCCGTTCACCTTCACGCACGAGGAGCCGGCGGCACCGCGCGGCAGCACGGCGCCCCTGCTGGACGGCGACGAGGAGGTCGGCCGGGCCCTGCGCACCCGCGACGGCGTCAAACCCGTCTACGTCTCCGTCGGCCACCGCACGAGCCTCGACACCGCGTGCGCCCACACCCTGAGCCTCACGCCGAACTACCGCCAGCCCGAAACGACCCGCAGAGCGGATGCGCTGTGCAGGCGAGCGCTGGCGGAGGCCCAGGAGAACGCCACGCGCGCGTAGCCATCTGCCGCGTCCTCGGCGAAGCCCGAGGCGTGTCCCCGCGCGCGTAGCCCCCTACCGCGTAGCCGCCACCCGGAACCTGATCCCCGCATCCCGCAGTCGGGTCGTCAGGGCGTCGCCCATCGCGACGGCCGTGGTGACCTGGCCCGCAGTCTCGGGCAGGTCGTCGAGGGCCAGGCACATCGCGGACTCGCCGAGCATCTTCGCCGTCTCGTCGTAGCCGGGGTCCCCGCCCGAGACCTCCGTGTACACGCGGCGGCCGCCGCCCTCGCCGACGAAGCGCACCGAGAACCAGCTTGCCGCGCGCCGCGCCTCGTCCGGCCCGTCACCCGGCTTGAGCCGTCCCGACAACCACCTGCGCGCGGGCGGCAGTTGGGCGGCGGCGAACAGCGCGCCCGTAGCCGCGACGCCGCCGAACGCGACGGGCAGGTGCCGCACCGCCGCGTAGTGCCGGTAGCGGAAGTCGGGACCGTAGCGCTCCAGCGCCCGCGCGGAGCGCTGCACGACCTGCGGGTCGATCGTCGGGAGCGGCAGCGCCCACGCGTCGACCTCCTTGGCGTAGCGCGGCGCGCCCGTCGGCGCGTACGCCTTGCGGCCGACGAGGCGCGGCTGGTGCCGCCGCCGGTCCTGCTGCGCGGCCAGCATCTGCCGGCCCCGCGAGAACTGCGTCAACGCCGACGCGAACGTGCCGCCCGAGAACGTCGCGTTCGACCGCACGAACCCGTCGATGCGCAGCGGCACGCCCTCGGGGAGCTGCTCCACCGTGAAGCGCACGCCCAGGTCGTGCGGGATCGAGTCGAAGCCGCACGCGTGGACGAGGCGCGCACCGGTCTCCCGCGCGCGGGCGTCGTGCCGGACGTACGTGACGTCGACGAACTCGGGCTCGCCGCACAGGTCCGTGTAGTCGGTGCCCTCCTCGGCGCACGCAGCCACGAGGTCCTGGCCGTAGGTGACGTACGGGCCGACGGTCGTGGCCACCACGCGCGTGCGTGCCGCGAGGGCGCGCAGGGACGCCGGGTCGGCGACGTCGGCGCGGACCAGCGGCAGCACGGCGCACGCGGGGTCGATCGTGGTGAGGCGTTCGCGCAGCCGCTCCAGCTTCCCCATGTCGCGCCCCGCGACGGCCCACCGCAGCCCCTCGGGCGCGTGCGCCGCCAGATACTCGGCGGTGAGCGCGCCGGCGAAGCCGGTCGCCCCGAAGAGCACGATGTCGTACTCGCGGCCTGTCCTGTCGGCTCTGCCGGGCCTGTCCCGCATGTCCCGATCCTCGCCGTGCCCGCTGTCCTGCCTGGTCATGACACCCCTCAGTCCTGCGCCCCGCGCCGTTGTCGGTGGCCGAGGCTAGCGTGAGGGGTGAGCGGAGGTTCAGGGGCCCCGCCTGGAGCGGGAGGTCGTCGTGGCCGAGCCGAAGAAGCCGTCGCAGCGGGCGCTCAAGACGTGGGCGCGCGTACGGGAGTTCGCACTCGGGATGCCGGGTGCCACGGAGGACTTCCCGTGGGGCGAGACGGTCGCGAAGGTGAACAAGAAGGTGTTCGTGTTCCTCGGCGTCGACGACGGCAGCTATCCGATGGGGCTCACGGTCAAGCTCAGGGACGAGGAGGCCCACGCGCACGCGCTCACGACACCGGGTGCCGAGCCCGCCGGATACGGCCTGGGCAAGGCGGGCTGGGTGCGGATCCCCCTGGACGTGAAGGGCGCCCCGGGCGCGGAGCTGATCTTCGACTGGGTGGAGGAGAGCTATCGGACGGTGGCCACGAAGAAGCTCGTCGCCGAACTGGACGCGCGGTGAGCGCCGCCCCCGGGAGGTAATGGCATGCCGTCCCAGGCCTGTGCCGCCGAATCCATACGTGTCTCCTGGCAGCACCACCGCAGCGCGTCGTAAATTACTAAGCGCTTGCTCTCCAGGGGTTGTGCTGAGTGGAACACGTTCTTAGCATCGCTGGTGTTACATCAGTTGTGTCACAGTGCTGGGGGCTCGATGGCAGTGGCAGGGATGGCGAACAGCGGCCCGCTCGCCGGGGTGCGCGTGGTGGAACTGGCGGGCATCGGCCCGGGCCCGTTCGCCGCGATGCTCCTCGCCGACCTGGGCGCCGATGTCGTGCGCGTGGACCGCCCCGGTGGCGCCGGGCTCGCGATCGACCCCGAGTACGACATCACCAACCGCAACAAACGCTCCGTGATCATCGACCTCAAGGCGGACGACGGCCCTGCGCGCGTCCTCGACCTCGTCGCCAAGGCGGACGTCCTCATCGAGGGCTACCGTCCCGGGGTCGCCGAGCGCCTGGGCGTCGGCCCTGACGCCTGCCGGGCCCGCAACCCGCGCCTCGTCTACGGACGCATGACCGGCTGGGGCCAGGACGGCCCCCTCGCGCAGCGCGCCGGGCACGACATCGCGTACATCGCCCTCACCGGCACCCTCGGCATGATCGGCAAGCCGGACGAGCCGCCGACCGTCCCCGCGAACCTCGTCGGCGACTTCGCTGGCGGCTCGCTCTACCTCGTCGTCGGCATCCTCGCCGCCCTCCACCACGCGCGTGACACCGGCGCGGGCCAGGTCGTGGACGCCGCGATCGTCGACGGCGCCTCGCACCTCGCCGCGATGATCCACGGCATGCTCGCGGCCGGCGGCTGGCAGGACCGGCGCGGCAGCAACCTCCTCGACGGCGGCTGTCCGTTCTACGGGACGTACGAGACCTCCGACGGCCAATACATGGCGGTCGGCGCTCTTGAGCAGCAGTTCTACGACGAGTTCATCGCGCTCCTCGGCATCGGGGGCACGGCGCCCGCCCGCAAGGACCTCGCCCGCTGGGGCGAGCTGCGCGACGCCGTCGCCGCCCGCTTCAAGACCCGTACCCGAGAGGAGTGGACGGCCGTGTTCGAGGGGTCCGACGCGTGCGTGGCGCCGGTCCTGTCCCTGCGCGAGGCGCCCGGCCACCCCCACCTGGCCGCGCGCGGCACCTTCACCGACCACGGCGGCATCACCCAGCCCGCCCCCGCACCCCGCTTCTCCGCGACCCCCACCGCCGTCCGCAGCGGCCCCGCCCAGCCGGGCGCCGACACCGCCGGCGTGGCCCGCGACTGGGACGTACCGAGCCTGACGAAGGAAGAGAACTGATGGAGCTGTCCGCACCCCTCGCCTACGCAGCCGACCCCCGGCAGGCGGCCGACGACGCCGCTGCGCTCGAGTCGGCGGGCCTCGACGCCGTCTGGGTCGCGGAGGCCTACGGCTTCGACTCGCCGACGATCATGGGCTATCTCGCCGCCCGCACCGAGCGCATGAAGATCGGCGCCGCGATCCTCAACGTCTACTCGCGCACCCCCGCCCTCATCGCCCAGACCGCCGCCGGACTCGACGCCGTCTCCGGCGGCCGCGCCATCATCGGCCTGGGCGCGTCGGGCCCGCAGGTCGTCGAGGGCTGGCACGGGAAGGCGTACGACAAGCCCCTCGGCCGTACCCGCGAGACCATCGAGCTGACCCGGCGCATCCTGCGCCGCGAGGTCATCGACCACCACGGCATCACGGACATGCCGCTGCCCCCGGAGAAGGGCGGCAGGCTCGGCAAGCCCCTGAAGATCCTCTCCAGGCCCGTGCGCCCCGAAGTCCCGCTGTACGTCGCGTCGTTGGGCCCGGCCAACGTCCGGATGACGGCCGAGATCGCCGACGGCTGGCTGCCCACCCTCTTCATCCCGGAGAAGGCCCACCAGGTGTGGGGCACCCCGCTCGCCGAGGGCGCCGCCAAGCGTGCCCCGGAGCTCGGGCCGCTCCAGGTCGTCGCGGGCGGTCTGCTCGCGATAGGCGAGGACGCGGCGGCTGCCCGCGATCTCGCCCGCCCCAACATCGCCCTGTACGTGGGCGGCATGGGCGCGGTCGGCAAGAACTTCTACAACGACCTCGCCGTGGCCTACGGCTACGAGAAGGAGGCCAAGCTCATCCAGGAGCTCTACCTCTCCGGGAAGAAGAAGGAGGCGGAGGCCGCCGTTCCGGACGAGTTCTGCGAGCTCATGAGCCTGTGCGGGCCCGAGAGCTACGTACGTGAGCGTGTCGAGGCCTTCCGCGCCGCGGGCGTCACCATGCTGAACGTCATCCCGGTCGGCCCCGAGCCCGCCCGGCTGGTCGAGACCGTCAAGAACTGGCTGTAGGAAGGGCACCACGATGGCAATGCAACGGCAGATCTTCACCGAGGAGCACGACGCGTTCCGCGAGACCGTGCGCACCTTCCTCGCCAAGGAGGTCACCCCGCACTACGAGCAGTGGGAGAAGGACGGCATCGTCTCGCGCGAGGCCTGGCTCGCGGCCGGACGCCAGGGACTGCTCGGGCTCGCCGTGCCCGAGGAGTACGGGGGCGGCGGGAACGCCGACTTCCGCTACAGCGCCGTCATCGCCGAGGAGTTCACGCGCGCGGGAGCCGCCGGCCTCGCGATCGGTCTCCACAACGACATCATCGGGCCGTATCTGACGTCTCTCGCCACGGACGAGCAGAAGCGCCGCTGGCTGCCAGGGTTCTGCGACGGCTCGCTGATCACCGCCATCGCGATGACCGAGCCGGGCGCCGGATCGGACCTCCAGGGCATCCGCACCTCGGCCGAGGACCGTGGCGACCACTGGGTGCTCAACGGCTCCAAGACGTTCATCTCGAACGGGATCCTCGCCGACCTCGTGATCGTCGTCGCGAAGACGACGCCCGACGGCGGAGCCCGCGGCCTGACCCTCCTGGTCGTCGAGCGCGGCATGGAGGGCTTCGAGCGCGGCCGCAACCTCGACAAGATCGGCCAGAAGTCCCAGGACACGGCCGAGCTCTTCTTCAACGACGTACGCGTCCCGAAGGAGAATGTCCTCGGCGAGCTCAACGGCGCCTTCGTCCACCTGATGACGAACCTCGCGCAGGAGCGCATGGGCATCGCCGTCGCCGGGATCGCCGCCGCGGAGCACCTCCTGGAGATCACCACGACCTACGTCAAGGAGCGCGAGGCCTTCGGCCGGCCGCTCGCCAAGCTCCAGCACATCAGGTTCGAGATAGCCGAGATGGCCACCGAGTGCGCCGTCACCCGGACCTTCCTGGACCGCTGCATCGTCGACCATTCGAACGGCGAACTCGACGCGGTGCACGCCTCGATGGCCAAGTGGTGGGCGACCGAGCTCCAGAAGCGCGTGGCGGACCGCTGCCTCCAGCTCCACGGCGGCTACGGCTACATGACGGAGTACCGCGTCGCCAAGGCCTTCACCGACGGACGCATCCAGACGATCTACGGCGGTACGACCGAGATCATGAAGGAGATCATCGGGCGCTCCCTGCTCGGCTGACTCCCCACCGACCTCCCGGCCCGGCCGACACCCTCATCGCCCGGCCCACCCTCATTGAAAGGCAAGCGAGTGAGCACCGAAGCGTACGTGTACGACGCGATCCGCACCCCGCGCGGACGCGGCAAGGCGAACGGCGCCCTGCACGGCACCAAGCCGATCGACCTGGTCGTCGGACTGATCCATGAGGTCCGGCGGCGCTTCCCGGACCTCGACCCCGCCGCCATCGACGACATCGTGCTCGGCGTCGTCGGCCCGGTCGGCGACCAGGGCTCCGACATCGCGCGGATCGCGGCCATCGCCGCCGGACTGCCCGACACCGTGGCCGGAGTGCAGGAGAACCGCTTCTGTGCCTCGGGCCTCGAAGCGGTCAACCTGGCGGCCATGAAGGTTCGTTCGGGCTGGGAGGACCTCGTCCTCGCCGGCGGCGTCGAGTCGATGTCGCGCGTCCCGATGGCCTCGGACGGCGGCGCCTGGTTCGCCGACCCGATGACCAACTACGAGACGGGCTTCGTGCCGCAGGGCATCGGCGCGGACCTGATCGCCACCATCGAGGGCTTCTCGCGGCGTGACGTCGACGAGTACGCGGCGCTCTCGCAGGAGCGCGCGGCCGCCGCCGTCAAGGACGGCCGCTTCGCCCGCTCCGTCGTGCCCGTCACGGACCGCAGCGGCCTGACCGTCCTCGACCACGACGAGTTCCTGCGCCCCGGCACCACCGCCGACTCGCTCGCCAAGCTGAAGCCGTCGTTCGCGGACATCGGTGACCTCGGCGGCTTCGACGCCGTCGCGCTGCAGAAGTACCACTGGGTCGAGAAGATCGACCACGTCCACCACGCGGGCAACTCCTCCGGCATCGTCGACGGCGCGTCCCTCGTCGCCATCGGCACCAAGGAGGTCGGCGAGCGCCACGGCCTGACCCCGCGCGCGCGGATCGTCTCCGCGGCCGTCTCCGGCTCCGAGCCCACCATCATGCTCACCGGTCCCGCGCCCGCCACCCGTAAGGCCCTCGCCAAGGCCGGTCTGACCATCGACGACATCGACCTCGTCGAGATCAACGAGGCCTTCGCGGCCGTCGTCCTGCGCTTCGTCAAGGACATGGGCCTCTCCCTCGACAAGGTCAATGTCAACGGCGGCGCCATCGCGCTCGGCCACCCGCTCGGCGCCACCGGCGCGATGATCCTCGGCACCCTCATCGATGAACTGGAGCGCCAGGACAAGCGCTACGGCCTCGCCACGCTGTGCGTCGGCGGCGGCATGGGCATCGCCACCATCGTCGAGCGTCTCTGACCGTCCTTTCCCGCACTGGCATCTACGGAGCAGCAAAAATGAGCGAGAGCACCACCATCCGCTGGGAACAGGACGAGACCGGCATCGTCACGCTCGTCCTCGACGACCCCAGCCAGTCCGCGAACACGATGAACCAGGCGTTCAAGGACTCCATCGCCGCGATCGCCGACCGCGCCGAGGCCGAGAAGGACTCGATCCGCGGCATCATCTACACCTCCGCGAAGAAGACGTTCTTCGCCGGCGGTGACCTGAAGGACATGATGAAGGTCGGCCCCGGGAACGCCCAGCAGGCGTTCGAGACCGGCACCGGCATCAAGAACTCCCTGCGCCGCATCGAGACGCTCGGCAAGCCCGTCGTCGCGGCGATCAACGGCGCGGCCCTGGGCGGTGGTTACGAGATCGCGCTCGCCTCCCACCACCGCATCGCCCTCGACGCGCCCGGCTCCAAGATCGGCCTCCCGGAAGTCACGCTCGGTCTGCTCCCCGCGGGCGGTGGCGTGACCCGCACCGTACGTCTCATGGGCATCACCGACGCCCTGCTGAAGGTGCTCCTCCAGGGCACCCAGTACACCCCGAAGCGCGCCCTGGAGAACGGCCTCGTCCACGAAGTGGCGGCCACCCCCGAGGAGATGCTCACCCAGGCGCGCGCCTTCATCGACGCCAACCCCGAGTCGCAGCAGCCCTGGGACAAGCCCGGCTACCGCATCCCGGGCGGCACCCCGGCCAACCCGAAGTTCGCGGCGAACCTGCCCGCCTTCCCGGCCAACCTCAAGAAGCAGCTGAACGGCGCCCCCTACCCGGCCCCGCGCAACATCCTCGCCACGGCCGTCGAGGGCTCCCAGGTCGACTTCGAGACGGCCATGACCATCGAGGCGCGCTACTTCACCGAGCTGGTCACCGGCCAGACCGCGAAGAACATGATCCAGGCGTTCTTCTTCGACCTCCAGGCCGTCAACTCCGGCGCGAACCGGCCCAAGGGCATCGAGAAGCGCACCGTCCGCAAGGTCGCCGTCCTCGGCGCCGGCATGATGGGCGCGGGCATCGCCTACTCGTGCGCCCGCGCGGGCATCGAGGTCGTCCTCAAGGACGTGACCGCCGACGCCGCCGCCCGGGGCAAGGGCTACTCCGAGAAGCTCTGCGCCAAGGCCGTCTCCCGCGGCCGCACCACGCAGGAGAAGGCGGACGCGCTCCTCGCCCGCATCACGCCCACCGCCGAACCGCAGGACCTCGCGGGCTGCGACGCCGTGATCGAGGCCGTCTTCGAGGACCCTGCGCTCAAGCACAAGGTGTTCAAGGAGATCCAGCACGTCATCGAGCCCGACGCGCTGCTGTGCTCCAACACCTCGACCCTGCCGATCACCCTGCTCGCCGAGGGTGTCGAGCGGCCCGTCGACTTCATCGGGCTGCACTTCTTCTCGCCCGTCGACAAGATGCCGCTCGTCGAGATCATCAAGGGTGAGCGCAGCGGCGACGAGGCGCTCGCCCGCGCCTTCGACCTGGTCCGCCAGATCAACAAGACGCCGATCGTCGTGAACGACTCGCGCGGGTTCTTCACCTCGCGTGTGATCGGGCACTTCATCAACGAGGGCGTCGCGATGGTCGCCGAGGGCATCGAGCCCGCCTCCGTCGAGCAGGCCGCGGCCCAGGCCGGCTACCCGGCCAAGGTCCTGTCCCTGATGGACGAGCTGACGCTGACCCTGCCCCGCAAGATCCGCAACGAGACCAAGCGGGCCGTCGAGGAGGCGGGCGGCACCTGGGCCGGCCACCCCTCGGACGTCGTCATCGACCGCATGGTCGAGGAGTTCGGCCGTCCCGGACGCAGCGGCGGCGCCGGCTTCTACGAGTACGTGGACGGCAAGCGCGCCGGCCTGTGGCCGGGCCTGCGCGAGCACTTCACCAAGCCCGGGCACGAGATCCCGTTCAAGGACATGCAGGAGCGCATGCTCTTCTCCGAGGCGCTCGACACGGTGCGCCTCCTGGAGGAGGGCGTCCTGACCTCGGTCGCCGACGCCAACATCGGCTCCATCTTCGGCATCGGCTTCCCGGGCTGGACCGGCGGAGTCCTGCAGTACATCAACGGCTACGAGGGCGGTCTGCCCGGATTCGTGGCCCGCTCGCGCGAGCTCGCCGAGCGCTACGGCGAGCGTTTCCAGCCGACCGCGCTGCTCGTCGAGAAGGCCGAGAAGGGCGAGACCTTTACCGACGCCTGACCGTCACGGGGTTCCGCGCCGGGGCTCAGCCCTCGGCGCGGAACGCCTCCCGCAGCTGCTCGTTGAGCGACCGCTGGAACGCGGTCACCAGGGCCTGCACCACCAGCGGCTGCATATGGCCCGACAGGGACTTCATCGCCGCCACGTGCGCGGGATCCTCGGGGTTCGACTCCCGCTCCCGGTAGGGCCCCCACACCTCGTCGCGGAACAGCCGCGTCAGTTCCTGGGCGGCGTCCCGCGTGTGCTCCATGAGGACCGTGCGCGCCGCGAGGATCGTCTCGTGCGCGATCGGCACCCCGAGCAGCTCCACCCCGAGCCGCAGCAGACCGGGGTCCACGCGGAAACTGTCGGTGTCCTCCAGGTACGCGACGGCGCCCATCGCGGACAGCCGGTCCAGATCCTCCCCGGACAGGGCGTGCCCGGCCCGGCGCTCCAGCTCGGCCCGCGTGACGTCCTCCTCCGCGTCCGGGGCCCAGCTCGCGACCAGCGCGCGGTGGATCGCCAGATCGTGCGCGCTCAGGCCTGTCGGCAGCTGCCCCAGATACCGCTCGATCGCGGCGAGCGTCATGCCCTGGTGCTGGAGCTCCTCGATGAGCGCGAGCCGGGAGAGGTGGTCCCGGCCGTAGTGGCCGACCCGGCGCGGCCCGATCACGGGCGGCGGCAGCAGGCCCTTCGTGCTGTAGAAGCGGATCGTTCGGACGGTGACGCCCGCGCGCGCGGCCAGTTCGTCGACCGTGAGCGTCGGCTCCTCGGTGTCCGTCGTCATGCTGCGCCTCGCTTCTCGGGTCCCGCGTCCTGCCGTGCTCCGGTTCCACGCCCGGCAGGTTCAACAGTATTGCTGACACACCAATGTTGTGAAAGCGCGACGCGGCGGAAATGGCGGACGCTCAGGGGCCGTTCGGAAATGAGCGAGTGCTTATACGCCTTGCAGGACCCGCTGTACAGAGGCTGATCATCATGTGAGAAGTGCCGCTATGTGATCTCCGCCACCGCGTGCCGCTCGCCTCGTGGGGGAAGGTGCACAGTCGGCCCGCGCCATGTCAGGAATGTCGCGGGCCGCAGCACATCCGGACCCCGGAGCGATCCGGGCACCACAGAGGGATCCCCCCACGTGAGCAAGGAAGCCGCCAACACGGCTCTGGACGCATCCCGCACAGATGCGTCCCAGGCGCCCGCCGACGCGGGTGACGCCGGCTACAGCAAGGACCTCAAGGCCCGCCACGTCAACATGATCGCGATCGGTGGCGCGATCGGTACCGGACTGTTCCTCGGAGCGGGCGGACGCCTCCACTCGGCGGGCCCCGCACTCGCCGTCGCGTACCTCGTCTGCGGAGTCTTCGCGTACCTGGTCGTGCGCGCCCTCGGCGAGATGGTCGTGTACCGGCCGTCCTCCGGTTCCTTCGTGTCGTACGCGCGCGAGTTCCTCGGCGAGAAGGGTGCCTACGTCGCCGGCTGGATGTACTTCCTGAACTGGTCGATGACGGGCATTGCGGACATCACCGCGATCGCCCTGTACACCCAGTACTGGAGTGCCTTCACGACCATTCCGCAGTGGGTGCTCGCACTGATCGCCCTCGCGGTCGTGCTCGGCGTGAACCTGATCTCGGTGAAGTACTTCGGCGAGATGGAGTTCTGGTTCGCGATCATCAAGGTGGCCACGCTCGTCGCCTTCCTGTTCGTGGGCGTCTTCCTGATCGCCACCCAGCACCCGATCGACGGCCAGACCCCAGGCCTGAGCATGATCACGGACCACGGCGGATTCATGCCGAGCGGCACGATGTCGGTGATCCTCGTGATGCAGGGTGTCGTCTTCGCGTACGCGGCCCTGGAACTGGTGGGTGTCGCGGCGGGCGAGACCGCCGACCCGCAGAAGGTCGTCCCGCGCGCGGTGAACTCGATCATGTGGCGCGTCGGTCTGTTCTACTGCGGCTCGGTGGTGCTCCTCGCGCTGCTGCTCCCGTCCTCGGTGTACTCGTCGAACGAGAGCCCGTTCGTCACGCTCTTCAGCAAGCTGGGCATCGGCGGCATCGGCGACATCATGAACCTGGTCGTGCTCACCGCGGCCATGTCCAGCCTGAACTCCGGCCTCTACTCCACGGGCCGCATCCTGCGCTCCATGGCGATGTCGGGCTCCGCGCCCAAGTTCACCGCCCGCATGAACCGCAGCCAGGTGCCGTACGGCGGCATCCTGCTCACCGCCGGTGTCGGCGTCCTGGGAGTGGGCCTCAACTACCTCCTCCCGCACGACGCCTTCGAGATCGTCATCGAGGTCTCCTCGATCGGCATCATCGGCACCTGGGTCATGATCATGGTCGCCCACCTGGCGTTCGTCCGTCGGGCCAAGCAGGGCCTGATCAAGCGGCCGTCGTTCCGCCTGCCCTGGTCCCCGGTCACCGAGATCGTCACGATCGTCTTCCTGCTGCTCGTGCTCGGCCTCATGTGGAACGACCCGGACACGGGCCGCAAGACCCTGATGCTGATCCCGGTCATCGCGGTCCTGCTCGTCGCCGGCTGGTTCGCCGCCCGCCGCCGCATCCGGCGCGAGGCAACCCAGGAACTGACCAAGTTGACCGACGGCGAATAACGCCGCCCCCCACGGTCAGTGGCAGCTCCTACGGTGGCGTCATGTCGGAGATCACGTATGTCTTCGAGGTGACGCCACCTTGCTGTTGGACATCGCGGTGACGGTGTACGACCACGGGGACCGCGCCGCACGTTGCGAGTCGGGGGTGGTCGGGTAGGTCCCAGGCATGGCCCTGGTACCCCTGCCCCTGGAATTCCACCTCAAGGTGGGTCAAGTCGGCGCATCGGTCGCCCTGTTCGCGGCGGGGGTCCTCTCCCGGGCGCGGCGGTGGGCGGGTGCGCAGGGCACGGTCGTCCCTGGGCGCGAGCAACCGCCTCAGCCTTGCCAGTGCGCCCCCGTCCGGCCCCGCGCGGACGTCACCGGCGTGCCGCGCGGCCCGGTCGCCGCCGCCGAGACGGACCTGCGCACCTGTGTCTCGGAGCTCGCGTCCGACCTGGCGTCCCGGTTGGGCAGTGAGTCGCAGGGCAGTGGCGGCAAAGCACACCGTTTCTAGATAGTGAGCGGGAGTGAGTCGTAGATCCACTCTCGTTCGCTACGCCCGTCCCGAACGGTGTTGGGCGGGCTGGGTCGCCGCTTTCGCTTCCCTGGTGGCGTCACCACTGCTGGTGGTGGTGGTCCGGTCCGGGGTGGGCGGTCTCCCTCACGTCCGGGGTTTCGGAGTGCGGCCTGGGCGATCCGATGCCCCATGCGATCTCTCCGGTCGCGTGGGGGCGGTGTCGCCCGTCGCCGCGCCCCGAATCCCTGGGCGCGCCTTCCGATCACGAGGCTCGCGGCCTCATGCCGGGTGGTCTGATGGGTGGGGATGCTGGTCGGCTTCTGCCAGTGCTCGGCGCCCCACCGACTGCTGTACGCGGCATCGACCGCGATCACGCTGATGCCCTGCTCGGCAGCCATCGAAATGAGCCGGGCAGCCAGCCGTGCGGTGGGAAAGCGGGAGATCAGACGGCGGAAACGCTTGTTACGGCCATGCTTCTCCCGGGTCTTGGAGTCCGCGAAATCGAGGTCCTCGATCGCAATAGCGCTCGCGCCACACCGTTGCGCGTAGTGGAGCAGGCGGCTGGTGGCATGCCGGATCTGCGCATCCCGATGCAGGGCATTGCCGGTCAGGTCATAGAAGAAACGCTCCGGACGCCCGACCGGGTTGCCGTGGACGTCGAGGCGCCAGGCGGCGTAGTGATCGTTGTTGGTGTCCACGCCGATCACGGTCCCGTCTGCCAGGGCGGCTTCCAGGGTGAGGGTAGGGGCTGGGGTGCGTTGCCAGGATGCGGTCACATACCAGCGGTCTCGCACCACATCTTGGTGGATGCGATACGCAACTGCCCGGTGGTCAACGACCCGGTCCGCCCACTGTTGGCCCCTGTGCGCGAACACCGCCCGGGCGGCCAGCACGTAGCGGCCGTGCGGGGCGTTCGCCAAGTGGGCGAGCGGGGCGGGGAGTTTGAGGCTCAACTGTCCGTCAAGATCGAGACGGATGGTCTCGTTGCCGAGGCGCTTGCCGGACTCGCCGTCAGCGGACAGGAACATTCGGGCCGCCTCCCAACGAGAGCGCCACCCCTGCTCGCTGAGCCCGGCCGCATCCAGGTGATGCCGGGTATTGGCCAGCCGCTTGCCGCCACGCACCACCCGCACCCGGCCTGCCACCCAATCCGCCCGCGCCAGGGCCAAACGGTCCTCAAGGACGCGCAGGCGGCGCGACTTGGCATGCCACTCACGCCGGGAGCGATACCCGCCCGGCACGCCCCGCTCGCCCTTGGCGCCCAGCTCCAGCGCGAGGCGCTGCCGGATACAGGTGATGCCCGCCTCCAACTCCCGGACATGCGCGGCCAGGCACCGCCGCGCCAGCGCCCACTGGTCATGCGAGGCCTTGGTGACCGACCCCGCCCACCGCGCCGATGAGAGGGCACTCAAATCCCGCTTACGCACCGCCCATTGACCGGCATCGTGACCGAGCCCAGCCCTGCTGCGGACCTTCAGATCCCGTCCGGCCAACGACCCCAAATGCCGCCCCACCGCACCGAGCACCTCGGTATCGGTTGGGGACAGGCCCTTGAGACGGGTCCGCACCGCTACCCCGCTCGGGGACGAAGCCACGAACGGAGCCGCCAACACCCGCAACGCCTTCCCCGCCACCCCACCCACTCCGTCCAGCGAGCCACTCACGCAATCCGATCATCAGTCCACCCGCCCAACGAACCCCACCCGACCAAGGTCACGCACTCGACACAGGATTCTGCGTTCCCACCGCACGCTCCACACACTCACGCTCACTCCTGCGCGGTAGAAGCACGCTCAAAGCCCAACAGTTCGCCACCCCTGACCGGCACCACCGGGCCCCGGGGTCGCATACTGGATCACGTATCACCCGGGAACCGCTGGGGAGCCGTATGAAGCAGCACGAGCCCGATCCGGAGCCGCCCCCGCCCGGTGGCATCCTGTGGGACATCGCAGGTGAGGTGCGGTCCCTGTTGGCGCTTCCGGCGGCGCTCACCCTTCAGGTCGCCCACCCGGCGGTCGGCGCGGGCGTCGACGAGCACTCCGTGTTCCGCACGGACCCCTGGGGCCGCGGCGAGAGGTCCCTGCGCTCGGTGATGCTGTGGGTCTACGGCGGTGACGCCGCCGCGGAGGAGGGGCGCCGGCTGCGGCAGCTCCACCGCACCATCCGCGGCACCGACACCCGGGGTCGCAGTTACCACGCGCTGACCCCCGCCAACTACGCCTGGGTCCACGCCACCGGCTTCCCCGTCTACCGCCAGGCCCAGCGCTACCTCGGCCGCCGTCCCTTCACCGAGGCGCAGGAGCGCCGGCTCTACGCGGAGTGGCTCCAGGTCGGCCGGATCCTCGGCCTGCACGACCGCGACATGCCGCTGACCGTCGAGGAGTTCTGGCCCTACTACCGCAAGGTCCTGGCCGACGAGATCGAGCTGACGGCGGTCGTCCGTGAACTCGTCGCGGTCGACGTGCCGGTCCCGCCGCCCGACCGCGGGCCGCTGCCGGTCAGGCTCGTGCTGCGCGCACTGTGGCCGGTGCTGCTGCCCCCGCTGGCCCGCTTCCGCCGCTTCCTCACGATCGGGCTGATGCCGCCCGACGCGCGGGAGGCCATCGGCCTGCCGTGGACCCCGGTCCAGGAGCGCAGGCTGCGACGGTTCGGCGCGGTCGTACAACAGGTGGTGCCGCTCCTGCCGGAGCGCCTGCGCTATCTGCCGATGGCGAGACGGGCGCGAGCCGCCGAAGCGGCCCGCGCCCGCTGACCCCGAGAGGCCACTGCTCACGGCGCGATCAGGCGTCAGTGGTCGTGCACCGAATTCGTCGCGGCGATCTGCTTCCACGACTTCGGCTTCGCCGGCGCCACCCCGGCCCGCGCGACCCGGTCCCGCTGCGCCGCTGCCGTGCCCGGCTTCGACGGCTGGTAGAGCCATGTGTCGAAGAGCCCCGCCAGCGGCTTGCCCGAGACCTTCTCGGCGAACTTCACGAAGTCGGAGACCTTCGCGTTCCCGTACGCGTGCTCCTGCGGCCAGCCCTTGAGGATCGCGGCGAACTTCTTCTCGCCGACCTCGTTGCGCAGCGCCTGGATGGCGAGTGCCCCGCGGTCGTACACGGCGATGTCGAACTGGTTCTCCGCGCCCGGGTCACCGGGCTTGACCTGCCAGAACGCGTCGTCGGCCGGGTGCTGCGCGTACGTGTAGTCCGCCAGCTCCTGCGCCGTGCCCTCGCCCTCCTTCTCCGACCACAGCCACTGGCTGTAGCGGGCGAAGCCCTCGTTGATCCAGATGTCCTTCCAGCCGTCGACGGAGACGCTGTCGCCGTACCACTGGTGCGCCAGCTCGTGCACGATCACCGACACGTTCGACCCGTTCGCGAACTGCTTCGGGCTGTAGAACGGCCGCGTCTGCGTCTCCAGGGCGAAGCCGGACGGCACGTTCGGGACGTACCCGCCGAGCGCGTTGAACGGGTACTTCCCGAACTTCGTCTCCAGCCACTCGGCGACCTCGGTGGTCCGCTCGACGCTCGCGCGCGCCGCGCCGTAGTTGTCGCCCAGGTCCTTGCTGTACGCGTTCACGACCGGCAGGCCGTCCGCCGTCTTGTCGGTCGTGATGTCGAACTTGCCGACCGCGAGCGTGGTCAGGTACGTCGCCTGCGGCTTGTTGGAGCGCCAGTTGAAGCGCGTCCAGCCGAGCTTCGACGACTGCGACTGGAGCACGCCGTTGGAGATCGCCTGCGTCCCGTCCGGCACGGCCACCGACACGTCGTACGTCGCCTTGTCGCGCGGGTGGTCGTTCGACGGGAACCACCAGGCCGCGGACTCCGGCTCGTTCGCCCCGATGCCGCCGTCCGGGGTGCGCTGCCAGGACGTGAAGCCGTACAGCTTCACCTCGGACGGCTTGCCGGCGTAGCGGACGACGACGGTGAACGTCGATCCCTTGGGCAGGCCCGCCGGCGGAGTGACCTCGAGTTCCTCCACGCCGGACGTGGCGAACTTGGCCTTCTTGCCGTTGACGAGGACCTCGCTGACCTTGAGGCCGAAGTCGAGGTCGAAGCGCGACAGGTCCTGCGTGGACGTGGCGAGGATCGTCGCCGTGCCCTCCAGGAGGTCCGTCTTCGGCTGGTACTTCAGGCGCAGGTCGTAGTGGGAGACGTCGTAGCCGCCGTTCCCGTAGTCCGGGTAGTAGGGGTCGCCGATGCCCGAAGCCCCAGGGGAGAAGTCCGCCGCCGATGCCGGGATCGCCAGCATGAGAGCGGCCGCCAGTGCGCCCGGGGCGATGAGTCTGCGGTACACGAAAGCTCCAAGTCGTAGGGCCGTGAACGTTGTTGCCGACCCTATTCAGCCCCTCCCGACCCGGTCATGTCCATGGCCTCACGTGTCACACGATCGCCATTCGGCCGACATGTGCCAATCCGTCCCATGGACCTTTCATCGCCAAGGACTGCCCTCTTTTGCAAGGGAGTTCACCGGGGTAGCTTCCGCCCCATGCCGATACCTGAGAGACGCACGCGCCCCCTGTGGAGGACGCTCGCGACAGCGGCCACCGCCGCACTCCTTGCCGTCCTTGTCTCTCCCGGGGCCGCCCAGAGCGCCGCGCCCCGTGAGTCGAAGCCTGTCTACTCGTACGACAAGGCCATCCGTGAATCCGTCTGGGTCGACACCCGGCTCGACGGGGACGGAGACGGGAAGACCGACCGGGTCGCCGTCGACATCATCCGGCCGCGCGAACCCGCGCAGCAGGGCCGCAAAGTCCCCGTGATCATGGACGCGAGCCCGTACTACTCCTGCTGCGGCCGCGGCAACGAGAGCCAGCTGAAGACGTACGACGAGCACGGGAACGTCGTCCAGTTCCCGCTGTTCTACGACAACTACTTCGTGCCGCGCGGCTACGCCTTCGTCGCCGTCGACCTCGCCGGAACCAACCGCTCCGACGGCTGTGTCGACGTCGGCGGCCGCTCCGACATCCAGTCCGGCAAGGCCGTCGTCGACTGGCTGAACGGCCGCGGCAAGGGCTACACCACCCGCACGGGCACCGAACGCGCCAAGGCCGGCTGGACCAACGGCAGAACCGGCATGATCGGCAAGAGCTACGACGCCACCATCGCGAACGGCGTCGCCGCCACCGGAGTCGAGGGCCTGAAGACGATCGTCCCGATCGGCGGCATCTCCTCCTGGTACGACTACTACTTCCAGCAGGGCGCGCCCCTGTACGACAGCGGGCCCGAGTGGCTGTCCGACTACGTCGAGAGCCCCGAGGCCCGCGCGCGCTGTGCCGCCGCGCAGAAGCGACTTGTCGACGAAGCGCCCAGGACCGGCGACTGGACCGGCCTGTGGGACGAGCGGAACTACGTGCCCGACGCCGGCAAGGTCAAGGCCAGCGTCTTCGTCGTGCACGGCATGCAGGACCTCAACGTCCGCGCCAAGCACTTCGGCCAGTGGTGGGACGCCCTCGCGAAGGCGGGCGTCGACCGCAAGATCTGGCTCGCGCAGACCGGCCACGTCGACCCCTTCGACTCCCGCCGGAGCGCCTGGGTCGACACCCTCCACCGCTGGTTCGACCATGAACTCCTCGGCTACGACAACGGCGTGGACCGCGAGCCGATGGCCGACATCGAGCGCACCCCCGACCACTGGACCACCGACCGTGTCTGGCCGCCCCGCACCACCGACTCCGTGCGTCTGAGCCCCGCCAAGGGCAGCGCGGCCGGTGTCGGCACGCTCGGTCTGAAGCACGGCTCGGGCACGGAGGCGTTCACCGACGACCCGAAGCTGAGCGAGACCGACTGGGCCGCGCAGATCGACAAGTCGACGCCGGAAAAGGCCGGGTTCATCACCGAGCCGCTCGGCAAGGACCTGCGCCTGTCCGGCTCGTCGAAGGTCACGGTCACCGCCACGCCGTCGACCACGACCGCCCACCTCTCGGCCGTCCTCGTCGACCTCGGCCCGGCCACCATCCGCGACTACGCCGGCGCCGGTGAGGGCATCACCACGCTCACCGACCGCACCTGCTGGGGCGCGAGCACGGCCGGCGACAGCTCCTGCTTCCTGCGGACCGAGGCCAAGACCGCCGACGTCGACCGGACCGTGTTCAGCCGCGGCTGGGCCGACCTCGGCAACTACGCCTCCGACCGCACGGGCAAGGCACTCACCCCGGGCAAGCCCTACACCATCACCCTCGACCTGGCCCCGAGCGACCACGTCGTGCCGGCGGGCCACCGCCTCGCGCTGATCGTCGCGGGCACCGACAAGGACCTCATCGACCCGCCGTCCACCAAGCCCACGCTCACCCTCGACCTGGCCAGGACGTCCGCGCGCGTCCCGTTCGTCGGCGGAGCCCACGCGTTCGCGTCCGCCACGGCCGGCACCCACACCGCCGCGCCGCGCACGTCGGCACCCGAGCGCCTGACCGACCCCCGCCCGTTCCGCCCCGTCCCGGGAGGCAGCGCTCGATGACACCGCCCTCGATGACACCCCGTATCCGTACCCTCGCGCTGGCCGCGACGGCGGCCGCCCTCGCCGCGCCCCTGCTCACGGCCCCGGCCCAGGCGTCCTCCGCGGTGCCGCGGACCGGCTTCGAGCAGCGCGACGGAGCCGGCTGGACCAGTCAGCCCGAGGAGCAGGACTTCCTCGCGTCGGTCGACAAGGGCAGTGACCGTGTCTCCGTCGACACGGCCGGCACCACCAAGCAGGGCAGGCCCGTCCAGCTCGTCCGCATCGGCGAGCACCGGACCGCGAACACCGTGCTGCTCATCTGCAGCCAGCACGGCAACGAACCGTCGGGCCGCGAGGCGTGTCTCACCACGATCCGCGACCTCGCCTACGCCAAGGACAAGCAGACGAAGGCCTTCCTGTCCCGCACCACCCTGCTCGTCGTCCCCACCGCCAACCCCGACGGACGCGCCGCGAACACCCGTGGCAACTCCGACGGCATCGACATCAACCGCGACCACATCGCCCTGGAGACCGCCGAGGCGCGGGCCATGGCCGCCGTCATCCGCGACCGCAAGCCCGACGTGATCTACGACCTCCACGAGTACGGGGCCACACCCAAGTACTACGACAAGGACCTCTTCGACCTCTGGCCGCGCAACCTCAACACCGACACCCAGGTCCACGACGAGGCGGAGACCCTCTCGACGGCGTACGTCCGTCCTGCCGCCAACTCGGGCGGATACTCCACCGGCACGTACGGCATCTGGACCGACCCCGTGACCGGTGAGCCCGTCAAGCAGACCGCGGGGGACGGGCAGGAACGCATCCTGCGCAATGTCTCCGGCGTGAAGCACGCGGTCGGACTGCTCATCGAGAGCCGTGTCGACCCCCGGACCGACGCGGAGAAGGCCGACCCGGCGCTCAACAACCGGCGCCGGGTGAAGAGCCAACTGGCCGCGCTCGGCGGCCTGTTCACGTTCACCGACCAGCATCGCGGCAGGATCGAGGCGGCCACCGGCGCCGCCCGCGTGGCCGGATTCCGCGACCGCGGACCCGTCTACGTCGGTGGCGCGGACAACGACCCGGCCGAACCCGCGGAGATCATCCAGAATCCGCCGTGCGGCTACCGTCTCGACGCGGCTAAGTACGCGGCCGTGAAGGACAAGCTGGCGCTGCACGGGATCACCGTGCGCAAGGACCGGGCGGGGGAAGGGGTGTTCGTGCCGCTGCGCCAGTCCGAAAGGGCGCTCGTGACACTGCTCCTCGACGCGCGTGCTCCGTATCACCTCATTGAGGGGGAACCCGACACAACCTGCTGAATCCGGGGCATTCACGCCATTTGTGGTAGGCCCTGAGGGGTGAATAATCCCGAAATCAAACCTGCCGCGGAGGCGACGGGGCGACGGAGTCCGGCGACCGACCGGGTGGTGTTCGGCGTGACAGCCGCACTCACCGTGGCGTTCGTCATCTGGGGCTCCGTCGCCACCGACTCCCTTGAGGACGTCTCGACACGCCTCCTCAAAGGGCTGATCCACAACGCCGGTTGGGCGTTCATGCTGGCCGCGTCCGGGTTCGTCGTCTTCGCGCTCTGGTTGGCGATCAGCCGGTACGGGAAGATCACGCTGGGCGACGAGGGCGAGACGCCCGAGTTCAGGACCGTCTCCTGGGTCGCCATGATGTTCAGCGCCGGCATGGGCATCGGCCTGATGTTCTACGGAGTCAGCGAGCCCCTCGCCCACTACACCAGGCACCCGCCGGGCACCCAGCCCGTCGACTCCGCCCAGGCCATGGAGACCTCCATGGCCACGACCCTCTTCCACTGGACGCTGCACCCCTGGGCGATCTACGCCGTCGTCGGACTGGCCATCGCCTACAGCACGTTCAGACGCCGTCGCCGGCAGACCATCAGCTCCGTCTTCGTACCGCTGATCGGCGAGCGGCACGCGCACGGGGCCTGGGGCCGCGTCATCGACATCATCGCGATCTTCGCCACGCTCTTCGGCTCCGCCGCGTCCCTCGGCCTCGGCGCCCTGCAGATCGGCAGCGGATTCGAGGTGCTCAACTGGATGGACAAGGCGAGCACAGGGCTCCTCGTCACCATCATCGCGGTCCTCACCGTCGCCTTCGTCGCCTCGGCGGTGTCCGGGGTGGAGAAGGGTATCCAGTGGCTGTCCAACATCAACATGGTCCTCGCGCTGATCCTGGTCGTGTTCGTGTTCATCGCCGGGCCGACGATCCTGGTCCTCGACCTGCTGCCCACGTCCCTGGGCGCGTACCTCGGTGACCTGCCGCAGCTCGTCGGGAGGACCGAGGCGTCCAGCGGCAAGGGCGTCGCGGCCTGGCTGGGCAGCTGGACGGTCTTCTACTGGGCGTGGTGGATCTCCTGGACGCCGTTCGTCGGCATGTTCATCGCCCGCATCAGCAAGGGCCGCACGATCCGGCAGTTCGTCGGCGGCGTCATCCTCGTCCCCAGCACCGTCAGCCTCATCTGGTTCGCGGTCTTCGGCGGTACGGCGATGAACCTGAAGGAGGACGGTGCACTCGGCAACGCCTCCACCCCCGAGGCCCAACTCTTCGGCGTGCTCCACGAGTTCCCCATCGCCACCGCGACGAGCCTGCTCGTGATGATCCTCGTCGGGATCTTCTTCGTGTCCGGCGCCGACGCGGCCTCCATCGTGATGGGCACCCTCTCGCAGAAGGGCGCCCTCGAACCCGGCCGCTTCGTGGTCATCTTCTGGGGCGTCGTCACCGGAGCCGTCGCCGCCGTGATGCTCCTCATCGGCAACGGCTCGGGCAACGCGCTGACAGGCCTGCAGAACCTGACGATCCTCGTCGCCGCGCCCTTCACCCTCGTCATGATCGGGATGTGCGTGGCCCTGATGCGGGACCTGCGCCACGACCCGCTGATCGTCCGCGGCGACAAGGGCGTCGAGGCCGTCGAGGCGGCGGTCGTCGCCGGACACGAACAGTACGACGGCGACTTCGAGATCCGGATCGGGCCGGGCCAGGGCACGGAGCGTGAGGGCGACCCGATCGGCTAGCCCCCGGTCTGTGCGGTCGAAGCACTCAGGAGACGGCGAGCCCGGTCGCCTCCTGGGCGCAGCCCCCAGGCGACCGTCACACCGGCCCCGCCGTGGCCGCAGTCGTGGACCGACACCCCGCCCCACGGCACCCGTTCACGCTCGACCCGCACCTCGGGCCGCGTCGGCCGCAGCGCCGCAGCCCCACCCGGTGCCCGACGACCCGCGCCCCCGCTACCTCGGGCCGCACCGCCGCACACCGCACCGCCGCACACCGCGCCACGATCGCTGTGCCTCGGCGGGATCGGGTTCCACGAGCGGACCGTAGCGGAATGAGTCATGCCGTGCTCACATCAGCACTTGGGTGGGAATACTCAGGACATGTCTGCCGAGTACACGACCTTCGGCCTGGCACCGGCCATGCGCGCCGGTGGAGTTCTCACGAACGGGGACTACCAAGTCCACCGGGAGTTCCTGGACTTCATCGTGAACGGCTCGCCGCTGCTGTTCCAGCTCTCCGACCTCGACGCCGTCTCCCCGCTCGCCTCCGACATCCCGCCGGCGATCTTCACGGCCCACGTCCGCAGCCTGCTCCTCGAAGCGGACGCGCCGCTGCCCGGCGGCCGCTACGTCATCTACGGGTGCCCCGAGTGCGAAGGCCTCGAATGCGGGGCCGTCACCGCGGTCATCGAGGCGGACGGGCCCGACGTCATCTGGCGCGACTTCGCCTGGCAGACCGAGGAGCAAGCCGACCTGGAACTCAACGGCTATCACGGCATAGGCCCCTTCCGCTTCCACGGCACCGTGTACCGCGAGGCCCTGCGGCCGCTGCTCGACGGCGCCGCGGTGCCGGCCCCGGCCCGCCGTGTCCTGCTCATCGGGGCCCGCGTAGCCGTCCTCGCCAGACTCGCCGCCGCTCTGCGCACGATCGGCATCGGCGCCGAGATCACCCAGGACGCGGCCGGTGTGCCGCCCGAGGAACTGCGTACCTACGGCGCGGTCGCCTTCGGGCGCGCCGTCAGCGAGTCCGACCGGGCCGCGGTGCGCGAACAGTTCGAGCGGGCGGGTGCGGAGGCGGCGTACGTGGACGGTCTCGCCCCGATCATCCCGCTTCTCGTCGCCCAGATAGAGAGCGCCCTGGACCGCCGCGCGGTCCCGCAGCGGCGCCTCACCCGCCTCGTCGCCGCCGACGGGGAGGCGGGCCTGGAGGTGACCTCCGCCTGCCGGGTCCGCCTCACCGCGTACCGCCTCGACCGTCTCTACCGCACCCACGCCGAGGACGTCTTCGACGCCGTACTCGAACCGGGCCGCCACCGCATCGCGCTCGACCCGAAGGCGACCAGGGGTGAGTCGTTCGTCGTGGCCCGCACCACGGGGAGCGTGCTGGTGGCGCCCATGGCCCGGTGAGGGGGGTCTTGCGCTGACGGGGAGCGGCGGGCGTAGGGGTCCGCCCGCTCGCTAAAATCGGCGGTCTGATGACTGCCACTCTCGTAGCCAAGAACCTCGCCGCCGGGCACGGCGACCGGTCCCTGTTCTCCGGGCTCGACCTCGTGGTCGCGCCCGGCGACGTGATCGGGCTCGTCGGCGCCAACGGCGCCGGGAAGTCCACGCTCCTCAAACTCCTCGCCGGCCTCGACACCCCCGAGCAGGGCGAGCTGCGGCTCTCGCCGCCCGGCGCGACCGTGGGGCACCTGCCCCAGGAGCCGGAACGCCGCCCCGGCGAGACCGTGCGCGAGTTCCTCGCCCGGCGCACCGGCGTCGACGCCGCGCAGCGTGCCATGGACGAGGCCACCCAGGCCCTCGTCGACGGGGCGCCGGGGGCCGACGACGCCTACTCCGTCAGCCTGGAGCGCTGGCTCGACCTCGGCGGCGCCGACCTCGACGAGCGCGCCGAGGAGATCACCGGCTCCCTCGGCCTCGGCGTCGGCCTCGACCAGGCGATGACCTCGCTCTCCGGCGGCCAGGCCGCTCGCGCGGGTCTCGCCTCGCTGCTGCTGTCCCGCTACGACGTGTTCCTGCTCGACGAGCCGACCAACGACCTCGACCTGGACGGCCTGGAGCGCCTGGAGTCCTTCGTGCGCGGGCTGCGCGCGGGCACGGTCGTCGTCAGCCACGACCGTGAGTTCCTGACCCGCACCGTCACCAAGGTCGTGGAGCTCGACCTCGCCCAGCAGGAGATCAACCTCTACGGCGGCGGATACGAGGCGTACCTGGAGGAGCGCGAGGTCGCCCGACGGCACGCGCGCGACGAGTTCGACGAGTACGCCGACAAGAAGGCCGCGCTCGAAGGCCGCGCCCAGATGCAGCGGGGCTGGATGGACAAGGGTGTCAAGAACGCCCGCCGCAAGGCCACGGACAACGACAAGATCGGCCGCAAGTTCCGCAGCGAGGCCAGCGAGAAGCAGGCGGCCAAGGCCCGGCAGACGCAGCGCATGATCGAGCGCCTCGACGTCGTGGACGAACCGCGCAAGGAGTGGGAGCTGCGCATGGAGATCGCGGCGGCGCCGCGCTCCGGCGCCGTCGTCGCCACGCTGCGCGACGCCGAGGTGCGGCGCGGCGACTTCACGCTCGGTCCGGTCTCGCTCCAGATCGACTGGGCCGACCGCATCGCGATCACCGGGGCCAACGGCGCCGGGAAGTCGACGCTGCTCGGCGCTCTCCTCGGCCGGGTGCCCCTGGACGCGGGGCACGCGACGCTCGGCTCCGGTGTCGTCGTCGGCGAGGTCGACCAGGCGCGGGCCCTGTTCCACGGCTCGGAGTCGCTGCTCGACGCGTTCTGCGCGGCCGTGCCGGACACCGAGCCGGCCGACGTGCGCACGCTGCTCGCGAAGTTCGGCCTGAAGGCCGATCACGTCCTGCGGTCGGCGGCCACGCTGTCGCCGGGCGAGCGCACCCGCGCAGCGCTGGCGCTGCTACAGGGCCGCGGCGTCAACCTGCTCGTCCTGGACGAGCCGACCAACCACCTCGACCTGCCCGCCATCGAGCAGCTGGAGTCGGCGCTCGACTCGTACGAGGGCACGCTCCTGCTCGTCACCCATGACCGCCGGATGCTGGACGCCGTCAGGACGCAGCGGCGGCTGGAGGTCGCCAACGGCAAAGTGACGGAGCTGTCCGTCTGACCTTCTGCGGTGTGGCGCGTGGGCCGACGTGTGGCGCGTGGGCCCACGCGTGGCGCGGGGCTGACGTGAGCCGACCGCGTCGGCGTGGCGCCCGGGGCCGGTCACCTGCGTGGTGACCGGCCCCGGGTGTGTCAGCGCCCCTTCGGGTTGAGCAGGCCTGCGCGGCGCAGCGCTTCGGCCATCTCGCTGTTCGCGGGCGCGGGCGCGGACGCGCCACCACGCCGCTGCCCCTGGGACTGCTGCCGCTGACCCTGACCCTGACCCTGACCCTGGCCCTGCTGGCGTCGGCCCTGGCCGCCCTGACCCTGACCGCCCTGTGCCTGGCCCTGGCGCTGCTGCCCTCGCTGCTGCGGCGGGCGCCCGCCACGCTCCCGGCGGCCGCCACCGCCACCGGCACCTGCTCCGCCCCCGGCGCCCGGCTCGCCCGCCGCCGCCTCGTCGTCAAGGCGGAGCGTCAGCGAGATCCGCTTGCGCGGGATGTCCACGTCGAGGACCTTCACCTTGACGATGTCACCCGGCTTCACGACGTCCCGCGGGTCCTTCACGAACGTCTTCGACATCGCGGACACATGCACGAGCCCGTCCTGGTGCACACCGACGTCCACGAACGCGCCGAATGCCGCCACATTCGTCACGACACCCTCGAGGACCATCCCGGAGGCCAGGTCGGAGATCTTCTCGACGCCGTCCTTGAAGGTCGCCGTCTTGAAGGCGGGACGTGGGTCGCGCCCCGGCTTCTCCAGCTCCTTCAGGATGTCCGAAACCGTCGGCAGACCGAAGGTGTCGTCCACGAACTCGGCCGGCTTCAGCGACCGCAGCGCCGCTGCGTTCCCGATGAGGGACGCGACCTCGCCGCCCGTCGTCTTGACCATGCGACGGACCACGGGGTACGCCTCCGGGTGCACGGACGACGCGTCGAGCGGGTCGTCGCCGCCACGGATCCGCAGGAAGCCCGCGCACTGCTCGTACGCCTTCGGGCCCAGCCTGGACACGTCCTTGAGACCCTTCCGGGACGTGAACGGGCCGTTCGCGTCGCGGTGCGCCACGATGTTCTCCGCGAGGCCCGAGCCGATGCCGGACACGCGGGAGAGCAGGGGAGCGGACGCCGTGTTCACGTCCACGCCCACGCCGTTCACACAGTCCTCGACGACCGCGTCCAGGGAGCGCGACAGCTTCACCTCGGACAGGTCGTGCTGGTACTGGCCGACACCGATCGACTTCGGGTCGATCTTCACCAGCTCGGCCAGGGGGTCCTGGAGGCGGCGGGCGATCGACACGGCGCCGCGCAGCGACACGTCCATGTCGGGCAGCTCCTGCGAGGCGAAGGCCGACGCCGAGTACACCGACGCGCCCGCTTCCGACACCATCACCTTGGTGAGGTTCAACTCCGGGTGCTTGGTGATCAGTTCACCGGCGAGCTTGTCGGTCTCGCGCGACGCCGTGCCGTTCCCGATCGCGATCAGGTCGACCTTGTGCTCCTGGGAGAGACGGGCCAGTTTGGCCAGCGCCTCGTCCCACCGGTTCGCAGGCACGTGCGGGTGGATGACGTCCGTCGCCACGACCTTGCCCGTCGCGTCGACGACCGCGACCTTCACGCCCGTACGGAAGCCGGGGTCGAGGCCCAGCGTCGCGCGCGTGCCCGCAGGGGCGGCGAGCAGCAGGTCCCGCAGGTTCGCCGCGAAGACCTGCACGGCCTCGTCCTCCGCCGCCGTGCGCAGCCGCAGCCGCAGGTCGAGGCCGAGGTGCACCAGGATGCGGGTCCGCCAGGCCCAGCGCACCGTGTCGGACAGCCACTTGTCCCCGGGCCGCCCCTGGTTCCTGATCCCGAACCGGTCCGCGACGATCGGCTCGTACGAGGACGGGCCCCCGGCCGCGTCCCCCGGCTCCTCCGGATCCAGGGTCAGGTCGAGGATCTCCTCCTTCTCGCCGCGGAGCATCGCGAGGATCCGGTGGGAGGGCAGCGCGGTGAACGGCTCCGAGAAGTCGAAGTAGTCGGCGAACTTGGCGCCCGCCTCCTCCTTGCCCTCGCGGACCTTGGCGGCCAGCTGTCCCCGGCCCCACATGCGCTCACGCAGCTCGCCGATCAGGTCGGCATCCTCGGAGAACCGCTCGGTGAGGATGGCGCGGGCGCCGTCGAGCGCGGCCTGCGCGTCCGCGACGCCCTTGTCGGCGTCGACGAACGCGGCCGCCGCGGCGGCCGGTTCCACCGTCGGGTCCCCGAGCAGCCCGTCCGCCAGCGGCTCGAGCCCCGCCTCACGCGCGATCTGCGCCTTGGTGCGGCGCTTCGGCTTGAACGGCAGGTAGATGTCCTCCAGGCGCGCCTTGGTCTCGGCGGCCATGATCTGCGCCGCCAACTCGTCGGTCAGCTTGCCCTGTTCCCTGACCGAGTCGAGGACCGCCGCACGCCGCTCCTCCAGCTCCCGCAGATAGCGCAGCCGCTCCTCGAGCGTGCGCAGCTGCGCGTCGTCGAGCATCTCGGTCGCTTCCTTGCGGTAGCGCGCGATGAACGGGACCGTCGAACCGCCGTCGAGCAGCTCGACCGCGGCCTTCACCTGCCGCTCCCGTACGCCGAGCTCCTCGGCAATCCTGCCTTCGATGGACCCCGTGATGGGGCCTGCGCTGGGTGTTGCCACGATGCCGTACCGCCTTCTCAACTGAGGGTGCGCGGCAATTGTGGCAGGTGGCGCCGACAACGGGGGGCAGCCCACCGGCCTGCCGGCGCCCGGTGGCCTTTCAGGCTGCCTTGCCGATCAGGTCGGCCGGGAACGCGCCCGCGGCGAGTGCGGTACCCATGAAACCGCCCGCCAGCTCCGTGAGCCGGGCCACGCCCGCCTCGCCCAGGTGCGCGTACGGCTCCCGGTCGAGCCGGTCGGTCTGCGCCTCCAGGTCGCGGCGCAGTGCCACCCCGAGCTCGGTCAACTCGCCCTGCGCGTCGAGCACCTTGCGCTCCCGGAGCCGGTCGGCGGCCGCGTCGAAGTCCTCGCGGGTCCAGCCGCGCGTGGCGAGCAGCCACTTCGGGGCCATGCCCTTGCCGGTCGCGACATGGCTCACCAGCGCCTCGACCGGGTCGAGGTCGGCGGCGAGCAGCGCGGCCAGGTGCCCGTCGCCGCGGTGTTCGCGCAGCAGCGTGGCGGCGTGCCAGTACGCGAGGTGCGGCTCCTCGGGCACGGGCAGGTCGGCGTGGGCGGCGTAGAGCGGCCGGGCGTGGCGGGTGCAGGCCTCCGTGGCCTGCAGCGCGAGAGCGGCGGCCTCGGCCATCTCGGGGGAGGCCAGGATCTCGTCACCCAGGAGCCTGCGCAGCGTCGAGTCGACGGCACGCGCGCGTGCCGCGAGGACCGTCTCCGGGGAGGCCGTCTCCCACACCGCGGGCACGTGTTCGGCGACGAGCTCGTGCTTGAAGTTGTAGAACGTCGCCGTCACGGTCCCGGCGCCGACGGCCCCCATCGCCGCCGCGCGGGCCGCGAAGTACGCCGCGCTGCGGTGGGTGATCCCGACGGCGCCCAGCTCCTTGCCCAGGTCGGGCGAGAAGTAGTGCATCGAGTGGAACGGATTGAGCATGTTGTGGCAGCGGCGGGCGGCGCGCGGGTCTGGGGCAGGGGAGGTCGTCATGCGAGTACGTTACCGACTGGTTGGTACGGACGGAACGTGCGGGACGCGGACCATTCGCCGAACCGTTCGCCGAGCCGCCGGCCGGACCGCTCCCACCGCTCCCGGCCCGCGATGGCAGGAAAGGTGGGGTACTCGTCATTGCGGCCATCGTGCCGTGCCCGAAGACTGGCCGTATGGCCGCCCGCACCGTGCTCATCCTGTTGTTCGACGATGTCCAGAGCCTGGACGTGACCGGCCCGGCCGAGGTCTTCGCCGGCGCCGCCCTCTGCCAAGGGCCGCGCCCCGCGGACACGTACCGCATCCGCACCGCCTCCCTCGACGGCGGTCCCGTCCGCACGTCCAGCGGGCTCACGCTCGTCCCGGACCACGCACTGGCCGACGCGCCCGCCCCGCACACGCTCCTCGTCCCCGGCGGCCGCGGCACGCGCCGCCCGGATCCGCGCCTGACCGCCTGGCTGCGGGAGCACGGCCCGCGCGCAGAGCGTCTCGTCTCCGTGTGTACGGGCGCCATCCTGCTCGCCGGGGCGGGCCTGCTCGACGGCCGCCGGGTGACCACACACTGGGCGTACTGCGACCGCCTCGCCCGCGACCACCCCGCCGTCGAGGTCGACCCCGATCCCATCTACGTACGCGACGGGAACGTGGCGACCTCGGCCGGCGTCACCGCGGGCATCGACCTCGCCCTGGCGCTCGTCGAGGAGGACCACGGCCGCAACACCGCGCTGACGGTCGCCCGTCACCTCGTCGTGTTCCTGCGGCGCCCGGGAAACCAGGCCCAGTTCAGCGCCCAGCTCTCCGCCCAGACCGCGCGGCGTGAGCCGCTGCGCGAGATCCAGCACTGGATCACCGAGCACCCCGACGACGACCTGTCCGTCGAGTCGCTCGCCTCCCGCGCCCGTCTCTCGCCGCGCCACTTCGCCCGCGCCTTCCAGGCGGAGACCGGAATGACCCCCGGCCGGTACGTCGATCTGGTCCGTCTCGAACAGGCGCGCCGCCTCCTGGAGGACACCTCCGACGGTGTCGAGGAGATCTCCCGCACCTGCGGCTACGGCACCCCCGAAGCGATGCGCCGCGCCTTCGCCAGAACGCTCGGCGCGTCCCCTGCCGAGTACCGCCGCCGCTTTTGCGTGCCTGGACCCCGTACGCCGGGCCGGCGCCCGTCCGAACCCCGCACACCCCGACCGAAAGGCACTCGATGAAGATCGCCATCGTCCTCTTCGACCGCTTCACCGCGCTCGACGCCGTCGGCCCCTACGAGACGCTCGGCAGGCTCCCCGACGCGGACCTCACCTTCGTGGCCGAGCGGACCGGGCCCGTGCGGTCGGACACCGGACGGCTCGCCCTCACCGCCGACAAGGCGCTGTCAGAGCTGACCGACCCGGACATCGTCGTCGTTCCCGGCGGCCCGGGCCAGTCCACGCAGATGGAGAACGAGGTCCTGCTCGACTGGCTGCGCGCCGCCGACGCCACCAGCACCTGGACGACCTCCGTGTGCACCGGTTCGCTGCTCCTCGCCGCGGCCGGCCTGCTCGAAGGCCGGCGTTCGGCGTCGCACTGGCTGGCGCTCGGCACCCTGAAGGAGTTCGGCGCCGAGCCGACGGGCGAGCGGGTCGTCGTCGACGGCAAGTACGTCACCGCCGCCGGGGTCTCCTCCGGCATCGACATGGGCCTGACCCTCGTCGGCAGGATCGCGGGCGACGAGCAAGCGCAGGCGGTACAGCTGCTCACCGAGTACGACCCGCAGCCGCCCTACGACGCGGGTTCGCCCGAGAAGGCCCCCGCGCACCTCGTCGAGAAGTTCCGCGCGGAGAGCCGCTTTTTCCTGACGTAGCCCAAGAATCCTGCTTCACCCTGACGTGGTCCACGTGAAGTGCGGCTTCCTGCGCTCCAGGAACGCGGCGACGCCCTCCGCGGTGTCGCCGCTTCCGCGCGCCTGCTCGGCCCAGTGCGCCGCCCGGTCCACGCGCCCGTCGGCGAACTCCTTCGCCGCGGCCTGCGTCAGCTGCGAACGCTCACCGAGAATCCGCGCGAACTCAGCGACGCGCTTGTCCAGTTCGTCCCCGGCGAGCACCTCGTCCACGAGCCCGGTCCGCAGAGCACGCTCCGTACCGATCAACTCGCCCGAAAACAACAGGTACTTGGCCGTCGCGGGTCCTACCAGGGAGGCGAGGCGGCGCGTCGAGCCCGCCGGGTAGACGATCCCCAGCTTCGACGGAGTGACCCCGAACAGCGCATCCTCGGCCGCGAACCGCAGGTCACAGGCCGCCGCCAGCTGGCAGCCCCCGCCCACGCAGTACCCGCGCACCGCGGCCAGCGTCGGCTTGGCGAAGGCCGCGAGCGCCTCCTCGGCCGCGACCGCGAGCTCCTGCGCCCGCGACCCCGAGCCGCCGAGCGCGGAGATGTCGGCGCCCGCGCAGAACGTCCCGCCCGCCCCGGTCAGCATCAGCACCCGCACCGCCGGATCGGCCTCGAGCCGGGCGAGCAGCGGCGGGAGCGAGCGCCACATGCCGTCCGTCATGGCGTTCCGTTTGGCGGCGTGGTCGATGACGACGGTGGCGATGCCGTCGGTGACCGAGTGCGTGAGCTGCGGCGGTGTGTGCGACATGCGCCGGATGCTATCCGCAGCGCTCGAACGTACGACCAGGAAGGGGTGGCCCGCGAGGAGGCGCTCGGCGGCCGACGCGTCGCCGGGCTCATGACGGCCGACGGCGACTCCAAACACGTACAACCTGAATAGCCATGGAAGAGAGAACTAGAGCGGCAGGATCAGTCGCACATCTGACGCTGTCATACGCCAATGGTCAAATTGCGTCGATACTCGCTGACTTCTGGTCAGTCATTCGGTACGGACCAGTGGATTCCCAACACTCGATGCGTGGTGACAATCGAGCGCAAGGGCGGCGACCGGACGATGAGCGACCAGGGGTGGGGGTCCCGCCCGCGTCCTCAAGACACTGGGGGAGTGACCCCCGACCAGGAACCGGGAAGTCCGCTGCCGTACGAGGGGGTCTGGCGCTTCACGGCGCAGGCCGTCGACGCGTCCGTGCCGCAGGCCCGGCACGCCGTCCGTGACCTGTTGGTCCGTCAGGGCGTACCCGCCTCCGACGACCTGGTCCAAGGGCTGCTGCTCATCGTCTCTGAGCTGGTCACCAACGCCGTGCGGCACGCGGTCCTGCTCTCGCCCGTCCTCGCGGTGGAGGTCGCCGTGGGCGCCGAGTGGGTGCGCGTCTCCGTGGAGGACGAGCACCCCTACCGCCCGACCGCCCTGGAGGCCACCGACGGGCAGACGGGCGGGCGCGGACTCCTCCTCGTACGGGAGGTCACCCGTGAGGCGGGCGGGGTGTGCGACGTCGAGCACACGGCGAGCGGGGGCAAGGTGATCTGGGCCGCCCTGCCCCTCAAACCCGCTGACGCCTGAGCGGCGGACTCACCAGCCGGCGGACGGCCCCGTCAGCTCCCGGATCGCCGGCCGCGCGGCGTCCAGCACGGTCATGAACCAGGCCGAGAACGGCCCCTGGGCGTGCCGCAGGGCCAGGTCCTCCGCCGTCACATACGCGGTCTCGCCCACCTCGGAGGCGTCCGGCCGCAGCGGCGCCTGGACCATCCCCACGAACAGGTGGTTGAACTCCTGCTCCACCAGGCCCGAGTCCGGGTCCGGGTGGTTGTACCGCACCGTCCCCGCCTCCGCGAGCAGCGAGGGCGAGACCCCCAGCTCCTCGAACGTCCTGCGGGCGGCCGCGGCGAACGGCGCCTCGCCCGGATACGGGTGCCCGCAGCACGTGTTCGACCACACGCCGGGGGAGTGGTACTTCCCGAGCGCGCGCTGCTGGAGCAGCAGCCGACCCTGTTCGTCGAAGAGGAACACGGAGAACGCTCTGTGCAGCTGTCCGGGCGCCTGATGCGCGGAGAGCTTCTCCGCCGTGCCGATCGTCCTGCCGTCCTCGTCCACGAGTTCCAGCAAGATCGCTTCTCCGGTGCCGTTCGACGAGCTGTTCGCCGCGGTGGCAGGTGTGGTCGGCATACCCATCCTTCGCTTCGGTCCTCGAACCCCAAGTCTGCCGTACCGGACAGACAGTCCCGGCACTTGGCAGCGCCCGCATGTCCCGCCCGGAGGTCCGGGCGGGACATGCACAGGGTCAGACGCCGAAAGCGGCCGGGTAGGTGATCGTGCCCTGCGGCACCTGCCAGGAACCGTCCGCCGCGCCCAGGACGAGCGCCATCATCGCCTCGTCGGGCACCTCGAAGCCGGGCCGGATGCCGTACCCGGAGGCGGGAGCGAAGCCGAACCTCGGGTAGTACTCCGGGTGCCCGAGCACGAGGACGAGCCGCTCCCCACGCGCGCGTGCCGCGTCGAGCACCGCGCGGACGACGGCCGAACCGGCGCCCGTGCGCTGGTATCGCGGAAGTACCGAGACGGGTGCCAGGGCCGCCGCGGGCGTGCCGCCGACCAGGCACCGGGTGATCAGCGCGTGCGCCGCCACGGTGCCGTCCGGCGCCTCGGCGACGTACGACAGACCCGGCAGCCACGCACCGTCGTCCGCCCGCAGGGCGCCGACCAGGTCGGCCTCCGCCTCGGTCGGGAAGGCGGCGGCGTTCACGGCGTGCACGGCCGCGACGTCGGCGGCCGACTCCGGCCGCGTCGGCCAGGACGCCGCGGGGCGCAGCGCATAGCCGGTGTAGCCGTACTCCTCGCCGTGGTCGCGCCGCATCGCCAGCTCGGCGCGCGCGCCCGCGACGGCCTCGGCCATGCCGGGTGCCCCCGCGTCCGCTGCGTCGGCGCGCTCGGTGAGCGGGCCGTAGTACTCGTCCCAGTCGGACTCGGGCTGCGGGTGGACGCCGAGCACGGAGTACCCGGCGCCGGTGCAGGCCCGGAGGTTCCCCTCGGTCGTCCGCAGCGCGTAGTGCGGCTCCCAGAAGGCGCGTGCCTCGGGGGAGGGATCGGCGGTGGTCCACTCGCACTCGGTGAGCACGAGCGAGCCGCCAGGAGCGAGCAGCCGCTTCCACCGCAGGAGCGCGGTGTCGAAGCCGATGGAGTACGCCGAGCTCTCGGCCCAGATCAGGTCGAACGAAGCATCCTGACAGGGGAGTTCGCCCATGTCGGCGTTGACCGGGTGGATCCGGTCGGCGAGGCCGCGCGCCTTCGCGGCGGCGCGCAGCTCGTCGAGGAACGGCTCGTGGAGGTCGACCGCGGTGACGTCGCCGCCGGTCTCGGCGGCCAGGAGCAGCGCGGAGCGGCCGGGGCCGCAGCCGAGGTCGAGCACGCGCGGGCGCTCGGGCAGCGGCCCCACGAGGGAGAGGAGCCGCAGGGTGGTGGAGTCGGAGCCGGGGCCCTGCCGGGGAAGTCCGTGGTGCAGGGCGAAGAAGGCGTCACGTACGACGTTGTCTGTCAACGGTTTGAACCCTTGGGTGTGAGGGCCCGCCGACGCACACCCCGACAACCGAAAAGGGGAGGGGGAGGGTCAGCCGGTGGCCCGGGAGATGGGGATGCACCTGTCGCTGCGCGGGGCAGCACTCACCGCGACGACAGTCATCAACCCACCTCCTCAAAGATCCATGGCCAACGTAGCACGCAGCGTGCGCGCCTGGCCCGCCATCGAAGACACTGGCCCGCCATCGAAGAAGCAGCGGCTTCAGTGGCAGAGCTTCGCCTCGTGCTCCGCGTGTCCGACCGGCTCCAGCTGGAACGTGCAGTGCTCGACGTCGAAGTGGACGCCGAGGCAGCCCTGGAGTTCGTGCAGCATCTTCTCGTGCCCGATGGCGTTGAGGGCCTCCGAGCTCACGACGACGTGCGCGGACAGGACGGGCATGCCCGAGGTGATCGTCCATGCGTGCAGGTCGTGGACGTCCAGAACGCCGGGGAGGCCCGCGATGTGCGCGCGCACCTCCGCCATGTCGACGCCCTTCGGAGCCGCTTCGAGCAGCACGTTCAGCGTCTCATGCAGCAGCTTCACGGTCCGCGGGACGATCATGAGGCCGATGGCGATCGACGCGATCGGGTCGGCGGCCTGCCAGCCGGTGGTCAGGATGATCGTCGCCGAGACGATCACGGCGACCGAGCCCAGCGCGTCGGCGGCCACCTCGAGGAAGGCGCCGCGCACGTTGAGGCTGTCCTTCTGGCCGCGCACCAGGATCGACAGCGAGATCATGTTCGCGACGAAACCGATCACGCCGAAGATGATCGTCAGCCCGCCTTCGGTCTCGGCGGGCTCCATGAACCGCTGGATCGCCTCGACCAGCACATAGCCGCCGACGCCGAGCAGCAGCAGGCAGTTGGCGAGCGCGGCCAGGATCTCGGCGCGCGCGAATCCGAAGGTGCGCTGTTCGCTCGCGGGGCGGTTGGCGAAGTGGATGGCGAGCAGCGCCATGCCGAGGCCGAGCGCGTCGGTCGCCATATGTGCCGCGTCCGCGACCAGGGCGAGCGAGTCCGCGAGGACCCCGCCGACGATCTCGACCACCATCACGGTCAGCGTGATGCCGAGCGCGATGCGCAGCCGGCCCAGATGCGCGGCCGAGGCTGTGCCCGTGGGCGCGTGACTGTGCCCGTGATCGTGTCCGGCCCCCATGGAAACCGCCCTCCGTCCGTTCCTCGGCGCACCCCCGTGAGCGGCGCGCCCGCCCCCGCGATCACAGTGAACTACGGGTAGGGGGTATCTGCAAACACTGCACTGAACACCGTTGTCATGTGCCCTGACCTGCGGAAATGGGTGCAGGTCAGGGCGTCGGGAAGGTCAGTTGCCGGAGGTCTCCGGGTGCCGCAGCCGCCAGCCCGCCCACGCCGACTCGACCATCTCGCGCACCCCGCGGCTCGTCGCCCAGCCGAGCTCCTCCGCCGCGCGCTCCGCGACTGCCACCGCACGCGGGGAGTCGCCCGCGCGGCGCGGCTCGACCACGGCCGCCCGCGGGTCGCCGCTGACCTCGGAGATCAGGTCGACCAGTTCGCGTACGGAGACGCCCTCGCCGGACCCGATGTTCAATGTCAGGTCGCCCGTCGCGCCCGGCTCCGTGAGCCGGCGCGCGGCCGCGAGATGGGCCTCGGCGAGATCGGCGACGTGCAGATAGTCACGTACACACGTGCCGTCCGGCGTCGGGTAGTCGTCGCCGAAGATCCGGGGGGCCTCGCCGCGGCTCAGCCGGTCGAAGACCATCGGGATCACGTTGAAGACGCCGGTGTCCGCGAGCTCGGGGGCTGCGGCGCCCGCCACGTTGAAGTAGCGCAGGCACGCGGTCGCCATGCCGTGCGCGCGGCCGGCCGCCCGCACCAGCCACTCGCCCGCCAGCTTCGTCTCGCCGTAGGGGCTCATCGGCGCGCAGGGGGTGGACTCGGTGATGAGGTCCGCATCCGGATTGCCGTACACGGCCGCGGACGAGGAGAAGACGAAGCGCCGCACGCCGGCCGCGGCGACCGTGTCCAGGAGTACCGCCAGGCCGCCCACGTTGTCGCGGTAGTAGAGCTCGGGCCGCTCCACGGACTCCCCGACCCGCTTGCGGGCCGCGAGATGCACCACACCGGTCACGGAGTGCTCGGCGCACACCCGCTTCACCAGCTCGGGGTCCAGGGCCGAGCCCCTGACCAGCTCGATGTCCGACGGCAGCCGCTCGGCCACCCCGGTCGAGATGTCGTCGACGACGACCACGTCCTCACCGGCGGCAGCCATCACCCGCGCCACATGTGCCCCGATATAACCCGCTCCACCTGTGATCAGCCATGTCATGGTCGACCACCCTAGGCCGTGCCCGTATGTGCCCTCGCGCGAGCGGCAGTTTGTGGGGCGGGGCCTTGATCGACAATGATGACGGGGCGGTCGCGCACACTCAGACCGCTCTTATCGGGCCGTAAACGGGCGGTGAACGTCCGCTTCTCATCATCCGATAGCCTCTGCCGACGTGCCGCCCGGCCGATCTCGGCCCGGGGCGCCCCCACCACGCCTGTGCCCGCTGCGCCGGCGTGCAGGCAATCCAAGGAGTGAGTTCGTCTGTCGACCGCCATCGTCACCGGTCAGCCGGTACCCGGGTCGTCGCTCGAGGGTGAGCTGCGGGCACTCGGCTTCGACGTGCGGCTCGCCCCGGACGCCGCACAGGCAGGGGCGGCGCTCGCCGCGGTCCCGGCAGGACAGCGGGTCGCGCTCGTCGACGCGGGCTTCGTGGGCCACACCCACGCGCTGCGCCTCGGCCTCACCGACCCCCGCTTCGCCGCCTCGGCCGTCCCCGGAGCCGTCTCCGTACAGCCCGCGGCCCGCGAGGCGCTGACCGGCGCCCTGCGTGACACCGCCGAAGGGCCTTCCCCGACGGACTTCGGTACGCGGGCCGGCACCCTGGCCGGTGTGCTCGCCGACCGCGTCGCCGAGCGCCTGGCGGCGGCGTACGGCACCGAGGTGCACCACCCCGAGCTCGGTGAGCTCGTCGCCGCCGTGCCCGCCGACCCGCAGGCCCGCAACGAGGCCCGCCAGGCGGTCGCCGCCGTCGACGACGAGGCGATCCGGCTGCGTACGGCGGTCAAGGCGCGCGACGGCTTCTTCACGACCTACTGCATCAGCCCGTACTCCCGCTACATCGCCCGCTGGTGCGCCCGGCGCGGTCTCACCCCGAACCAGGTGACGACCGCCTCGCTGTTCACCGCGCTGATCGCGGCGGGCTGCGCGGCCACCGGCACCCGCATCGGTTTTGTCGCCGCGGGACTGCTGCTCCTCTTCTCCTTCGTCCTGGACTGCACGGACGGGCAGCTCGCCCGCTACTCACTGCAGTACTCGACGCTCGGCGCCTGGCTCGACGCGACTTTCGACCGCGCCAAGGAGTACGCCTACTACGCGGGCCTCGCGCTCGGCGCGGCCCGTGGCGGTGACGACGTGTGGGCGCTCGCGCTCGGCGCGATGGTCCTGCAGACCTGCCGACATGTCGTGGACTTCTCCTTCAACGAGGCGAACCACGACGCGACGGCCAACACCAGTCCCACCGCGGCCCTCTCGGACAAGCTCGACAGCGTCGGGTGGACGGTCTGGGTGCGCCGGATGATAGTGCTGCCGATCGGCGAACGCTGGGCCCTGATCGCGCTGCTCACCGCGCTGACGACGCCACGCATCACGTTCATCGTCCTGCTGATCGGCTGCGCCCTCGCGGCGACGTACACCACGGCCGGCCGCGTCCTGCGCTCGCTGACCCGCCGGGCCACCCGCACGGACCGGGCCGCGCAGGCCCTCGCGGAGCTCTCCGACAGCGGGCCGCTGAGTGAACTGCTCCAGCGCGCGGTGCGCGGTGTGCCTCGTCACACGGCCCCGGCGATCGCCGCGCTCGGAGCCCTGGTCCTCGTACTCGCCACCGCGCTGTCGGACTACGGCAGCTGGTGGCCCGTCCTCGGCGCCGCCGTCTACGCGCTGACCTCCGCCGCGGCCGTCTCGCGCCCTCTGAAGGGCCCCCTCGACTGGCTGGTCCCGCCCGTCTTCCGCGCCGCCGAATACGGCACGATCCTGCTGATCGCAGCGAAAGCGGACGTGAACGGAGCGTTGCCGGCGGCTTTCGGACTGGTGGCCGCGGTCGCCTACCATCACTACGACACGGTGTACCGCATCCGCGGTGGCACCGGCGCGCCCCCGCTCTGGCTTGTCCGGGCGATCGGCGGGCACGAGGGCAGAACGCTGGTGGTCACTGTGATCGCCGCACTGCTCACCGACACAGATTTCACTGTCGCGCTCACGGTTTGCGCCGTGGCCGTGGCACTGGTGGTGCTCGTCGAGAGCATCCGCTACTGGGTGACCGCCCACAGGCGCGGCACACCCGCCGTACACGATGAAGGAGAACCCGCATGATCGGCCTCGTGCTGGCTGCCGGCGCCGGACGGCGTCTGCGTCCCTACACCGACACCCTGCCCAAGGCCCTGGTGCCGGTCGGCCCCGAGGGTGACGAGGAGAGCCTCACGGTTCTGGACCTGACCCTCGGCAACTTCGCCGAGATCGGTCTGACCGAGGTCGCGATCATCGTCGGGTACCGCAAGGAGGCCGTCTACGAGCGTCGCGAGGCGCTCGAGCAGAAGTACGGCGTCAAGATCACCCTGATCGACAACGACAAGGCCGAGGAGTGGAACAACGCCTACTCCCTGTGGTGCGGCCGTGACGCGATCAAGCACTCGGTGATCCTCGCCAACGGCGACACCGTGCACCCGGTCTCCGTCGAGAAGACGCTGCTCGCCGCCCGCGGTGACGGCAAGAAGATCATCCTCGCCCTCGACACGGTGAAGTCCCTCGCCGACGAGGAGATGAAGGTCGTCGTCGGCCCCGAGGGCGGCATGACGAAGATCACCAAGCTGATGGACCCGGCCGAGGCGACCGGTGAGTACATCGGCGTCACGCTCATCGAGGGCGAGGCGGCCGACGAGCTCGCCGACGCGCTCAAGACCGTCTTCGAGACGGACCCGCAGCAGTTCTACGAGCACGGCTACCAGGAGCTCGTGAACCGCGGTTTCCGGATCGACGTGGCCCCCATCGGCGACGTCAAGTGGGTCGAGATCGACAACCACGACGACCTCGCCAAGGGACGTGTTATCGCGTGCCAGTACTGACGAGGCTCATCCCCTCGCCGGTCGTCGTCGACATCCGGGCGGGGGCGATCGACGACCTGGCGACCGTTCTCGCCGACCAGCGGATCTCGTCGTCCACCGGACGCCTGGCCATCGCGATCAGCGGTGGCTCGGGCGCCGTCCTGCGCAAGCGCCTCGAGCCGCAGCTGCCCCGTGCGGAGTGGTTCGAGGTCGGCGGCGGCACGCTCGACGACGCGATCAAGCTCGCCGAGGCCATCAAGAAGGGCCGCTACGACGCGGTCGTGGGCCTCGGCGGCGGCAAGATCATCGACTGCGCCAAGTTCGCCGCGGCGCGCGTCGGCCTGCCGCTGGTCGCCGTCGCGACGAACCTGTCGCACGACGGCCTGTGCTCGCCGGTCGCGACCCTCGACAACGACGCGGGCCGCGGCTCGTACGGCGTGCCGAACCCGATCGCCGTCGTCATCGACCTCGACATCATCCGTGAGGCCCCGGTCCGCTTCGTGCGCTCCGGCATCGGTGACGCCCTGTCCAACATCTCCGCGATCGCGGACTGGGAGCTGGCCGCCCGCGAGCGTGGCGAGGACATCGACGGCCTGGCCGCCGCCATGGCCCGCCAGGCCGGCGAGGCCGTGCTGCGCCACCCCGGCGGCGTGGGGGACGACTCGTTCCTCCAGGTCCTGGCCGAGGGGCTGGTCCTCACCGGTATCGCGATGTCGGTGTCGGGCGACTCCCGTCCGGCGTCCGGCGCCTGCCACGAGATCAACCACGCCTTCGACCTCCTCTTCCCCAAGCGCGCCGCGAGCCACGGCGAGCAGTGCGGCCTGGGCGCGGCCTTCGCGATGTTCCTGCGGGGAGCGCGCGAGGAGTCGCTGTACATGGTCGAGGTCCTGCGCAGGCACGGCCTGCCCGTGACCCCCGAGGAGATCGGCTTCACCGTGGACGAGTTCGTCCAGGTCGTGGAGTTCGCGCCGCAGACCCGTCCGGGCCGGTACACGATCCTCGAGCACCTCAATCTGTCCACCGACCAGATCAGGGACGCCTACGCCGACTATGCAAAAGCCATCGGTAGCTGAGCTCCGCCCGGTCGTTCACCCCGCAGGGGTGAAGGACCGGCGGAGCGGCGAGCACTGGGGCGGGCGGCTCTACATGCGCGAGATCTCGCTGCGCATCGACCGCCACCTCGTGAACACCAAGGTCAGCCCCAACCAGCTGACCTACCTGATGACCGTGTGCGGCGTCCTCGCGGCGCCCGCGCTGCTGGTCCCGGGTATCTGGGGCGCCGTTCTCGGCGTCGTCGCGGTCCAGCTGTACCTGCTGCTCGACTGTGTCGACGGCGAGATCGCCCGCTGGCGCAAGCAGTACTCGCTCGCCGGCGTCTGGATGGACCGCGTCGGCGCGTACCTGACCGACGCCGCGGTCCTCGTCGGCTTCGGTCTGCGCGCCGCCGACCTGTGGGGTTCCGGCCGGATCGACTGGCTGTGGGCCTTCCTCGGCACGCTCGCCGCGCTCGGCGCCATCCTGATCAAGGCCGAGACGGACCTGGTCGGCGTGGCCCGCGCGCAGAGCGGCAAGGAGCAGGTCAAGGAGTCCGCCTCCGAGATCCAGGCCTCCGGCATGGCGCTCGCCCGCAAGGCGGCGTCGGCGCTCAAGTTCCACCGCCTCATCCTCGGCATCGAGGCGTCGCTGCTGATCCTGGTCCTCGCGATCGTCGACCAGATCCGGGGCGACCTGTTCTTCACGCGCCTGGGCGTGGCGGTTCTGGCCGGCATCGCGCTGCTCCAGACCCTGCTGCACCTGGTGTCCATCCTGGCGTCGAGCAGGCTGAAGTGAGTACGCGCATGAAGGTCGGCGCGGTGATCATCACCATGGGCAACCGCCCCGAGGAGCTGCGCGCCCTCCTCGACTCCGTCGCCAAGCAGGACGGCGACCGGGTCGAGGTGGTCGTGGTCGGCAACGGCTCCCCGGTCCCGGACGTCCCCGCCGGTGTCCGCACCGTCGAACTGCCCGAGAACCTCGGTATCCCGGGTGGCCGCAACGTCGGCATCGAGGCCTTCGGGCCCTCGGGCTCCGACGTGGACGTGCTGCTCTTCCTCGACGACGACGGCCTCCTGCCGAACACCGACACCGCTCAGCTGTGCCGCGAGGCCTTCGAGGCCGATCCGAAGCTGGGCATCATCAGCTTCCGGATCGCCGACCCGGAGACTGGCGTCACCCAGCGTCGCCACGTCCCGCGCCTGCGCGCCGCCGACCCGATGCGCTCCTCGCGCGTCACCACGTTCCTCGGCGGCGCCAACGCGGTGCGCACCGGCGTCCTCGCCGAGGTCGGCGGCCTGCCCGACGAGTTCTTCTACGCCCACGAGGAGACCGACCTCGCCTGGCGTGCCCTCGACGCGGGCTGGATGATCGACTACCGCGCGGACATGGTGCTGCACCACCCGACCACGGCTCCCTCCCGGCACGCGGTCTACCACCGCATGGTCGCCAGGAACCGGGTCTGGCTCGCCCGCCGCAATCTGCCCGCGCTCATCGTCCCCGTCTACCTCGGCGTCTGGCTGCTCCTCACGCTTGCCCGCCGCCCCTCCGGACCTGCGCTCAAGGCCTGGTTCGGCGGGTTCAAGGAAGGCTGGACGAGCCCGTGCGGCCCCAGGCGTCCCATGAAGTGGCGTACGGTGTGGCGCCTGACCCGACTGGGCCGACCTCCCATCATCTGACAAGCTCGTGTCTGAGAGCATTCGGCCCGTACCCCGGTCCCTGGCCCGTGCCTATGCCCGACCAGGCTGCGCACTTTGAAGACGAAAGTTTCCACTAGTGAGTGAGACAACGCATGACGGCGGTGTCGCGGTGACAGCGCGTCCGTCGCCCGATGAAGGGCTCTCCCCGGCCGACCTGGCCGCCAAGTACGGTCTGACCGTCAGTGGCGCCAGGCCCGGCCTGTTCGAGTACGTCAGCCAGCTGTGGGGGCGGCGTCACTTCATCCTCGCCTTCTCGCAGGCGAAGCTCACCGCCCAGTACAGCCAGGCCAAGCTCGGCCAGCTCTGGCAGGTGGCGACGCCACTGCTGAACGCGGCTGTGTACTACCTCATCTTCGGCCTCATCCTGCACGCCAGCCGGGGCATGTCGATGGACGTGTACATCCCGTTCCTGGTCACGGGCGTCTTCGTCTTCACCTTCACGCAGAGCTCGGTGATGGCGGGCGTGAGGGCGATCTCGGGCAATCTGGGCCTGGTGCGCGCCCTGCACTTCCCACGGGCCTCGCTGCCGATCTCGTTCGCGCTCCAGCAGCTCCAGCAGCTGCTGTTCTCGATGATCGTCCTGTTCATCGTCGCGATCGGCTTCGGCAGCTACCCGGGTCTGTCCTGGCTGCTGATCGTCCCGGTGCTCGCACTCCAGTTCCTCTTCAACACCGGACTCGCGCTGATCATGGCGAGGATGGGCTCGAAGACCCCGGACCTGGCGCAGCTGATGCCGTTCGTGATGCGTACGTGGATGTACGCGTCCGGCGTGATGTTCTCCATCCCGATCATGCTGGCCGACAAGCCCGCGTGGGTCGCCGACGTCCTGCAGTGGAACCCGGCCGCGATCTACATGGACCTGATGCGCTTCGCGCTCATCGACGGATACGGCTCCGGGAACCTGCCGCCGCACGTGTGGGCGGTCGCGGCCGGCTGGTCGGTGCTGGTCGCCGCCGGCGGCTTCGTCTACTTCTGGAAGGCAGAGGAGCGGTACGGCCGTGGCTGACGAAGACATCCTGGGCAAGAACGCAGGCAAGGGGCACATCCCGACCGTCATCGCGGACGGGCTGCACATCGTGTACCGCGTCAACGGCGCCAAGACGGGCAAGGGCAGCGCCACCGCGGCGCTGAGCCGCATCGTCAAGCGGGGCTCCGACGACGCCGCGCGCGGCGTGCGCAAGGTGCACGCCGTCAAGGGCGTCACCTTCACCGCGTACCGCGGCGAGGCGATCGGCCTGATCGGCTCGAACGGGTCCGGTAAGTCGACCCTGCTGCGCGCGATCGCCGGGCTCCTGCCGGCGGAGAAGGGCAAGGTCTTCACCGACGGCCAGCCCTCGCTCCTCGGTGTGAACGCGGCGCTCATGAACGACCTGACGGGCGAGCGGAACGTCATACTCGGCGGGCTCGCGATGGGTATGTCCCGCGAGCAGATCCGGGAGCGTTATCAGGGGATCGTCGACTTCTCGGGCATCAACGAGAAGGGCGACTTCATCACGCTCCCGATGCGCACCTACTCCTCCGGTATGGCGGCGCGGCTGCGCTTCTCCATCGCGGCGGCCAAGGACCACGACGTCCTCATGATCGACGAGGCCCTGGCCACGGGTGACCGCAAGTTCCAGAAGCGCTCCGAGGCCCGGATCCGCGAGCTGCGCAAGGAGGCCGGCACGGTCTTCCTCGTCAGCCACAACAACAAGTCGATCCGCGACACCTGCGACCGCGTGCTCTGGCTGGAGCGCGGCGAGCTGCGTATGGACGGACCGACAGATGAGGTACTCAAGGAGTACGAGAAGTTCACGGGCAAGTAGCCGAGGCGGCCCCCGGGCAACCCGCTGCACCCGTTTCGCGTCTCAAGGCCCCGCCGGGATCTCTTCGGCGGGGCCTTGATATGCATGTAGGTGGCAACTGATTCCCGCGGAGGTCAAGTGAAGGCCAACTTCCTTGCGCGCAGGGAATCTTGAAGCCGATCGGTGTGTTGTTGTGATCTGCAGGAAACCCCGTCGGGGCAGGGCCGGTTGTACAACGTAAGCTGTACCGGTGCCGATTCGCGGCAAAGGGGCGATAATGCGCGACATCCTGACTCAGGGGTCGGGTCTGCCGCGCGCAAGGCTGGGCGGCGTGTCCGAAATGGGATGTTTTGGGTCGGCAGTGTAGAACGGGAGATGTGACGGCAATGGCTATGGAAACTCTCCAGCTCCACGATGCTTTCGCCGTCCTAGCACCGGGCCGTGCGTGGTGACGGGATCATCGGCAGCGCCCGCCGGGTCCCCGGCCGAGGCGACACTCGACAAGGCCGCCGACGAGAATTTTCCGGTGGCCCCCTTTTTCCTGCCCCGGGACTGGCGCGACGACCTCATGGCGGTCTACGGCTTTGCCCGCCTCGTCGACGACATCGGTGACGGCGACCTCGCCCCCGGCGGCGCCGACGCCCGCCTCCTGGGCGTGTCACCCGAACGGGCTGATGGGGACCGGCTTGCTTTGCTCGACGCCTTCGAGGCAGACCTTCACCGGGTGTTCGAATCCACCCCCCGTCACCCCCTCCTGCGCGCCCTGCAGCCCACCGTGCACCGTCGCGGCCTCACCCCCGAGCCCTTCCTCGGCCTCATCGAGGCCAACCGCCAGGACCAGCTGGTCACGCGCTACGAGACGTACGAGGACCTGCTGGCCTACTGCGAGCTCTCGGCCAACCCGGTCGGCCGTCTCGTCCTCGCGATCACCGGCACAGCGACCCCCGAGCGCATCCGCCTCTCGGACGCCGTGTGCACCGGCCTGCAGATCGTCGAACACCTTCAGGACGTCGGCGAGGACCTGAGGCAGGGCCGCATCTACCTGCCCGCCGAGGACATGAAACAGTTCCATGTCCAGGAGTCCGATCTCGCCGCACCCACGGCGGGCGCATCGGTGCGCGCCCTGGTCGCGTTCGAGGCCGAACGCGCCCTCGGTCTCCTGAATGAAGGCACCCCCCTCGTGGGTAGCGTCCACGGCAGGCTGAAGCTGCTGCTTGCCGGGTTCGTGGCAGGGGGGAAGGCGGCGGTCACCGCGATCGCCGCCGTTTCGTACGACGTACTTCCTGGACCGCCCAAGCCCACCAAGCTCCGGTTGCTGCGTGAGGTGGGAGCGACTCTGCGAGGAGAGGGGTGAGCCGGACCGTGGAGTCAGACCAGCACGTGTCGGCAGCGGTACTCGCCGCATACAGCTACTGCGAGACCGTGACCGGACAGCAGGCACGTAACTTCGCCTATGGCATCAGGCTGCTGCCGACGGCCAAGCGGCGCGCCATGTCGGCGGTGTACGCGTTCTCGCGTCGCGTCGACGACATCGGCGACGGAGCGCTGCCGCCGGACGTCAAGGCCGACCGGCTCGACGAGACCCGGGCACTGCTCGCCCGGGTGCGCGACGGCGATGTGGCGGAGGACGACACCGATCCGGTGGGCGTCGCCCTCGCGCATGCCGCGCACCGGTTCCCGATCCCGCTCGGCGGCCTCGACGAACTCATCGACGGCGTCCTGATGGACTTGCGCGGCGAGACGTACGAGACCTGGGACGACCTCAAGGTCTACTGCCGCTGCGTCGCCGGGGCCATCGGCCGGGTCTCGCTCGGCATCTTCGGCACCGAGCCGGGCGCGCGCGGCGCCGAGCGCGCCTCCGAGTACGCGGACACGCTCGGGCTCGCGCTCCAGCTCACCAACATCCTGCGCGATGTGCGGGAGGACGCGGCGGACGGCCGCACCTACCTGCCTGCCGACGACCTCGCCAAGTTCGGCTGCTCGGCCGGCTTCGGGGCCCCGACACCGCCGGTGGGCTCGGACTTCGCGGGCCTCGTGCACTTCGAGGTGCGCCGCGCCCGCGCCCTGTTCGCCGAGGGATACCGGCTCCTTCCGCTGCTCGACCGGCGCAGCGGCGCCTGCGTCGCCGCCATGGCCGGCATCTACCGGCGCCTCCTGGACCGCATCGAGCGCGAGCCCGAGGCCGTCCTGCGCGGCCGCGTCTCGCTCCCCGGGCGCGAGAAGGCCTACGTCGCCGTGCGCGGCCTGTCCGGTCTCGACGCCCGCAGCGTCTCCCGGCAGCACCTCAGGAGGCGCGTCTGATGAGCACGTCCGACAGAGCGGTCCGCACCGACGGGAAACGGCGGGCAACCCTCCGCGCCGACGCGGCGTCCATGACTTCAGCGGCCTGCCGTGCGTCTTTCAACCATCGCGCGCACACTGACGGAACGGCCGGAGGGGAGGGCGCATGAGCACCGGGAACATGCGGCCCGACGGGCCGGGCGCGGACACCGCCAAAGACACCGGACGGCAGACCGCGGTCGTGGTCGGCGGTGGTCTCGCCGGGACCACGGCCGCACTCGCGCTCGCCGACGCGGGCCTCGACGTCACCCTGCTCGAAGGGCGCCCGAGGCTTGGCGGTCTCGCGTTCTCCTTCAAGCGCGGCGACCTCACCATCGACAACGGCCAGCACGTGTACCTGCGCTGCTGCACCGCCTACCGCTGGTTCCTCGACCGCATCGACGGCGCGGCCCTGTCGCCCCTGCAGGAACGTCTCGACGTACCCGTCCTCGACGCCGACAGGAACCGGCTCGGCAGACTGCGCCGCACCGCACTGCCCGTACCGCTGCATCTCGCCGCGAGCCTCGTCACGTATCCGCATCTCTCGCTTGTCGAGCGCGCCAACGTGGGGCGTGCCGCGCTGGCCCTCAAGGGGCTCGACCTGGGCGATCCGGCCCTGGACGAACGGGACTTCGGCAGCTGGCTGGCCGAACACGGCCAGTCGCGGCGCGCCATCGAGGCCCTCTGGGACCTGGTGGGCGTCGCCACCCTGAACGCCGTCGCCGGCGAGTCCTCGCTCGGGCTCGCCGCCATGGTGTTCAAGACCGGGCTGCTGTCCGAACCGGGCGCGGCCGACATCGGCTGGGCACGCGTCCCCCTCGGTGAACTCCACGACACTCTCGCCCGCAAGGCGCTCGACTCCGCGGGCGTACGCACCGAACTCCGTACACGCGTCACCTCCATCTCCCGTACGGAGAACGGACGTTGGAGCGTGGAGGTTCCCGGGGAGCGGATCGCGGCGGACACCGTCGTCCTCGCCGTGCCCCAGCGCGAGACGTACGACCTGCTGCCCGACGGCGCGCTCGACGACGCCGAACGGCTGCTCGCCATCGGGACCGCGCCGATCCTCAACCTGCACGTCGTCTACGACCGCAAGGTCCTCAAGCGGCCCTTCTTCACCGCGCTCGGCTCGCCGTTGCAGTGGGTCTTCGACCGCACGGAAGCGTCCGGGCTCACCGAGGGGCAGTACCTCGCGGTGTCCCAGTCGGCCGCGCAGGACGAGATCGACGAGCCCGTCGCCGTGCTCCGAGAGCGCTATCTGCCCGAGTTCGAGCGGCTGTTGCCCGCCGCGCGGGGCGCGAAGGTACTCGACTTCTTCGTCACCCGGGAGCGCACTGCGACCTTCGCGCCGGCCCCCGGCGTCGGCGCGCTGCGGCCCACGGCCCACACCAACGCACCCGGCCTGTACCTGGCCGGCGCGTGGACCGCCACCGGGTGGCCCGCGACCATGGAAAGCGCGGTACGCAGCGGTGTCAGCGCCGCCGATGCCGCTCTCGCCGCACTCGACCGCCCACGCGGTCATCTGTTCCGGGAGGCGGCATGAAGCTCGATCTCCAGGGGGCGGACCATCCGGCCCCCGGCGACGCAACAAAAGGAGACCCTGTGCCCGCTGTGCCCCCGGCCGAACCGGCTGCCGACGCGGTGGACGTGACCGCGCTGCTAGAGCGCGGCCGGACCCTGGCCACCCCGGTGCTGCGGGCCGCCGTGGACCGCCTCGCACCCCCGATGGACACCGTCGCCGCCTATCACTTCGGCTGGATCGACGCCCAGGGCAACCCGGCCGACGGCGACGGCGGCAAGGCCGTACGCCCCGCGCTCGCCGTGCTGTCCGCCCAGGTCCCCGGCGCGGCACCCGAGGTGGGCGTGCCCGGCGCGGTCGCCGTCGAGCTGGTGCACAACTTCTCGCTCCTGCACGACGACCTGATGGACGGCGACGAACAGCGCCGCCACCGGGACACCGTCTGGAAGGTGCACGGCCCGGCGCAGGCCATCCTCGTCGGCGACGCGCTCTTCGCCCTCGCCAACGAGGTGCTCCTCGAACTCGGCACTGCCGAGGCCGGCCGCGCCACGCGCCGTCTGACCGCCGCCTCGCGCGCCCTGATCGACGGGCAGGCGCAGGACATCAGCTACGAGCACCGCGAGCGGGTCACCGTCGAGGAGTGCCTGGAGATGGAGGGCAACAAGACCGGCGCCCTGCTGGCCTGCGCCTCCTCCATCGGGGCCGTGCTCGGCGGCGCCGACGACCGGACCGCGGACCAGCTGGAGAAGTACGGGTACCACCTCGGCCTCGCCTTCCAGGCCGTCGACGACCTGCTCGGCATCTGGGGCGACCCGGAGGCCACCGGCAAGCAGACCTGGAGCGATCTGCGCCAGCGCAAGAAGTCACTGCCCGTCGTCGCCGCGCTCGCCGCGGGCGGCCCCGCGTCCGAGCGGCTCGGTGAACTCCTCGCCGCCGACGCGAAGAGCAACGACTTCGACACCTTCTCCGAGGAGGAGTTCGCGGCCCGCGCCGCCCTCATCGAGGAGGCCGGCGGCCGCGACTGGACCGCCGAGGAGGCGCGCCGGCAGTACGCCGTCGCCATCGAGGCCCTGGACTCCGTCCAGATGCAGGACCACGTGCGGGCGCAGTTCGTCGCGCTCGCGGACTTCGTCGTCGTACGAAAGAGATGATCACTATCGGCCGCATATGACTCGCAGTCGCCGGCCGGTGTCCATCCAGGGCATCGGCCGACGGCGGACCCAGCAGAGATCGAGCACTGCACGAAGGGGAAGCCATGACAGCGACGACCGACGGAAGCAGCGGAGCGGCAGCTCCCGGCGCGACCTCGGCCACCACTGCCCAATTGACCGACACGAGCCCCGGGGCGGCCGGGACGCACGACGCCGCCACCCGCGCCGTCCAGCGCGCCACGGACTTCCTGCTCGCCCGGCAGGACGCCCAGGGCTGGTGGAAGGGCGACCTCGACACGAACGTCACGATGGATGCCGAGGACCTGCTGCTGCGCCAGTTCCTCGGGATCGGGGACGAGGCGACCACCCGCGCCGCCGGGCTCTTCATCCGCGGTGAACAGAGCGACGACGGCACCTGGGCCACGTTCTACGGCGGACCCGGCGAACTCTCCGCCACCATCGAGGCGTACGTAGCCCTGCGCCTGGCCGGGGACGCCCCCGACGCGCCGCACATGGCGAAGGCCTCCGCCTGGATCCGGGAGCGGGGCGGCATCGCCGCGAGCCGCGTCTTCACCCGCATCTGGCTGGCCCTGTTCGGCTGGTGGAAGTGGGACGACCTGCCCGAACTGCCCCCGGAACTCATCTACTTCCCGAAGTGGATGCCGCTCAACATCTACGACTTCGGCTGCTGGGCCCGCCAGACCATCGTGCCGCTCACGGTCGTCTCCGCGAAGCGCCCCGTACGGCCCGCGCCCTTCCCGCTCGACGAGCTGCACACCGACGCGCGGAACCCCAACCCGGCCAAGCCCCTTGCTCCGTTGGCAAGTTGGGACGGCGCCTTCGAGCGACTCGACAAGGCGATGCACCTGTATCGCAAGGTCGCGCCGCGCAGGCTGCGCAAGGCGGCCATGAACTCGGCCGCCCGCTGGATCATCGAGCGCCAGGAGAACGACGGCTGCTGGGGCGGCATCCAGCCCCCGGCGGTGTACTCCGTCATCGCCCTCCACCTGCTCGGCTACGACCTCGAACACCCCGTGATGAAGGCGGGGTTGGAGTCACTCGACCGGTTCGCCGTGTGGCGAGAGGACGGGGCCCGGATGATCGAGGCCTGCCAGTCTCCCGTGTGGGACACCTGCCTGGCCGTGATCGCCCTCGCCGACGCCGGCCTGCCCGCCGACCACCCCCGGCTGGTCAAGGCCGCCGACTGGATGCTCCGGGAGCAGATCGACCGGCCCGGCGACTGGTCCGTCCGCAGGCCTCAACTCGCCTCCGGTGGCTGGGCGTTCGAGTTCCACAACGACAACTACCCCGACATCGACGACACGGCCGAGGTCGTCCTCGCGCTGCGCCGCGTCCGGCATCCGGACACCGTGCGCATGGAGAAGGCCATCGAGCGCGGCGTGCGCTGGAACCTCGGCATGCAGTCGAGGAACGGCGCCTGGGCGGCCTTCGACGTCGACAACACCAGCCCGTTCCCCAACCGGCTGCCGTTCTGCGACTTCGGCGAGGTCATCGACCCCCCGTCCGCGGACGTCACAGGGCACGTGGTGGAGATGCTCGCCGTCGAGGGAATGTCGCACGACCCGCGCACCCGGCGCGGCATCGAGTGGCTGCTCGCCGAACAGGAGCCGAACGGTGCCTGGTTCGGCCGCTGGGGCGTCAACTACGTATACGGGACAGGGTCGGTGCTGCCCGCCCTGACCGCCGCCGGACTGCCCCCCTCGCACCCCGCGGTCAGCCGCGCCGTCGCCTGGCTCGAATCCGTCCAGAACGACGACGGCGGCTGGGGCGAGGACCTGCGCTCCTACCGCTACGAGGACTGGAAGGGCCACGGCGTCTCGACCGCCTCGCAGACCGGCTGGGCGCTGATGGCGCTCCTGTCGGCGGGGGAGCGGGACTCCAAGGCCGTCGAGCGGGGAGCCGCCTGGCTGACCGAGACCCAGCTGGAGGACGGCACCTGGGACGAGCCGTACTTCACCGGCACCGGCTTCCCGTGGGACTTCTCGATCAACTACCACCTCTACCGCCATGTCTTCCCGCTCACGGCACTTGGCCGGTACGTCCATGGGGAGCCGTTCGCCGACCAGTCGTCCTTGCCGGGCAAGGTGAGCTGATGGCCCGATCCCCGGCGGCCCCGCGCCCGCCGGACGCCGCCCCGCTGCTGGTCGCCTGCGCGCTCGGCATCGAGCACCTCGCCCTGCGCACCGGCGCCCGCGCCGGAGCACCGGCCCCCGTGACCGTGCTGCGCACGGGCATGGGCCCCAAGGCGGCCGAGCGGTCCGTGGCCAAGGTCCTCGAGGACCCCGCCCTGCAGGACGCGGCGGTCGTCGCGACCGGTTTCTGCGCCGGCCTCGCCCCCGGGATGCACCCGGGTGACCTGGTCGTCGCCGAGGAGACCCGTGACCCGTACGGTTCCACGCCGTGCACCGGCACGGAACTCCTCGTCAAGGAGCTGGTCAGGGCGGTACCGGGACGGACCGTGCACACCGGTCCGCTCACCGGCTCCGACCATGTCGTGCGCGGGCACGAGCGCGGCGACCTGCTCGCCACGGGCGCGATCGCCGTGGACATGGAGTCCGCGGCCACGCTGCGCACGGCGGCCGCGCGGGGCCCGCGTCCGGTTGCGGCCGTACGGGTGGTCGTGGACGCTCCAGAACATGAGCTCGTCCGTATCGGCACGGTGCGCGGTGGAATATCGGCTTTCCGCGTTCTTCGTGCCGTGCTTCCCGCATTTTTCGAATGGCACCGTTCTTTGCTGCTCCCCCGGAGGTGAGCCAGATGGCCATGCCGCTTCGTCAGTCCATCAAGGTCGCGACGTACCTCGTTGAACAGAAGGTTCGCAAGCGCGACAAGTTCCCGCTCATTGTCGAACTGGAGCCGCTGTACGCCTGCAACCTCAAGTGCGAGGGCTGCGGAAAGATCCAGCATCCCGCCGGAGTGCTGAAGCAGCGGATGCCCGTGGCGCAGGCCGTGGGCGCCGTCCTGGAGTCCGGCGCGCCGATGGTGTCCATCGCCGGCGGTGAGCCGCTCATGCACCCGCATATCGACGAGATCGTCCGGCAGCTGGTGGCGAAGAAGAAGTACGTCTTCCTCTGCACGAACGCGCTGCTCATGCGCAAGAAGATGGACAAGTTCAAGCCCTCGCCGTACTTCGCCTTCACGGTGCACATCGACGGGATGCGTGAGCGTCACGACGAGTCCGTCGCCAAGGAAGGCGTCTTCGACGAGGCGGTGGAGGCGATCAAGGAGGCCAAGAAGCGGGGCTTCCGCGTCACCACGAACTCCACCTTCTTCAACACGGACACCCCGCAGAACATCATCGAGGTCCTGAACTACCTCAACGACGACCTCGAGGTCGACGAGATGATGCTCTCGCCCGCCTACGCCTATGAGAAGGCGCCCGACCAGGAGCACTTCCTGGGCGTGGAGCAGACCCGCGAGCTCTTCAAGAAGGCCTTCGCGGGCGGCAACAGGCGCCGCTGGCGCCTCAACCACTCGCCGCTGTTCCTCGACTTCCTCGAGGGCAAGGTCGACTTCCCGTGCACGGCGTGGGCGATCCCGAACTACTCGCTCTTCGGCTGGCAGAAGCCCTGCTACCTGATGGCGGACGGGTACGTCACCACGTACAAGGACCTCATCGAGAAGACCGACTGGGACGCCTACGGGCGCGGCAAGGACGAGCGCTGCAACAACTGCATGGCGCACTGCGGTTACGAGCCGACGGCCGTCCTCGCCACGATGGGCTCGCTCAAGGAGTCCATCCGCGCCGCCCGCGAGACCGTTTCCGGAAACCGCGGGTGACACCGCCATGACCTCCGGAGAGCCCGTTTCACTGGGGCTCCCTTCGCTGCCGGTCCGACCGATCGCCGACCGCAGAACGAGTCGGCAGATCCACGTCGGACCGGTGGCAGTGGGGGGCGGAGCGCCGGTGTCCGTGCAGTCGATGACGACGACACGGACCTCGGACATCGGGGCCACGCTGCAGCAGATCGCCGAACTGACGGCGTCCGGCTGCCAGATCGTGCGGGTGGCGTGCCCCACGCAGGACGACGCGGACGCGCTCGCGACGATCGCGAGGAAGTCGCAGATCCCTGTCATCGCGGACATCCACTTCCAGCCGAAGTACGTCTTCGCGGCCATCGAGGCGGGCTGCGCGGCGGTCCGGGTGAACCCGGGCAACATCAAGCAGTTCGACGACAAGGTCAAGGAGATCGCGCAGGCGGCCAAAGATCACGGCACCCCGATCCGTATCGGGGTCAACGCCGGTTCCCTGGACGCCCGATTGCTGAAGAAGTACGGCAAGGCGACGCCCGAGGCGCTCGTCGAGTCGGCGCTGTGGGAGGCGTCGCTCTTCGAGGAGCACGGGTTCCGCGACATCAAGATCTCGGTCAAGCACAACGACCCGGTCGTGATGGTGAACGCCTACCGCCAGCTCGCCGCGGCCAGTGACTATCCGCTGCACCTCGGCGTGACCGAGGCGGGCCCGGCCTTCCAGGGCACCATCAAGTCGGCTGTCGCCTTCGGGGCGCTGCTGAGTGAGGGGATCGGCGACACGATCCGTGTCTCGCTGTCCGCGCCGCCGGTCGAGGAGATCAAGGTCGGCATCCAGATCCTGGAGTCGCTGGGGCTTCGGCAGCGGCGTCTGGAGATCGTGTCGTGCCCGTCGTGCGGGCGGGCGCAGGTCGACGTCTACAAGCTGGCCGACGAGGTCTCCGCCGGCCTCGACGGGATGGAGGTGCCCCTTCGGGTCGCCGTCATGGGGTGTGTGGTGAACGGTCCCGGCGAGGCGCGTGAGGCGGATCTCGGCGTCGCGTCGGGCAACGGCAAGGGCCAGATCTTCGTGAAGGGCGAGGTCATCAAGACCGTCCCCGAGTCGAAGATCGTCGAGACCCTCATCGAAGAGGCGATGAAGATCGCCGAGCAGATGACGGACGCCGGGGTGGCCTCGGGCGCTCCCGACGTCACCGTGAGCTGAGGACAACCGGAGAGGGGGCCCGAGCGTGACAATTCTGGAAAGCATCCGGGGGCCGCGCGATCTGAAGGCGCTGAGCGAGGAACAGCTCGGCGAACTGGCCGCGGAGATCAGGGAGTTCCTGATCCACGCGGTCGCGAGGACCGGCGGCCACCTGGGACCCAACCTCGGGGTGGTGGAGCTCTCGATGGCCCTGCACCGGGTCTTCGAGTCGCCGGTCGACCGGATCCTGTGGGACACCGGCCACCAGAGCTACGTGCACAAGATGCTGACGGGACGTCAGGACTTTTCGAAGCTGCGCGGGAAGGGGGGCCTGTCCGGCTACCCCTCGCGCGAGGAGTCCGAGCACGACGTCATCGAGAACAGCCACGCGTCCACCGCGCTCGGCTGGGCGGACGGCCTCGCCAAGGCCAACCAGGTCCTGGGGGAGCGGGGCCACGTCGTCGCCGTCATAGGAGACGGGGCGCTCACCGGCGGCATGGCCTGGGAGGCGCTCAACAACATCGCGGCCGCCAAGGACCGCCCGCTGATCATCGTCGTCAACGACAACGAACGGTCGTACGCGCCGACCATCGGCGGACTCGCCAACCACCTGGCCGCCCTGCGCACCACCGACAGCTACGAGAAGGTCCTGGCCTGGGGCAAGGACGTCCTCCTGCGCACCCCGGTCATCGGACACACCGTGTACGAGTCCCTGCACGGCGCCAAGAAGGGGTTCAAGGACGCCTTCGCGCCGCAGGGCATGTTCGAGGACCTGGGGCTCAAGTACGTGGGGCCCATCGACGGGCACGACCTGGGCGCGGTCGAGTCGGCGCTGCGACGTGCGAAACGGTTCCACGGGCCGGTGCTCGTGCACTGCCTCACCGAGAAGGGCCGCGGCTACGAGCCCGCCCTCGCGGACGAGGCCGACCGGTTCCACACCGTCGGTGTGATGGACCCGCTCACCTGCGAGCCCCTCGCGCCGTCCCACGGCCCGTCGTGGACCTCGGTGTTCGGCGACGAGATCGCCCGCATCGGACGGGAGCGCGACGACGTCGTGGCGATCACCGCGGCGATGCTGCACCCCGTCGGACTCACCAAGTTCGCCGAGGAGTTCCCCGGCCGGGTGTGGGACGTGGGGATCGCCGAGCAGCATGCGGCGGTCTCGGCGGCCGGACTCGCGACCGGCGGCCTCCACCCGGTCGTCGCCGTCTACGCCACCTTCCTCAACCGCGCCTTCGACCAGCTCCTCATGGACGTCGCGCTGCACAACTGCGGTGTCACCTTCGTCCTCGACCGAGCCGGCGTGACCGGCGTCGACGGCGCCTCGCACAACGGCATGTGGGACATGTCCGTCCTCCAGGTCGTCCCCGGCCTGCGCATCGCCGCGCCCCGAGACGCCGAGCAACTGCGGGCGCAGCTGCGCGAAGCGGTCACCGTGGACGACGCCCCGACACTGATCCGCTTCCCGAAGGAGTCGGTCGGCCCCGAGATCCCGGCGGTGGACCGGATCGGCGGCCTCGACGTACTGCACCGGGCCGACGACCCGGACGTCCTTCTGGTCTCCGTCGGCGTGATGGCGCCGGTGTGCCTCCAGGTCGCGGAACTCCTGGAAGCGCGCGGCATCGACTGCACGGTCGTGGACCCGCGGTGGGTCAAACCCGTCGACCCGGACCTCGCGCCGCTCGCAGCACGGCACCGGCTCGTCGCCGTCGTCGAGGACAACAGCAAGGCGGCCGGCGTCGGCTCCGCCGTGGCGCTCGCGCTCGGCGAGGCCGAGGTCGACGTACCCGTACGGCGGTTCGGGATCCCCGACCAGTTCCTCGCGCACGCCAAGCGCGGCGAGGTGCTCGCCGACATCGGGCTCACGCCCGTCGAGATCGCCGGGCGGATCGGCACCAGCATGGCCCTGAAGGCCGAGAACGCGGCCCTCGTGGCCGGCAAGGGGAGCGACGACGTATGAGCAAGGAGTTCGATCTCGCAAGACTCCTGGCCGACCGCGGCGCCGAGCGCTACGAGCTGCACGCCAAGTACCTCAACCACCAGCTCCCGCGCATGCTGCACACCATCGGCTTCGACAAGGTCTACGAGCGGGCGGAAGGCGCCTACTTCTGGGACGAGGACGGCAACGACTACCTGGACATGCTCGCCGGGTTCGGCGTGATGGGCCTCGGCCGGCACCACCCCGTCGTCCGCAAGGCGCTGCACGACGTCCTCGACGCCTCGCTCGCCGACCTCACCCGCTTCGACTGCCAGCCGCTGCCGGGCCTCCTCGCCGAACGGCTCCTCGCGCACAGCCCGCACCTGGACCGGGTCTTCTTCGGCAACAGCGGGACGGAGGCCGTCGAGACGGCGCTGAAGTTCGCCCGGTACGCCACGGGCAGGCCCAGGGTCCTGTACTGCGGTCACGCCTTCCACGGGCTGACCACCGGGTCTCTGTCCGTGAACGGCGAGTCCGGATTCCGGGACGGCTTCGCGCCGCTCCTGCCGGACACGGCGTTGCCGCTCGGTGACCTCGACGCCCTGCGCGCGGAACTCGTCAAGGGTGACGTGGCGGGGCTGATCGTCGAGCCCATCCAGGGCAAGGGGGTCCACGGGACGCCGCCCGGCTATCTGCACGCCGCTCAGGAGCTGCTCCACCAGCACAAGGCGCTGCTCATCGCGGACGAGGTGCAGACGGGCCTCGGCAGGACGGGGGACTTCTACGCCTACCAGCACGAGGAGGGCGTCGAACCCGACCTCGTATGCGTGGCGAAGGCGCTCTCCGGCGGCTATGTGCCCGTCGGCGCGACGCTCGGCAAGGACTGGATCTTCAAGAAGGTCTACTCGTCCATGGACCGCGTCCTCGTGCACTCGGCCAGCTTCGGCGCGAACGCGCAGGCCATGGCCGCAGGGCTCGCCGTGCTTTCCGTGATGGAGAACGAGGAGGTCGTCGCGAACGCCCGGGCGACCGGTGAGCTCCTGAAGTCCCGGCTCACCGCGCTCGTCGACCGCTACGAGCTGCTGAGCGACGTACGCGGCCGCGGCCTGATGATCGGCATCGAGTTCGGGCGGCCGAAGTCGCTGAAGCTGCGCAGCCGCTGGACGATGCTCCAGGCCGCGCGCAAGGGTCTCTTCGCGCAGATGGTCGTCGTGCCGCTGCTCCAGAAGCACCGGATCCTCACGCAGGTCTCCGGCGACCATCTGGAGGTCATCAAGCTGATCCCGCCGCTGATCATCGGGGAGCGTGAGGTGGACCGCTTCGTCGAGGCGTTCACCGCCGTCATGGACGACGCGCACTCGGGCGGCGGGCTGATGTGGGACTTCGGCAAGACGCTGGTGAAGCAGGCGGTCGCCAACCGCTGACCGCTTCGGAAGGGCGCTTCAAAAAGAAGGTCACCGTAAGAAGGTCGCTGTTTGCCTCTGGGGCAAGAAATTTGCCTCAGAGGTACGGCTCTGGCTCAATCGACGGTATGAGCCCTGCCCCTCCGGAGCCGGCTCCGGAACCCACGGAGCTGCCCGCCGTCGCCCCGCAGCTGCGCGAACTCCGGCGCCGCGCCGCCCTGACCCTGGAGGCCGCGGCCCGCGCCGCCGGGCTCTCGCCCGCGCACCTCTCCCGCCTGGAGACGGGCCGCCGTCAGCCCTCGCTCCCGATGCTGCTCGCCCTCGCCCGCACCTACGGTACGACGGTCTCCGAGCTCCTGGGCGAGACGCCTGCCGACAGGGACGCCGTCGTGCGCTCCGGCGACATGGAGCCCACCGAGGCGGGCGGCTGGATCTACCGGCAGGCGGGCGCCCCGGGGCGCGGCATGCAGGCCTTGCGCGTGCACGTGCCGTTCGGCGCCCAGGGCGACATCGTGCGGGTCCACCCCGGTGAGGAGTGGCTGTACGTGCTCGAAGGGCGGCTGCGGCTGCGCCTCGGGGACACCGCGTACGCGCTCGCGCCCGGGGACAGCGCGCACTTCGACTCGCTCACCCCGCACCGGATCGCCGCCGCCGACCGCGACGGCGCCGAGCTCCTCTTCGTACACACCCTGCTGCAGAGCCCGTCCGCCGCGCTGTGTCTCGGCCCGGCGACGGGCGCCGGCGAACGGACCCAAGGAGGCCCCCAATGAGCTCAGAGCCGAACGACGTGACCGAGCCGGAGCGGCCCGCCCGCCGCGACATCGAGGACAAGCTCCCGCGCGGCATCTGGGTGCGCCTGCTCGTCTACGTCTTCGCCGGGCACCTCGTCGCGGGCTTCATCTATCTGCTGTTCACGCTGGGGGCGTCGCGCGGGTGACGCGCCCGGCGTGCGGCCGGTGAGCCTCAGTCGAGGAGGCGCTCGCGCAGCCGCTCGCGCTGGGCGGGGGACAGCTTGAGGCCTTCCTCCAGGTAGCGGTCGGTGGAGCCCCAGGTCTGCGCGACCTGCTCGAAGGCGGCCGCCAGATACGTGGCGCGGGCGTCGAACAGCGGGCTCAGCAGCTCCATGACCTCGGGGGACATCGCGTCCTTCGAGGCACTGCTGCGGTGCACCTTGTAGCGGCGGTGCGTCGCGTTCGACTCCAGGTAGTCCGCCTCGATGGCGTCGCGCTCCACACCGACGGCCAGGAGCGTGACCGCTATCGACAGGCCCGCGCGGTCCTTGCCCGCCGCGCAGTGCATGAGCGCCGGCACGCTGTCCTCGGCGAGGGAGTGCAGGACCTGGCTGTGCTCGGCGGTGCGCTCCGTGATGATCGCCCGGTACGACGTGATCATGCGGTTCGCGGCCTGGCCCTCGGCGAGGGCGGCGCGCAGGTCGTCGAGGTTGCCGTCGCGCACCATCTGCCAGAACTCGGCGCCGTCCGCCGGGTCGGTCAGCGGCAGATTCACGTTCCGCACGCCGGGCAGCGTGACGTCGGGGCCTTCGAGGCGCTGGTCGGCGGCGTTGCGGAAGTCGAAGATCGTGTGCAGCCCGAGCGAGGAGAGGAACGCGGCGTCCTCGTCCGTGGCGTGCGCGAGGTGACCACTGCGGAACAGCACGCCCTGCTTGACCCGACGGCCGTCCACGGTCGGGAGACCACCGACATCGCGGAAGTTGCGCACTCCGGCCAACTCGGGCTCGGTGGACGGGACCTGCTGCGTCACGGGGGCTCCTCCCGGTCGGCCGCGGCGCTGCTCGCCTGCGGGCGCGTTCGACGATACGACATGGCTGCCAGGGGCACCCATGTGAGAGGTGGCTGGCGATTGCGTATTAAATGCCCGAAATGAACCGATAGGTAGGCAATCGAGCCTTACGAGATAACTGGCCCTGAAATACAGCCATATGGTGGCCGATGGGTGAGCAGGGTCATAGCGGTGACCGTGCGTGGCGGCGGGGCCGAATGGATTTTCAGCAGGTATCGCAGTTGCAAAGATCGTGAATCGACGGAGCGTGACGGCCTTTTCCGGAAAGGATCATTTAAGGATCAAGAACCGGAATGCCCAGGGGAATTCGCGGCTTGTCCCAGCGCTCTCCGCTCGCTTACGTTCAGCGCAATCCGGACGGACCGCCTAATCCTGCCGCCGCCCGGAATCCGCACATCGATCCGTGCTCGGCAGGAGTGGGGGACCCAGGTAGACCGCCGTTTCCGGGACACCGGAAACGGCTCGGGGTGAAGCCGTGCCCGAAAGGGGCGCGGCCGGGCAACTCCAGTCCGAACCCGACAGCTCACCTCGCAGGCGACGGAGAGGAATCCCCCATGCCCGCGAAGGGTAAGCACCGCCGTCCCAAGTCCCAGCGCTTCGCACGCACGATCGCCGTCGCCGGAATGGGCGGCGTCGCGCTCGCGCTGCCGCTGATGGGTGGCTCCGGCGCCCACGCCGCGACTCCCGCGGCCGCCCACTCGGCCGTGAAGGCCGCGGCCGCTCCCGCCGCTGCCAAGACCTACACCGTCAAGGGCGGGGACACGCTTTCGAAGATCGCCGACGTGCAGAACGTCAGCGGCGGCTGGAAGAAGCTCTACTCCGACAACCGCTCGGCCGTCGGCGGCGACCCGTCCCTGATCCATCCGGGCCTGAAGCTGACGATCGGCCAGAAGGCCGCGGCCCCCGCCGCGAAGTCCTCGGCCACCGCCACGCAGGCTTCCGCACCCAAGGCCGCTACCGGTTCCGGCTACGCGCTGCCCGTCCAGGGCGCCTCCGTCGGCACGGCGTACAAGACCGCGGGCAGCATGTGGTCCAGCGGCTACCACACCGGTGTCGACTTCGTGGTCCCGACGGGCACTCCGATCAAGGCCATAGGCGCGGGCACCGTCGTGTCGGCCGGCCTTGACGGCGCGTACGGCAACGAGGTCGTCATCCAGCACGCCGACGGCAAGTACTCGCAGTACGCCCACATGTCGTCCCTCTCCGTCTCGTCCGGGCAGACCGTGACCGAGGGCCAGCAGATCGGCCTCTCCGGCGCGACCGGCAACGTCACGGGACCGCACCTGCACTTCGAGATCCGCACCACCCCGAGCTACGGCTCGGACGTGGACCCGGTCGCCTACCTCCGTGCGCACGGGGTCTCGCTCTGACCCCGGCGGTGTGACGTCGCTCTGACCTGACGGTGTGACGTGAAGGTGTCTCGTCGAGGCGTGACGTGAAGGGGCGGGTCCGGTTCCGGGCCCGCCCCTTTGTCGTATCCCCGTCGTATTCCTGAAATCGCGAAACTGACCGGGTGGGCTATATCACCACCCGTCAACCCCTTCCTACGGTCGCGTAGGTCACATCGCAGGGTGAAAGATGTGTGGTCGTGGCAAACGAATCGAGATCACTCAGCGGCGGCACGATTCGGTCCTACGCGGCGGTGGGGGACAGCTTCACCGAAGGTGTCGGGGACCCCGGTCCCGACGGGGCCTTCGTGGGCTGGGCCGACCGTCTCGCCGTCCTCCTGGACGACCGGACCCCCGAGCACTCCTTCCGATACGCGAACCTTGCCGTGCGCGGCAAGCTCCTCGACCAGATCGTGGAGGACCAGCTGCCGCGGGCCGTCGAACTCGCCCCGGACCTGGTGACCTTCGCCGCCGGCGGCAACGACATCATCCGTCCCGGCACCGACCCCGACGACGTCGCGGAACGCTTCGAGAAGGCCGTGGCCCGGCTGACCTCCGCTGTCGGCACGGTCATGGTGACCACCGGCTTCGACACCCGTGACGTCCCGGTCCTCAAGCATCTGCGCGGCAAGATCGCGACGTACAACGGGCATGTGCGCGCGGTCGCCGACCGCTACGGCTGCCCGGTGCTCGACCTGTGGTCCCTCAAGACCGTCCAGGACCGCCGTGCCTGGGACGACGACCGGCTGCACCTTTCGCCCGAGGGGCACACGCGGGTCGCGCTGCGGGCGGGGCAGGCGCTCGGCGTCGAGGTGCCGGCGGACCCGGACCAGCCGTGGCCGGCGCAGCCGCCGCGCGGCACGCTGGAGGTGCGGCGCGACGACATCCACTGGGCGCGGGAGTTCCTGGTGCCGTGGATCGGCCGACGGCTGCGCGGCGAGTCGTCCGGGGATCACGTGGCGGCGAAGCGGCCGGATCTGCTGCCGCTCTGACGGGAGTTGCGCGCGTCATGGGGGAGCTTGCCCTTGGGGGCGGCTCCCCGCGTCATTTCTACGCGGTCACCCGGGCTCCCTTCGGAGCCGACGTCGCAGCGCCGTCAGCCCGTCGTCGTCGTCGCCGTCGTCGCCGTCAGGTCCGCCCGCTCGAGGCCCAGCTCGCGGGCCAGCGCGTCGTCGACCCACTCCTGCATGCGGGCCCGTGAGACCGTCCCCGTATACGCGGTCATCTGCACCGCAAGACCGTCGAGGAGCGCCGTCAGGCGCAGTGCGGCGCCCGCAGGGTCCGGGCAGCGGAACTCGCCCGCCGCCACGCCCTCCGCGACGACCTCCGTGAGCGCCGCCTTCCACTGCTTGTCCAGGTCGCGCGTGACCTCCCGCAGCGCGGGCTCACGCAGTGCCGCGGACCAGCCCTCGATCCACAGCCGCCACCCCTTGGCCTGCCCGGTCGGCGCATACCAGCGCACGGCCGAGCGCAGCCGGCGCAGCGCCGTCGTGCGCTTGCCCAGCAGCTTGCGCAGATGCGCCAGGTCGCCCTCGGCGGCGTGCGCGAACGCGGCCGAGACGAGCTTTTCCTTCGTCGAGAAGTGGTACAGAACCAGCGCGTTGCTCACCCCGAGCGCTGCGGCGACGTCGGCGATGCGCACGGCTGCCACGCCCCGCGCCTCGATCTGCTCGATGGCGGCCCGCAACAACTCTTCGCGCCGCTCGGCCACGCTCAACCGCACTCTTGCCACGCGGTAACCCTACACACGGGCACCGGCGGTGGGCGCCGAGCGGCGAACCCGGCGCGAACGCCTCGTGCACGACTCTTGACAGTGCCCAGTGGCGCCCGTCACAGTCTCGCTTACTGACTGGCCGTTCAGTCAATAGGGCGACCGGGGAGCCGGTCGCGACACCGTCGCAAGAAGAGTCGCAGCACAGTCCGAGAACACCCGTCACGCCCCGTGCCCCGCCGTGCAGCAGGAGTTTCCCCGTGACCCAAGCGCCGCCGATACCGCCGACCGAGCCGTCCGCCAAGGACGCACCCGACCTGCCTGACCTGTCGGAGGGATGGGGTGAACAGCGCTCCCGGCTCAAGAAGGACCTGCGCAGGCTGGACGTGCTGTTCTTCCTGATCTGCACCCTCGTCGGCCTCGACACGATCGGCTCCGTGGCCGCGCAGGGTCCGCAGGGCCTGACCTGGATGGCGATCCTCGCCCTCGCGTTCTTCCTCCCGTACGGGCTGCTCGTGGCCGAACTCGGCTCGGCCTTCCCCGTGCAGGGCGGCCCCTACGTCTGGACGCGCCTGGCGTTCGGGCGGCTCGTCGCCGGTGTGAACCAGCTCCTCTACTGGATCTCCAACCCCGTCTGGGTGGGCGGCAGCCTGTGCATCATCGCGCTCACCACGTGGGAGGAGTTCTTCACCCCGCTGCCGGGATTCTGGAAGTACGCGGCCGGCCTCGTCTTCATCTGGGGCGGCGCACTGGCCGTCGTGCAGTCCGTGCGCATCGGCAAGTGGGTGCCCATCGCGGGCGCCGTCGCCCGGATCGTGCTCCTCGGGTTCTTCCTCGTCTCCGTGGTGGTGTTCGCCGTCCAGCACGGCGTGCACGCGCTGCCCGCGGGTGAGTTCGTCCCGACATACGCCGGTTTCGTGGCGCTGGTCCCGGTCCTGATCTTCAACTACGTCGGCTTCGAACTGCCCAGCTCCGCGGCCGAGGAGATGACGAACCCGCGGCGCGACATCCCCCTGTCGATCCTGCGCTCGGGCTTCGCGGCGGTGCTCCTCTACGGCGGCCCGATCCTCGGCATCCTCTTTGTGCTGCCCAGCCAGGAGATCGGCAGCCTCGGCGGTTTCATCGACGCCTGCAAGGCCGTGTTCACGGTCTACGGCGGGTCGATCGCGGCCGACGGCACGGTCACGCTCACCGGCCTCGGCTCCGTCTTCGGCGGGGTCGCCGCGGCGGGCCTGATCATCGGCCTGCTGACCTCGGGCGTCACCTGGGCCATGGGCGCCCACCGCGCGCAGGCCGTCGCCTGTGCGGACGGCGCGGGTCCGGCGTGGCTCGGCCGCATCTCCGAGAAGCACGGGACGCCGGTGCGGGTGAACCTGCTCTCCGCCGTGCTCGGTTCGATCCTCTTCGTGGTCGCCCTCAACCTCACGGGCGGCAACGGCGAGAAGTACTTCGCGGCGGGCCTCGGCCTGACCATCTGCACCACCTTCATCTCGTACGTCATCACGTTTCCCAGCCTCGCCGTGCTGCGCCGCAAGTACCCGGACACGCCACGCCCGTACGCCGTCCCGGGCGGACGTGTGGGCGCGTGGGTCGTGAGCGTCCTCGCCACCGGGTTCGTGGCGTTCACCGTGATCGTGCTGATCTGGCCGGGCTTCGGGGTTGGCTGGTTCGGCTCGGCGGGCAGCGCGGCGGACTCACTGCCTGAGTCGTTCGCCGGCCAGCGCGCCCAGTACACACTCAGCCAGGTGGTGCCCCTGCTGCTCTTCGTCGGCATCGGGCTCGTCTTCTACGCGATGGGCTCGCGGACGCGCAGGCGCGTGGGGAAGTAGCGTGCTCGCGCGCAAGGGAGGGCCTTCCCCGTGGCGGGGAAGGCCCTTCGGTGCATTGGATCCCGACGGACGATCTGTCGCGTCAGATGCCCACGAACTGGTAGTCACGCACGATGCGTCCGTCCTCCGCCACGACCACGAACTCCAGGCCTCCGCCCGTCACTTCGCCGCTCTGCGTGAGGACCGACTCCCAGCGGAACGTGACGACGTCGTTCAACTGCTGCGCGTGCGCGGCCGTCGCCCTGAACGCGTATTCGCCGGACGCCACGAACTCCTCGTGGGCCCGCGCCACCCGCGCCTCCAGCTCGTCGTGACCGCGCGCCTCCAAGGCGGCCGTGGGGAAGCCGAGGCGCACGGCCGACTCCCGCAACTCCTGCGGCGGCAGCAGGGCGTGCACGCCGTCCGGGGACCACAGGGCGTGCACGGCCTTGCGGCGCAGCTCGGGGTCCCGCTCGTTCCAGACGGCCGCGTACCGGCCGGCCAGTTCCTGTGCGTCGATGTGCGGCATTGACTCGCTCTCTTCCTGTCCCTGATGGCTCCTGTGATGTGTGAACTCTGCGCGGCGGGGTGCGGCGCGACAATTCCCCGCAGGGAATGGCCCGTAGGCCCCACCGTCGGGTAGACACGGTCCCGTGACGACGCAGGCGGAACCGGCTGAGGCGGGGACAGGGGCAGGGCCCTCGGACAGGGCGGCGCAGAGCGGGCTCGGTGACGCGTTGCGTGAGTGGCGGGTGCGGCGGCGCGTCAGCCAGCTGGAGCTGGCCACGCGCGCGGGGACCACGCAGCGGCATGTCAGCTTCGTGGAGAGCGGCCGCTCGGTGCCGGGCCGCGCCATGGTCGTACGCCTGTCGGAGGCACTGAAGGTGCCGCTTCGGGACCGCAACGCCCTTCTCCTTGCGGCGGGTTACGCACCCGCGTACCAGGAGTCGCACTTCGGGGGTCCGCAGCTGTCCGCCGTCCGTACGGCACTGGAGCGCGTCATGGAGGCGCATCTGCCGTATCCGGCGGTCATCATCGATCGGCGCGGGGATCTCGTCTCGCGCAACGAGGCCTTCGACGCGCTGACCGAAGGGGTCGATCCGGCGCTGCTCTCGGCGCCGGTGAACATCGCGCGCGTGCTGCTGCATCCGCGCGGCCTCGCGCCGCGGATCGTGAACCTGGACGAGTGGGCCTGGCACGTCATCGACGGACTGCACGACGAGTCCGTCCGCAATTCCAACCGAGCTCTCACGGAGCTGGTCGCAGAACTTGAGGACATGGTGCCGGACCGGCCCCGACAGGCCGGTCCGGACTACCTCGGCTTCGCCGTCCCGCTGCGGCTGCGCACGAAGCGCGGCGAGCTGCGCCTCCTGAGCACGCTCACCCACTTCGGGACGGCGGTCGACGTCACGCTCGCCGAGCTGAAACTGGAGGCGTTCCTACCCCTCGACCAGGAGACCGCCGCCCTCCTCGCCGACGCCATGGACGGGCGCCGGTGAGGTGCCGGCCTGGTCGAGCACCCCGTGCGCGTCCAGTGCGATCGCGCCGCCCGGGTGCACGAGCAGGGGATTGACCTCCAGTTCGGCCAGCTCCGGATGGTCGACGGCGGCTCGTGCGACCGCGCACACCGCGGCGGCCGCCGCCTCCAGATGCGCTCCGGGCGCGCCGCGCCAGCCCGTCAGCAACGGCGCGTGCCGCAGCCGCAGGAGCAGGGCACGCGCGTGTGCCGGCGTCAGGGGTGCGAGGGCCAGCGCCGTGTCGGCGAGCAGTTCGGCGGTCACCCCTCCGATGCCGACCATGACGACGGGCCCGAACGACGGGTCGCGCCGTACACCGACGATCAGTTCGTGTCCGTACGGCGGTGTGGCCATCGCCTCCACGGCGTAGCGGTCCGCGCCCGTCGCCGCCTTCATACGGGCGAACGCGGTCCGCAAGGCGTCGGCGTCGGCGATCGACAGGGCGACCCCGCCCGCCTCGGTCTTGTGCGCGAGCCCCATCGCCTTGAGGGCGAGCGGATACCCCGTCCGGTGCTCCGCCGCCTCCACGGCCCCCTCCGCGTCGGTTACGAACTCGGCTGCAGGGAAGGCGAGTTGATAGGAGGCGAGCAGCTCCCGTGCGCTCTCGTAATCGCCGTCCGCCAGCCTGTACGTCGCCGGGGCAGGAGGATCCTCGCGGGTGAGCGGAGGGTCCGTGAGGCGGGCCGCCGCGGCGACGGCGGTCGCGGCGTGCTCGATGCGCTCGTAGACGGGCACGCCGCGCTGCCGCAGAACCGTCAGGGCGGGGGTGTCGCGGGCCATCGTGTGCACCACGAGGGCGCGCCCGGATGTGACGGCGGCATCCGCGAGGGCGTGTGCGACCTCGCATTCGCGCTCGGCCTGGGCCGGGTTGGCGGTCGCGTAGTCGCCGAAGTAGCCCGTGAGGACGACGGCGTCGGTGTCTCCCGAGTGCAGCAGGGTCCCCGTCACGCGCGCGTAGTTGCCGAGATCGGCCTCACCCGCGCCCGCCAGGTCGACGGGGTTGCCGCACCCGGCCCCATTCGGCAGCTGCTCCGCCACCGCCTCGCGCGTGTGCTCCGTGAAGGCGGGTACGTCGAGGCCCTGTGCGGCGAACGCGTCGGCGGCGAGGGCGCCTTGGCCGCCGCTGTCCCCGACCACGGCGACGCTGCGCGGGTGAGGCGGCGGGCCGGCCGCCGTGTGCCCCGCACTCCGGTCGCGTACACCCTGAGCCAGCAAGTACACGGCTGTGTCGACCAGTTCGCCCGCCGTGTCGAGCAGCAGGGCGCCGGCGTCGCGGTACACCGCCTCCACGGTGGCGCGCGCGCTCACCAGGGCGCCGGTGTGGGACGCGGCGGCGCGCCCGGACGCGGCGCTGCGCCCCACGGTCAGGAGCAGGACGGGCTTCCCGGCGGCGTGCGCGGCAGCCAGGACCTGCGCGAGCCGCCGGCCGTCGCGGAAGTCCTCGATGTACGCGGCGAGCGCTCTCGTGGGGCCGTGCGCGATCAGCGACTCCAGGGCGTCCGCCGCGTCGATGTCCCGCTGGTTGCCCAGCGACACGAACCGGGAGAAGCCCTGCCCGGAGCGTGCGAGGAGTCGGCCGATCTCCAGGGCGAGATTCCCGCTCTGGGACACGAGACCGAGGCCGCCCGAGGGGAACTCTCCCCAGCTGAGCCGCAGTTCGCTCGTCGTGTCCACCACGCCCATGCAGTTCGGGCCCAGCAGCCGCGCTCCCCGGGCCGTGACGAGCTCGGCGAGCGCCCGCTCCTCCTCGGCGGTGGCGCCGCCCGACGTGATCACGGTGAAACACCGGGCGCCCGCCGCGAGACCGTCCGTGACCACCGGCCGCACATGGCGGGGCGGCACGGCGACGACGACGTGCTCGGGCGGCACGGGGAGCGACGCGAGATCCGGCAGGAACGGTTCACCGTCCAGGGCACCCCCGCGGTGGTTGACGAGGTGGACGGCTCGGCGGTCACGGCCCGACAGGGCCCCCGCCGCCAGCCAGTAGCCCCACTTCTCCGGGTTGTCGGACGCCCCGACGACGGCGACCGACCGAGGGTCGAAGAGCGCGTCGAGACCTACGCGCGCGTGTGCACCTACGTCCGGCGGGGGCGTCACCTGTACCACCCGAACCGCTCCGCGATCACCGGAAGACGGTCCGCGACGATCGCGTGCGCGGCGGCACGCGGCGTCGTCCCGTCCGCCTCGGCCCGCGCCAGCATCTGGTCGATCAGCGCGCGCATGGAGCGCCGCGTGTAAGCGAACGCCTCGTCCGCGTTGGCCTCGATGTCCCCGAACAGGGTCCACCACCACCAGGCGTTCGTACCGGAGTTGACGACGACGTCGGGCAGGACGGTGATGCCGCGTAGCGCGAGCAGCTCCTCCGCCGCGGGCAGCACGGGCATGTTGGCGGCCTCGACGATCCAGCGCGCCGTGATCTGTTCCTGGTTCGCCGCGTCCACCGCGTACGACACGGCGGCGGGCACGAGGACCTCGGCGTCGGCCGACAGCCAGGCGTCGCCCGGCAGTTCACGGTCGCCCTCGCGCAGTGCCGAACGGTCCACCGTCCCGTAGGCGTCACGGGCGGCGAGGAGCGCGTCCACGTCCAGGCCTTCGGGGTTGGCGACGGTGCCCTTCACGTCCGCGACGGCCACGACCCGCAGACCCGCGCGTGCCAGGAACCGGGCGGTCGCCCCGCCCATGGTGCCCAGGCCCTGCACGGACACCCGGGTGCCCTCGTACGGGACGCCCGCGCGGTCCAGGGTCGCGAGCACCGACTCGGCGACCCCGCAGCCGCCGACGAGCTCGTCGAGGCCGATGCCGTCGACGTCGACCGCGAAGGCATCGGCGAGGCGCCGGCGCGCGGCCGCCTCGTCGTCGAGCAGCGGGTAGACCGCCTGGATGGACGAGACGAGCCCGGCCTCCTCGGCCGCCCTGTCGACGAGGTCCTGGGTGAGCCCCAGGTCCTCGCCGGTCGTCCAGAAGGACTCGATGTAGGGCCGCATGGCGCGCAGATAGCGCACGAGGACGCCGTACGCCTCCGGGTCCTGCGGGTCGCAGTCGATGCCGCCCTTGGCGCCGCCCAGCGGGATGTAGCGGCCCTGCGGGTTGTAGTGCAGGGCCTCCTTCATCGTCATCCCGCGCGCGAGGCCCGCGACCTCGTCGAGGGTGCAGCCCTGACGCATCCGGAGCCCGCCGCTGGACACGCCGCGCACGAGCCGGTCGACGACGAGGTAGCCGTGCCTGCCGGTGACGTGGTCGGTCCAGGTGAGCGACATCAGGGGGGTGGCGGGCGCGGTCATGCGGTCTCCTCGGGGACGGTGATCAGGGTGGGTCCGGGGGTGGCCAGGGCGCGGGTCAGGAGCGCGGCGAGTTCGCCGGGGGAGTGCGCGGGGGCACCCCTGCCGCCGAAGGCCCGCGCGAGGCCGGCGAGGTCCACGCGCGCGTGGTCGACGGCGGCCGGTGTGTCGCCGCGCGCGGCCATCTCGTCGCGGATCTCGCCGTAGCCGCCGTTGTCGAACACGACGACGGGCAGCGGCAGTCGGAGCTGCGCGGCCGTGGCCAGCTCCTGCACGGAGAACTGGAGCCCGCCGTCCCCGCTGATCGCGATCACCTGCCGGTCGGGGCAGGCGGTCTTCGCGCCGATCGCGGCGGGCAGCGCGTAGCCGAGCGTGCCGAACCCGGTGGGGTGCAGATAGCGTCCCTCGGGGCCGACGGGGAGGTGCGGGAGCGCGCCGTAGTAGCAGCACTGGGCGCTGTCGGAGGACACCACGGCATCGGCCGCGAGGACGCTCCTGATCGCTTCGAGATACGGCACCCAACGAGCGTCACGCGCGCGGGTCTCGTCGTCGCGGGCGGCGCGCACGGCGGCCGTGGTCCGCGTGGCCGCGTCCGTGGACGCGGGGCCCGGCACCTTGGCGAGGCGCTCCTTCAACGCCTGCATCGTGGCCTTGGCGTCGCCCACCAGGGCGACGTCCGCGGGGAGGCCCGCGTACATCTGCGCCGGATCGACGTCGACACGGATCAGCCTGCCGCCGAGCGCAGGCGGCGCGGACCACAGGTCCGACTCGGCGAGCTCCGTCCCGAGGGCGAGCACGACGTCGCAGTCGGCCAGCCACTTCTGTACGGAGGGGCTGTGCAGGGACACACCGAGGGACAGCGCATGCCGTTCGTCGACGATGCCCTTGCCGTTCGCGGTGGTCGCCACCGGAGCGCCCAACTGCTCCGCCAGTGCCCGGCATTGCTCGGCCGCACCGCGTGCGCCACCGCCCAGGACCAGGCCGGGGCGCACCGCGCCGGCGAGGAGGGCGGCCGCCGCGTCGAGCGACGGACCATCCGCTGTGCGGGGCGCCACCAGGGGAGCGCGCCGTATCGGCCCGGCGGGCTCCGTCGCCTCGAGCAGGTCGAGCGGCACCTCGATGTGCGCGGGCCGCGGCCTCTCCGTACGGAACAGGCTGAACGCGCGCGCCACCGCCGCCCCGATCTCCTCCACCGAGGACACCCGATGGCTGAAAGCCGCGACGTTCCGCAGCGCCTCCGTCTGGCTGCGCATCTCGTGCAGCAGACCCGTCGACTGGCGCGGATGGCGCAGCGGCATGCCCGGCGACACGACGAGAAGCGGCACGCTGTCCGAGTACGCCTGCCCGACCGCGGCCGCGATGTTCAGGAGAGCGGGCCCCGTCGTCGTGATCGCGACGCCGGGATCGCCCGTCACGCGCGCGTAGGCGTCGGCGGCGTATCCGGCGCCCTGCTCGTGGCGCGGCGCGACATGTGTGATGCCGTACGCCGCCAAGTGCCGGTAGATCTCCAGGTTGTGGGTTCCCGGAATGCCGAACGCGGTGGAGACCCCATGGGCGGCGAGTGCCCTGACGAGCGCCTCGCCGCCGGTCGACGTCCGCATCTGCTCCGTCACCGTCTCCTCGGTCACAGCGACCTCGATATGACCAGGCGCATGATGTCGGAGGTGCCTTCCTCGATCTCCTCCAGTTTGGCGTCCCGCATCCACTGCTCGACCGGGAACTCCCGCGAGTAACCCCAGCCGCCGAGCGTCTGCACGGCCGCCCAGGTGCAGTACGCCGCCGTCTCCGACGCGGTCAGCTTGGCCATGGCCGCCTCGGCGGTCGCGTCGAGTCCGGCGTCCAGACGCCGCGCGGCACGCCACGTCATCAGACGGGACTGCTCGATCCGCGTCCGCATGTCCGCGAGGCGGAACGCCACGGCCTGGTGCTCGATGATCGGCTTGCCGAACTGCACGCGCGTGCGTGCGTAGTCACGGGCGTACTCGTACGCGGCCCGCGCCACACCCGTGGCCGCCGCGCCCAGAACGGCGCGCGAGATGTCGAACGTCCGCATGAGGCCGGCGAAGCCCTGCCCCTCGTCGCCGAGGCGGTCGGCGTCGGGCACGAACACGTCGGAGAAGAACACCTCGCGGCACACGATCGCGCGCTGGCCCATCTTGCGCATCGGCTCACCGAACGTGAGCCCCTCCGCGCCCTTGCGCAGCAGGAACGCCGTGACACCGCGCGAGCGCTGCGACGGATCGGTCTTGGCGAAGACGACGTACTGCTCGGCCTCGCCCGCGTTCGAGATCCACGCCTTCTGGCCGTTCAGGAGGTAGCCGCCCGCCGTGCGCGTCGCGGTCGTCACGATCGAGGCGGCGTCGGACCCGGAGCCCGGCTCGGTCGTCGCCAGCGACGTCATCGGAGTGTCGGGCCCGGCCAGCGGCGTCAGCCACGCGCGCTTCTGCTCCTCGGTGCCCAGCTCCATGACCGGGTCGGCGAAGAAACCGTTCGAGCACAGGAGGTTGCCGATGCCCAGGTCACCGACGCACAGCTCCTCCTGGACGAGGACCTGCGTGAACACGTCGGTGAACCCGCCGCCCCCGTACTCCTCGGGCAGCATGAATCCGGTGATGCCGACCTTCGCGGCCGCGCGCCACAGGTCCCAGGGCGTCTCCACGTCCGCCTCGTCCACGGCGCGCCCGCGCGGGCGGATCTCCTCACGCGCGAACGTCCTCGTGAGGTCCACGATGTCCCGCTGCTCCGGGGTGAGGGGGACCAGCTCGATGGGGAGCTCTGACACGGTGCCTCCAGAAACTGACGGATACCGACGAGGGGGTCACGACCGGCGCGGATCACTGACCCGATTACTGAATCGCCAGTCAGTATCCGAGGCCGTGAAGACCGGTGTCAACGCAACGGCTACTGAATGATGGATCAGTTTTTTTGACGCCACTGCGAAGCGGCTTCCACCCGCTCGGCGCGCGGGGAGGTCCGAGTGGGATACGAGCCTGTTGCGGGCCGTGACGCCGAGTGACGTCGGCGCCACGTAACCGGGGCGTGTCTTGGAATTCCCTGTGCGTCCAGGTCCCGGATCGGGCACTGTCGGCGAGGCCGCCCATAATGGAATCCCTGATCGGGAAACCCTGATCGATCCACCGGGAGGCGCTGTGTCACGTTCCCTGAGCTCCGGGCTCCGCCCGCTGCGGCCTGCCGCTTTCGGCGCGGACCCGGCGGGAGAGCGGCTCGAGCGGATCCGGAGGTCGCCGAACTTCGCGGACGGCAGCTTCCAGAACCCGGTGGGCGCACGCACCCGGCCCGCGGGTTCCATGATCGAGTTCGCGAAGGCCTTCTTCGCCAAGGAGGGGCGTGTCCGCCGGGCGCCCACGGGCACCGTCCCCGTGCACTCCACGACCCTCGCAGACCTCGCTAAGCCCCCGGCGAGCGGCCTGCGGCTCACCTGGATGGGGCACTCCAGCGTCCTCGCCGAGATCGACGGCCGCCGCGTGCTGCTCGACCCCGTCTGGGGCGAGCGCTGCTCCCCGTTCTCCTTCGCGGGCCCCAAGCGGCTGCACCCCGTACCGCTGCCGCTCACCGCGCTCGGCCCGGTGGACGTCGTGGTGATCTCCCATGACCACTACGACCACCTGGACCTGCCCACTATCCGGGCGCTGGCCGACACGGACACGGTGTTCGCGGTGCCGCTCGGCGTCGGCGCGCACCTGGAGCACTGGGGCGTCCCCGCGGAGCGCCTCCGCGAGCTCGACTGGAACGAATCGACGAAGGTGGCTGGGCTGACCCTGACGGCCACTCCCGCGCGCCACTTCTGCGGCCGCGGTCTGCGTAACGAGCAGCACACCCTGTGGGCGTCCTGGGTCGTCGCCGGTCCCGAGCACCGCGTTTACCACAGTGGTGACACCGGCTATTTCCCCGGCTTCAAGGACATCGGCGAGGAGCACGGGCCGTTCGACGCGACGATGATCCAGATCGGCGCGTACAGCGACTTCTGGCCCGACATCCACATGCGTCCCGAGGAGGGCATGCGCGCCCACCTCGACCTCCAGGGAGGGCTCGGCGGCGGGCCCATGCTGCCGATCCACTGGGGCACGTTCAATCTGGCGCCGCACCCGTGGTCCGAGCCCGGCGAGGGCACGCTCGCGGCGGGACGGCGGGCCGCGGCCAAGGTCGCGCTCCCGTGCCCGGGGGAGCCCTTCGAGCCCACGGCCGAGACGCTTCCCGTCCAGCCGTGGTGGCGCGGCGTCGCCACGCAGCCGGAGGAAGGCTGGCCCGAGGCGGAGCCGGCGGACCGGCCGGACACCGGCGCGGCAGCCGGGAACGGCGCAGGCACCGGGGTCGGGGCCGGCTCCGGCGAGCAGGAGGCTGTGCCCGCCGTTTGAGCGGGTCGATGAGATCCGGGCTCCCAGGCCCCGAACTCCTCTCACCGACCCGAGCCGCAAACCAGCCATGGGTGGCTGGCGCAGCGGCCGTGACGGCACACAAGAGCCGCGTCAGATCTCTGAGTTGGCGACTTTCGGCGCCGGTGTACCGGTCGGGTCGTCCAGTGGGCGGAACGGCAGGGGCGGGCCGCTGCTGCCGGGTTCGGGGGGCGTCGTACCGGCGGTGGCGTTCACGCGCTCAGCAGAACGGCCTTGTTGCGGGCCAGCCATTGGCGTTCCGCGTCGATCTCCTCGGCGTCGCCACGCCGCAGCATCAGGTCCCACGGGGCCCGGCCGCGCCCACCCTGTTCACGGATGCGGGCCGCCTCGCGCACCTGCATGCGGTCCAGCGCCGCCAGCACCGGGTCCGGCCCGATGCCGTCGCCATAGGCCTCGCAGAGGCCGAGGAACCGCTCGTACACCGGAGCGCCGTCCGGGAACCCGCAGCGGGCCTGCACTCCCGCGTCGCGCAGCGGCACCGCGTACCAGGCGAGTTGGGCCAGATCGTCGACGGGCTCGCCGGGTTCGGCGAAGTCCCAGTCGATGAACCCGGCCAGTCGATCGCCGCTCCAGATGGAGTTCCACATCCCCAGATCGCCGTGGCGCACGATCTGGCCCGGGCGCCACCGCGCGTCCGGCGCAAACCACTCGGCGTCCTGCGGCGGCCGGAAGCCGCGAACGGCCTCGTGGTAGTCGCGGGCCCACCTCCCCAACTGCCGCAGACCGTCCGCGCCTTGGAGGGCCGGCCCCCACGGGTTCATCCCCGGCTCGCCGTGCAGCAAGGACAGCACCTCGCGGCCGTCCTCGTCGAAGCCCAGCACACGCGGAGCGCCGCGGAATCCGGCCGTCTCGAGGTGGGCGAGCAATGCGTGCACCAGCGGGGTCCAACGGCCGGGAGGGCGCCTGATGGTGTCGCCAACCCGCTGAACCGTCGTCACGGTGCCCTGGTCTGTTCCGCCGTCCTCAATCACGCCGGAGAGCGTATCGACAGGCCGGCACCCGCATCGGTCCGACGGCTGTTCCCGGCACGCCCCGCCTCCGCTGCGACACCTCTTCGGCTATGGAACATCCGTACCCATGACCGGTCGGGCGTCCGGAACTGTTATCGGTCTGTCGTACGAAGCCTCATACCAGAGCGGGACCTGGGCCGCCGGACTTTGGCAACTGCCCACCGCATGTGAGCCGTCCCCGACTACCGTGTGTGCTCGCTGAGCGACGCAGCGGCGGCATTCCCACCCGCTCCCGGCCGGGAGCGCGATGCCGCCTGCCCGCCTCGCGCCGACCCGCAGGAGCCCCCACGTACGAGGACGCCGAATGTCTCACCTTCGCCCACCGGCCCCCCGCGCAGACCGCCGAGAGGGCGGTCGGCACGGCAGGCCGGGCGGCCGGTCCGTCCCCCCGCAGCCCGAGACCGATATACGGCCCCAGCTTCTGCGCCTTGCCGTACTGCCCCCGCTCGCCGTCGCCCTGAGCGCCGGCGCGGCCGTTCTCTTCACCATCCGCTCCACGGGCGCCCGCCCCGGGCTCGCCCTCTGGGCCGTCCTCGCCGGAGCGTGCCTCGTCACCCTGGCCGACATCGTGATCGCCGCCGTGGCCGCCGACCGGGCGGCCAGGACCGTACGCGAACGGGTCGGTGTCCTGCGCCGAGCGAGTGCGCGCGGGCAGGGTGAACTGCGCGGTCTCGTCGAGCAGTTGCGTAAGGGCGAGGGGCCGCCGCCCCGCAGGCAGCCTCCCGCGGCCGCCCCGGACGCCGACGAGTTCGACCTGCTGGCCGCGGACATGACGCGCGCCCAGGACGTGGCCGTCACCGCCGTCGTCCAGGCGTCCCAGCTCTCCAGCCACGCGGGCAGCGAACAGAAGGTCGAGGTCTTCGTCAATCTGGCCCGGCGCCTGCAGTCCCTCGTGCACCGCGAGATCTCGATCCTCGACGAACTCGAGAACGACGTCGAGGACCCCGACCTGCTCAAGGGCCTGTTCCACGTCGACCACCTCGCCACCCGGATCCGCAGGCACGCCGAGAACCTGGCCGTGCTCGGCGGCGCCGTGTCCCGTCGCCAGTGGAGCCGCCCGGTCGCCATGACCGAGGTCATGCGGTCGGCCATAGCGGAGGTCGAGCAGTACTCGCGGGTCAAGCTCGTCCCGCCGGTCGACGGCACCCTGCGCGGGCACGCCGTCGCCGACTGCATCCACCTGCTCGCCGAACTCGTCGAGAACGCCACCGTGTTCTCGGCCCCGCACACCCAAGTCCTGCTCCGCGCCAACACCGTCACGTCCGGTCTCGCCATCGAGGTCGAGGACCGCGGCCTCGGAATGCCCGTCACCGAGCAGAACAAGATGAACACGCTGCTCGCCGACCCGGACCAGGTCAACGTCGCGAGCCTCCTCCAGGACGGGCGCATCGGCCTCTTCGTCGTCTCGCAGCTCGCCCGCAGACACGGCATCACGGTCCGGCTCCAGAGCAATATCTACGGTGGTGTGCAGGCGGTCCTCGTCGTGCCGCAGAGCCTGCTCGGCGGCGACGAGAACGAGCCCGCGCCGAGGCCACGGAGCGCCGCGGACGCGACGGACGACAGCGCGCAGACCATGCACCAGCGGCACCAGGCGCATGAACGGCGACTCTCGCAACACCAGAGCCAGCAGGGACGGCAACACCAGCTCGAACAGCAGCCACAGCCGCAGTCCCACCGCCGGCCACCGCAGCCCCAACCCCAACCCCAACCCCAGCCCCAGAACCAGCTCCACCGGCCCCCTCGGCCCGACGTCCAGCCGTTCGACCCCCAGCCGTACGAGGCACCCCATCAACCCCCGCCGCCCCGCGAGACCCCGCACGCCGGCGTGGCCGTCGTCCCGCGGCAGCCTCAGGGCGGTGCCTCCGACGGCAGGCATTCCGGGGCGAACGGCGTCGCGCCGCCCCTGCCGTTGCGTACCGCCAGGGACGAGCGACGGACACCCGCCGACGCGCTGCCCGGCATCCGTTCCGAGGACCGGCAGGCCGCCGGGGAGCACACGCCCGTCCTGCCGATCCCGGCCGACGGTGCCGTGCGCGGCACCATGGGGCGGCCCCAACTCCCCAGACGGCGCGTCCAGGAACACCTCGCGCCGCAGCTGAGGGGCGGCCCGGCGCAGCGGCAGGAGCGCCCCGAGAACGAGGCGCCCGTACTCCACGACCCGGGTCTGATGGCGGCGTTCCAGCGCGGCATCGGGCTCGCGGAGGCGGCCGAGGCGCGAGACCTGACCCTCGGGCTGCGCGACCTGCCGGAGGCCGGTCCCGAGCCGACCGGCGGCCCCGCCACCGGGTCGCTCGCCGCCTACGAACCGGACGCACGGCACGACGGGAGCGATACGGCCGGATGACGTTCGCCCGCCACCTGTGCGCCCGCCACCTGTGCGCCCACCCCCCGTGCGCCCGCCAAGTGCCGCAAGCAGTCCCGCACTTCCCACAGTCAACGCACCCCCAGCAGTCCACCAAGGAGTCGATCCCCTATGGCGAGCAATGTGCCGACGGGTCATGTGTCCGATCTCGACTGGCTGATGAGCGGCCTCGTCCAGCGTGTGCCGCACACCCGCAGCGCCGTCCTCCTTTCGTCCGACGGGCTGGTCAAGTCCGTCCACGGCCTCGACGCCGACAGCGCCGACCACATGGCGGCCCTGGCGTCGGGCCTGTACTCCCTCGGCCGTAGCGCGGGCGTCCGTTTCGGGGACGGGGGTGAGGTCCGGCAGGTCGTCGTCGAGCTGGACTCCACCCTGCTGTTCGTCTCCACCGCGGGCTCCGGCACGTGCCTCGCGGTGCTCGCCGGGCGTGAGGCCGACGCCGCGGTGCTCGGCTACGAGATGGCCATGCTGGTCAAGAGTGTGCGCCCGTATCTGATGACCGCACCCCGCCAGCACGCGGCCGAACCCACGGCGATGAGGAACTGAGCATGACGGCCCCGCAGGACGGGCCGTGGCTCGACGCCGCGGCCGGCCGCCTCGTCCGTCCGTACACGGTGAGCAACGGGCGGACGCAGCCGACCACTTCGCTGGATCTCCTGTCGCTGGTGATGGCGACCGGGGCCACCCCGCTCGGTTACCTGGGGCCCGAACACGGCGAGGCGCTCAAACTGTGTGCCCACCCCACATCGGTCGCGGAGATCGCGGCCCATCTGAAACTCCCCGCCGCCGTCACGAAGGTCCTGCTGTCCGACCTCGTCGACTGCGGGGCGATCACCACCAAGCCCCCCACGTTCCACGACAACCCCACTGACCGGTCCCTACTGGAGGCAGTGCTCGATGGACTACGACGACAGCTCTGACGCCTTCCCCACCGCGCTGAAGATCCTGGTCGCGGGTGGCTTCGGTGTCGGCAAGACGACCTTCGTCGGCGCGGTCAGCGAGATCGCCCCGCTGAGTACGGAGGAGCTGCTCACCACGGTCAGCGCCGAGACCGACGACCTCGAAGGCATCGAGAACAAGGTCGAGACGACGGTCGCGATGGACTTCGGGCGGATCACCCTGGACCCGCAACACGTGCTGTATCTGTTCGGCACACCCGGGCAGGAGCGCTTCTGGTTCATGTGGGACGAGCTCTCCGAGGGGGCGCTCGGCGCGGTGATCCTCGCGGACACCCGCCGTCTCGAGGACTGCTTCGCGGCCGTCGACTTCTTCGAGGAGCGCGGCCTGGGGTTCATCGTGGCCGTCAACGAGTTCGACGGCGCCTACCGCTACGACCCCGACGAGGTGCGGGCGGCCATCGACCTCGATCCGCAGGTGCCCGTCGTGCGGTGCGACGCCCGGATCTCCAGCTCGGGCATCCAGACCCTTCTCACCCTCGTCAGGCATCTACTCGCCCACGCCCCCGCCCCGACGTACGGGGCCCGCACATGACGACGTCAGACGGTCACCGTCCCGCCTTCCGGGAACGTGATCCGCACCTGCCCGCCGTCCCCGGGGGCCGCCACACATGAGATCGACTCGCGCAGGGACTGCGGACGCACGACGTCGCGCGTCAGGACCGCGAGCGTGACATGGACGCTCGGACCTCCCGGGTGGCCGGTCGCGCGGAGGTACGGCGTCGCCGAGTGCGGGCCGTAGGCGTTGGCCTCGACCTCCCGTGCGATGCCGGACTCCTCGTCCCAGCCGTGCAGCGCCACCACCGCGCTGGTCACCCCGGACTCCGTGCGTGTCAGTGCCCAGCCCGGGCCCCGCTCGGCGTGGACGCTGGTCTCGTCGGCGACCGCGTAGCCGCCCTCGCGCACCGTCACGCCCGCGGGAGCCTGCACCCGGTGCACGCGGATCTCCCAGGGCCCGTGCAGCACGGTCGTCGACTCGATCGGGAACTCCTCGTCGAATCCCGGCAGTTGGGCGTCATGGCGGGACGAGGCGACGCGCCCCTCGCAGGAGACCTGGTGGATCCGGCGCCGGCGCGACGGGGTGCCGTCCTCCGCGACGAGCGCCACATGGTTGTCGATGGTCCGCTGCCAGGCGTGCGGGGCCGACTCGGGCGCCGTCGCCGTGGAGTAGGCGAGCTTCGCGTAGTGCGGATCGTCCGTGGCGGGACCTTCGAGCGGGTTGTGGTCGCTGCCGTGGTTGATCAGCCGCACGATCCCGTCGTGGGGCGTGCCGTGCAGCAGCCAGCCGGGCGCGGGCAGCGCCGTGTACTGGATGGCCCGCTCGGACTTCTCGACGGGCAGTTGCGCCTCGCGCTCGGTCCACACCGGATGGTCGGCGGGCAGCAGCAGTCCGAGGAACCCCTTGCTCGCCCAGTACGGCGAGGCGGGGCCCGAGTAGGGCTGCGTCGTCGGCAGGAACGTCCCGTACCAGCCGAGCGGCAGCAGGCCCCGCTCGTCGGGGACGCCGCGCTCCACGAAGTGCCGCGCCGTGCCCGACGCGAGGCGCCGGGTGAGCCCCGGCTCCAGCGGGGTGCAGTCCGCGAGCGCGCCCATCCACACGGGCGCGGTGGCGGCGAAACGGTACGTCAGTGAGCGGCCCTGGTGCACGGGTGCCCCGTCACCGCCGAAGAAGTGCGGGTAGGTGGTGAGGAACTGAGACAGGCGCTCCCGGTAGTCCTTCGCGCGGCCGCCGTCGCCGTCCGGGCCCGCCATCCGCGCCCACAGCAGCGGGTACAGATGCATGGCCCAGCCGATGTAGTAGTCGAAGTTGCGGCCCTCGCCGTCGGTGTACCAGCCGTCGCCGACATACCAGTCCTCGATGCGGTCGAGACCGCCGTCGATGTCGTCCTGGCTGTACGGGGCCCCGACCGAGGCCAGGAACTGCTCCGAAACCACCTGGAACAGACGCCAGTTGTTGTCCCAGGTGCGGCCGCCGACGAAGCCGGAGAACCAGTCCACGATCCGCTCCTGGACCCGGGAGTCGAGCTTGTCCCAGATCCAGGGGCGGGTCTCGTGCAGCCCGATCGCGATGGACGCGGCCTCCACCATCTGCTGGGAGCAGTCGGTGAGTTCGGGCCACGCCTCGCCGTCGAGGCCCGTGCCGCGGCCGCGGTCGGTGCCGGTTGTCAGACCCTCCGCGTAGCGCTCCACGAGTCGGGGATCCACGTCCCCGCCCGCGCCCGCTATACGGAAGGAGGCCAGCAGGAATGACCGCGCGAACCCCTCGAGCCCGTCCGACACGACGCCCGACCAGCTGGCCCGCCCGGGCAGCCGGTACTGCGCGAACCCCGGCGTCGCGTACGGGACGAGCGCCTCCAACTGCCGGTCGGCGAGCGCCTCCCAGTGGGCCCGCGTCCAGCCCGTGAGCGGGGACAGGACACGGTCGGTGGGCGGCAGCGAGAGGTGCGGTGCGGGCATGGGGGCGTGACGCTCCTTGATCGGAAGTGGCGGGCCGGGGGTGACCCTATGCGCGCCTGGGACGGACGTCGACGGCCGGAACCGACGGACATGACCTCATGCGAGCTCCGCCGTGTGGCTGTGCCCGCGTGAGCCCGCGACGTCGACCGTCAGGACGGGCCGGCGGCCCGGGGTGAGCGTGATCGTGTCGTCGGCACGCGTCACCTTGCGGACGGGGAAGGGGAGTTCGACCGTGAGCGTCGACCCGGTGCGGCCGGGGTCGGCCACGGCGACCGCGATGGCGTCGCCGTGCCGCCGCACCAGGACGGTGCCGGGACCGGACGACGTGAGTCCGCCGGCGCTGCCGGGACCCCAGAAGTGTGCGGCGAGGAGCCCGAGTCGGCGCGCCTCGACGGCCTGGACCATGGCGTCGTTCGCCACGATCCGCACGGGCCGAGAGTGCGCCCAGACCCCGGTCGCCACGGCGCTCGCACCCGGCAGGAGCACATAGGCGTACGAGGAGTCGGTGGGGGAGGAGCCGTGGTCGAACCACAGCGTGACGTAGCGGCGCGTGACCGGGTCGGTGTTGCCACCGGTGTCCGCACCGGAGTTGAGGGCGCCCCAGGTGCCGGTGCGCTCCTCCCGCAGCGCTCTCAGCGGGACGCCGCCGTCCGGCCTCCGTCCCGGATGGTCGGGAAAGACATAGCCGCCCGTGCCCTCCAGATGTGCCCAGTCGGCGCCGGACAGCGATGCGGACCAGCCCTGCTCGCCCGGTTGCCGCATCCCGTCCACCAGGAGGCGCGGCGCTCCGTCCGTACGCAGACTGCGGTTCTCGACGACGGTCTCGATCGTGCGGCCGTCGCTCGCGGTGATGCCCGCGCCGAGCGCGACGACCGCGTTGTCCAGGCAGAACCACGCCTTCCGCGCCTGCAGGGTGCTGCCGTCGGCGATGAGTTCCATCGCAGCCGCGCCATAGCGGTCCTGGAGGACGGCGCCGCCCGCCACGGCGTTCTTCGGGCGGTACGTTCCGGTGCCGGCCCCGGTGCCGAGGTCCGCACGCGCGCGCGTGTCCACCGTCGTGCCCGGCAGCCGGTACGGGTCGACGGTCGGCCAGAACCCGTCGCCGAACTGGCCGAGGTCGTCACCGTCGTACAGATACGTCATACCGTCGCCGGTGTACCAGCCGTGCAGGTTCTCACCGTTGCCCGCCTCGTAGGCCGCGATGCGCTTCGAGGAGAGCGACAGGGCGAGCGCCCAGCCGGGGCGCCGGTGCACCACGCGGTCCATGTCGGCGAACGAGAAGTGACCGGTGAGACGCTCCGCCGCCGGGATCGCCTTGTCGTCGAGGACAGCCTTCGCGCGTGCCAGAGCCGGGATGCCGACGAGCCCCGCGTACGGATTGGCCTTGTTGCGGCTGATCCACCCCTTGGCGAGCGCACGCCAGCGGTCGGCGTACGGGGCCGGGGCGCCCGCGGCGAGCTGAAGGACGTAAGTGAGGGTGACAGCGCCGTCGTTGTAGTCGCGGGCCCGCTCGCGGGAGATCGCCCGGCCGCGCAGCGCGTCCATCATCAGCCCGTCGAACATGACGGGCGAGAAGGACCGCTCCACCGCCTCGTAGAGCACCGACACCTTCGGGTCGTTCAGGGCCCAGTCCGATCCGGCGAGCAGCGCGATCAGCTGCCCCGCGCTGCCGAGCAGCACACTGCCGTACGTCCCTGTGTAGGCGACGCTGTCGTGCTGGACGAACGACCCGTCCTCGTAGAAGCCGTCGCCCGAGGTGACATAGGTGAACAGGCTGCGGCGGCCGTTGTCCCGCACGTCCGACAGGCCGTCGCGGGCCAGCGCGACGGTGGCCGCGTCCCGGGCGAGGAGCCCGCGCAGGGCCACGATGACGGCCTTGTCGGCGCGGTTCGCGCCGGTCTCGGAGAGGGAGGGGGAGTTCGTGCGGCGGTCGGGGTTCGGGCAGAACTTCGCGACGGTCCCGACGTATTTGGCCAGATCCGCGGCAGGCAGCTTCGATCGCAGGAGCACGCAGGTGTCCATCAGCGCCCGGGGTGCGCCGATCTCCCAGAACCACCAGTTGCCGGACTCGCCGCGGGCCGGGTTGTAGCCGGTGCTGCCCAGGAAGCCCAGCGCCGCGACGAGTGTGTCGGCGACCTCGGCGCTGCCCGTCAGCGAGGTGCCGGGGGTGGCCCAGGCGGTGGCCAGGGTGCGCAGGCGCGGATAGCTCTGCCCGAACATTCCGGGGTCCGACGCGGGGGAGAGGTCGGCCCACAGCGCCTTCCTGCCCGCGCTCCGGTCGAGGTCCTTCCACCAGGCGGACGCCTGCGTGTCGAGAGCCTTGACGGCGGCCGCGAAGTCTGGATCGGCGGTGTCGAACGCGCCGCCGGTGAGCTGCTCCTCGGCGCGTGCCAGCAGTACGTCGAAGGCGTCGGCGGCAGGGGCGTCCGCCGCCGTCGCGACGCCCGCTGCCAGGGGGAGCGCCGCCGCGGCGGTCGCGCCCGCGAGGGTCAGGGTCTGTCTGCGAGTGAGGTCCATGTTCGGTGGGTCCCCTCCGGGTCGGTCGCGTCGGTCGCGTCGGTCGGGTCAGTCGGTCAGCGTGGCCGGTTCGACGGTCGGCTTGGGCAGCTGGAGCGCGGCGATCTCGGCCAGCCCGGTGGCGTCGATGGGGAAGGCCCAGTCGCGGCTGAAGAAGTTCGTGAGGTCGCGGCCGGAGACGCGGCTGGCGTAGGTCGACAGGGCGCGGTACCGCTTGGCGGTCTCGGTGTAGTCGGACTGCGGGTTCTCCTCGCGCACAAGCCGGTGCAACCGCGGCCAGAAGTCGTCACCGAAGGCCAGCTCCAGCTGCCGCAGCGGCACGAGCTTCTCGTAGGCGCCGAAGGACTTCTCGTACGTCAGCCCGTCCGTGCCGAACTTCGCGCGTGCGGACTGGAAGGGGTTGAGACCGGTCTTCGGGTCGACGGTCAGAAGGTTCGACGGCTGGCCAAGGGCCCGCTGCACCGCGAGCGAGTAGATGTTGACCGTGACCTCGGTCAGGCCCGTCGGCTTGTACGCCATCTGCTGATGCAGGTGCCCGAGTTCGTGGTAGAGGCCCCAGCCCCGGGTGCGCAGCCCGTCGACGGTGGTGGCGCGGTCGAGATAGGCGCGCGGGAAGCCGTTGTACCCGTGCGTGGCGTAGGCGCCGACGCCGGACGGGACCACCGACACCTCGGTGAAGTGGTAGCCGCCCGCCTTCGGCCGGTGCACCGGCTTCGACCCGTCGAGCCCGCTGATCCGGGACTCGGCCTCGATGATCTCCTCGACGAGCCGGAGCAGCGCCGCGTGGTCCTGGTCGCGGTACAGGAGCGCGCCGTCGCGCGTCAGCGTCATGATGGTGCGCGGCGCGTGCAGCTCGACCACCGGTACGTCGGTGAGCGTGTCCAACTGCCGCTGGTAGTCGGCCTCGGAGGTGTGGCCGAGCGTGAAGACGGGCATCGCGGTGGCGCCCGCCCTGAACTTCACGGCGGCGCGCTCGCCGTGGCCTTCGAGGGAGAAGTAGACGGGACCGCCGTGCGGGTCGGTGACCGTGTTGGCGCCCGGCTTCAGCGCATAGCTGCGCGGCTCCGTCACCGTGCCGTAGTAGTCCCACTGCCCGATCCAGAGCGTGGGTACGAGGCCGTCGTAGGGCAGCACGTCGAAGCGCAGCGCGGTCCCGGCCGGGACGTACTGCCCGGTCGGCTGGAACTCGGTGGCGCGCAGGGCCTGTCCGAGGCGGAGGCGCTCCGTCTCGGCGGAGGGGCGCGCGATGAGCGGGACGGTGAGGCCGACACCGCGCACGTCGTGGGCACTTGCGGTGCCGGTGCCGAGCAGCGTGACGGCTCCCGCGCCGGCCAGGGTGGCGAGCACCGCACGACGGGAGAAGCCCGAGGTGGCGGGGGTGTCGGCGGGGACAGCGGCGTCGGCAGAGGTGGCGGAGGGCATACGGGCAGGGCGCATCCAGAGACTCCCATGGGGATCAACAGCATCGGAGTGATGTGCGGGCTGCGCGCCAGCATGTAAGCGTTTGCTATTCCGCCGCAAGAGGGCCCGGCAAGTTTCTGTCTGTTACTACGACCTGAGGGAGGAAACCGGTGAACAGGGCCGGGCGGAAAGCCGTTGAACGGTCCAGGGCAGCATGCCGTGAGCCGGGGCGTCGTGAGCCGGTGCGCCGCAAGCCGGTGCGCCGGACATCGGAACGTCGTGAGCCGGTGCGCCGCAAACCGAGACGCCGCACACCGAGACGCCGTGAGCCGGGGCGTCGTGAGCCGGTGCGCCGCACACCGAGACGCTGTGAGCCGGGGCGCCGCAAGTCGGGACGCAGTTCACCCCCGGCGGCGTCGCACCCCACGCGGCGCCGCCACGGAATCGCGTACCACCAGATGCGTACCGAGGCGCAGCGTGCCCGTCGTCGGGGCCCGCCAGTCGTCCTCGTCGCCGCCCGCGAGGGCGACGCGGACGGCCTGGCGGCCCATCTCCTCCAGCGGGATGTGCACGGTGGTCAGGCGCGGTCGCAGCTCCTGCGCCACGGGCACGTCGTCGTAGCCGACCAGGGAGACGTCCTGCGGCACCCGCATCCCGGCCTCTTCCAGGGCCTGGGCCGCGCCCGCCGCCACTATGTCGTTGGCCGCGAAGACGGCGGTGAACTCCGGCCCGTCGCGCAGCAGTTCCGCCATCCGGCGGTGGCCGAACTGGCGACTGAACGCCCCCGGCTGCACGAGCGCCGGATCGCGCGGCAGCCCGCGCTGTTCCAGGGCGCGACGGTGGCCGGCGATCCGTTCCTTGGTGGTGGAGAGCCCCGGCGGCCCGCCCAGGTACAGGATCCGCTCGTGGCCCTCGGTCAGGAGGTGGTCGGTGATCGCGAAGGCGCCGCCCTCGTTGTCGTACTCGACCCCGACCGTGGGGGCGTCCTTGCCGAGGGAGGGGCGGCCGCACAGCACGAGTTTCGAGCCGCCGGCGTCCAGTTCGCGGGCGCGGCGTTCGAGTTCCGTGCGGTAGCCGCGGTCGGCGACGCTGCCGCCGACGAGGATCACCGCGTCGGCGCGGCGCTCGTGCATCAGCTCGATGAAGGCCAGCTCGCGCTGCGGGTCGCCCTGGGTGCTGCAGACCAGGCAGAGCCGGCCACCCGCCGTCGCCTCGCGTTCCACGCCGCGCGCGATGTAGGCGTAGAAGGGGTCGACCACGTCGCTGATGATGATGCCGACCGTGCGTCCGGAGACACCCGCCAGCGCGCGGGCATGGGCGTTGACCACATAGCCCAGCTCCCGCATGGCCTCCTCGACGCGCTCGCGGGTGGCGGCCGCGACCGGATAGTTGCGGTTCATCACGCGGGACACGGTCGCGGTCGACACGCCCGCGAGACGAGCCACGTCCACGACGGTCGCGCGCCGTCCGTTCGCCGTAGAGCCCTGCCGGGGCATCCGGACCTCCCCCTGGTCGTCGCGGTCGTCCTGACCGTCCTGGTCACCGGTCTGCGCGGCGGGCCCCGCGACCCGTCCCGCGACCCTCCCGTGCGCAGAGCCTATGGCGTCCGCGGAGCCCCCGCTCACGCGATCCGCTCCAGTTCCTCCAGGAGGACCGGGTGGTTGAGCGGCACCCCGCGCGCGTAGCGGGCGAGTTCGTCGACCGCGAGGGCGCCGAGCCGCCCCACCTCGTTGCCCTGCGCCCCCGCCAGGTGTGGGGTGATGAAGACGTTGGGCAGGTCCCACAGGGGGTGGTCGGCGGGTAGCGGCTCGGGGTCCGTGACGTCGAGTACGGCGTCGACCCGGCCGCTGACCAGGTGCGCGGTGAGGGCCTCGGTGTCGACGAGAGGGCCGCGTGCCGTGTTGATCAGCAGGGCGCCCGGGCGCATCAGCGCGATGCGCCGCTCGTCGAGCAGGTGGTGGGTGAGGGGGGTGGACGGCGCGTGCAGGGTCACGACGTCGCTGGTGGCGACGAGGGTGTCGAGGTCGGTGCGGGTGGCCCCGAGCAGCTCCGCCTCGGCGTCGCTCACGTACGGGTCGTGGAGCAGTACGTCGGCGTCGATGGAGCGCAGCAGCTGGATGACCCTGCGTCCGGTGCGTGACGCGCCGACCACGCCGACGGTGATGCCGTGTGTGCCGAGCCAGTGGTGGCGGTCGAGGTCGGCCGCGGTGCGGTGGGAGCGGCGGGACCGGAACAGCTGGGCGAGCGGGAAGGCCCGCTTGGCGCCCATGATGATCGCCGCGAGGGTGAACTCCGCGACGGGTACGGCGTTGGCGGCCGCGGCGGACGACACCGCGATGCCGCGCCCGTACGCCTCGGGGGTCAGGAACGTCTTGACCGTGCCCGCCGAGTGGATCACCGCGCGCAGCCGCGGTGCCCGGTCGAGCACGTCCGTGTCGATGTGCGGGCAGCCCCAGCCGGTGAGCAGGACCTCGCACTCGGCGAGCGCGGCCACCGCCTCGGGACTCCCGAACTCGCCCACCACCTGCGGCGGCCGGATGTCCGCGGACTCCTCGAGCCGCAGCCGTACGGCGGGCGGAAAGACGTCGTCGAGCAGCCCCGCGTCCATCGCCAGAACGGTACGGGGCCTGCGTGGGGGCCGTGTGGAGCCGGCGGAGTCGGCCTGGACCGGCGACTCGTCAGTGGTACGCACCCTGCCTCCGGACAGTAAACGTGTTCTATGAAGTCACCGCACGCTAGGGATCACGAGGGGTGAGCGTCAAGCATGCCGACCATGGCCCTCGCCCGCCTTACCGCGAGATAGTGTCAAATACCCGTCAGGAACGGGCAGTTGAAAAGCTCGCTTGACCCAGGTGTTACCCAGACCTATTGACGTGAGGGGTAACCGATTACTAACTTGCCGCCCCATGGCTGATACAACGCCCTCCCCGCCGGGGGCAGTTCACCGCCTCTCGCTGGGGCAGCGGCTCAAGCGGGACAGGGTCATGCTGCTGCTGACCCTGCCGGGCCTGCTCTATTTCTGCGTGTTCCACTACGTGCCGCTCCTGGGCTACGTGGTGGCGTTCCAGGACTACCAGCCGTACCTGGGCTACATGCACAGCGCCTGGGCGGGCGTCTCGAACTTCACGTCTGCCTTCGCCGACCCGGCGTTCTGGTCGGCGACCGGCAACACGCTGAAGATCGCGCTCGTCCAGCTGGTGTTCTTCTTCCCGGTCCCCATCGCCCTCGCGCTGCTGCTCAACAGCATCGTCAGCGACAGGGTCCGCCGGTTCGTGCAGAGCGTGGTCTATCTGCCGCACTTCATCGGCTGGGTCATCATCGTCTCGATCTTCCAGCAGATCCTCGGCGGCGCCGGCGTCCTGCCCGACCTCCTCGGCCACCTCGGCCTGCCGCGCTACGACATGACGACCGACCCGGCCGCCTTCCCCTGGCTCCTGACCCTCCAGGTGGCCTGGAAGGACGCGGGCTGGGGCACGATCATCATGCTCGCCGCCCTGCTCAACATCGACCGGGGCCTGTACGAGGCCTCGGCGATCGACGGGGCGGGGCGCGCCCGGCGCCTGTGGCACGTCACGCTGCCCGGCATCTCCCCGGTGATCATCCTGCTCCTGATCCTCAACCTGGGGCAGATCCTCTCCGTCGGCTTCGAGCAGATCCTGCTCCAGCGCGACGCGGTCGGCCCCGCCGCCGGTGAAGTCCTCGACACCTACGTGTACTTCCACGGGATCAAGAACAACGACTGGGGCACGTCGGCGGCCGTAGGACTGGTCAAGGCGGTCATCGGCACCGTCCTCGTCCTCGGTGCGAACAAGTTCGCCCACCGGCTCGGCCACGAAGGGGTGTACCGCGGTGCTGACCGCTGAGACGCAGACGGCGGCCGCCGGACGCCGCGCACGCAAGACGGCCGCCCCGGCCGAAACCGGCATCAGGGTGTCCGACGGCCGCCCGCCCTGGATGGAGAAGCCCACCCGAACCGGCCTGTTCCTCAAGGGACTCGTGCTGATCCTGGTGGTCGCGGCCGTCGCCTACCCGCTGCTCGGTGTGATCGGCACGAGCTTCGCCTCGCAGTCCGACATCATCCGCAGCCCCGGCCTGGTCCTGTGGCCCGACCACCCGACGCTCGAGGCGTACCGCACGGTCTTCAGCGGCGGCGTCGTCACGCACGCGCTGCTCATCTCCGTCGGCGTGACCCTCGTGGGCACCGCGACCAGCGTCCTCGTCACCATCGGGATGGCGTACGGCCTCTCGCGCCGCGAGGTCACCGGTTCCCGCTTCATCCTCATGACGGCCCTGTTCACGATGCTCTTCGACCCGGGCATCATCCCCAAGTTCCTCACCATCAAGGAACTCGGCCTGTACAACACCCTGGCCTCGCTCGTACTGCCCACCATGGTCAGCGCGTTCAACCTGGTCGTCCTGCGCTCCTTCTTCATGAACCTGCCCGAGGAGCTGTACGACGCCGCGAAGGTGGACGGCGCGGGCGACCTGCGCACCCTGGTGCGCATCGTGCTGCCGCTGTCGAAGGCCGTCATCGCCGTGATCAGCCTGTTCTACGCGGTGACGTACTGGAACGCCTTCTTCAACGCGATGCTCTACCTGAGCGACAACGACAAGTGGCCGCTCTCCATGGTCCTGCGCACCTTCGTCCTCCAGGGCCAGTCCCTCGAAGGGGCCTCGGCCGGTGAGGCCCTCGCGCCTCAGCAGGCCGTGCAGATGGCCGTCCTGGTGATCGCCGTCGTGCCGATCCTGTGCGTCTACCCCTTCCTCCAGCGCTACTTCACCAAGGGCGTCCTCACCGGCGCCATCAAGGGCTGACGCAGCACAGTCCCGTCCGTCCCACACCCCCCGCGCCCATGTCCCCTCCGTCACCGAGGAGTCCACCGTGCCGCGCTCCACCCCCATCAATCGCAGAACCCTGCTGAGGACATCCCTCGGCCTGGGCCTCGGACTCGCCGCGGCCCCGCTGCTGACCGCCTGCGGTGACGGCGGCGCCGCCGAGAAGTCCGCTGCCAAGAGCCGCAAGGTGCTGCCGTCCACCGTCACCGCCAACGGCGTCAAGGCCGACCTCCCCGGCACGGCCGCCGGTGTGCCCAACGCCTTCTTCAACTACCCGAAGTCCCCGGTCCGCTCCGTCGAGGGCACTCCTCTCAAGGGCGCCAAGACCGTCAAGGCGTTCACCGAGACCTACGCGCCGCCCGCCCCGGGCCGCGCCAGGAACGCCGCCTGGCAGGCGATCGAGAAGCGGCTCGGCGGCACGGTCGACATCACGGCCGTGGCCGCCGACGACTATCCGGCGAAGTTCTCGACGATGGTCGCGGGCGGTGACCTCGCGGACGTCTTCATGTACCCGGAGACCGGCGGCGTCGACCACAAGGCGGCCTTCCTCGCCGCCGAGTGCGCCGACCTGACGCCGTTCCTGTCCGGCGACAAGGTCAAGGCGTACCCGAACCTCGCGGCGATCCCGGCGAGCGCGTGGCAGCAGGCCCTCTACGGAGACAAGCTCTACGGAGTTCCGGTCACCCGCTACGGCACCTCGGGCGCCGGCTTCTACCGCCACGACCTGTTCAAGGAGGTCGGGGTCGACAGCCTCGACCAGATCACCGACCTGGACCGCTTCTTCGAGGTCTGCAAGGAGCTGACGCAGCCGAAGAAGAAGCAGTACGCGATCATCGCGGGTGCCACCAGCATGCTCGCCATGTCGGCCGGCGCGCCCTACTTCTGGTCGATGGACAAGAAGACCGGCAAGTTCACCGCCGACCTCGAGACCGACGAGTACCGCTCCGCCGTCGAGATGGCGGCCAAGCTCTACAAGGCAGGCTGCTACTACCCGGGCACACTCGCCATGACAGGCGCCCAGAAGGCCCAGTACACGGACCTCTTCAAGAACGGCAAGGGTGCGTACGTCTACGACGGCATGCCTGCCTATCTTCAGCCCTCCAGCGGTTACGTCGACGCGATGGCCGCCATCGACAAGAGCTACGACGTGCGGCCCTTCGTGCCGGTCGGGACGAAGGCGGTCACCTGGACCGACAACGCCACGCTCAGCGAGTCCTTCGTGAAGAAGGCTCCCAAGGCGCGCGTCGAGCAGATCCTGCGCCTCCTCGACTTCATCGCCGCGCCGTTCGGCACCGAGGAGTACACCCTGATCAACTTCGGGGTGGAGGGCACCGACTTCAAGCGCGACGCCCAGGGCATTCCGGTGCTCACGCCCGCCGGCAGCCAGGACATCGGCGTCCCCTGGGGCAAGCTCGCCTCCGCCATCCCGGCCCTCTTCTCGCCGACCTCGAAGGACGCGGTGACGCACGCGCACGAGGCGTACACGAAGCTCATCCCGATGCTGGAGAAGTCCGCCTTCCTGGACTACACGTCCCCGACCTGGGACTCGAAGGGATACGGCAGCCTCTACACGCTCAAGCTCGACGGGCTCAAGGACATCATCTCCGGCCGTAAGTCCATGAAGGACTACGACGCCCTGGTCAAGGACTACCTCGCCAAGGGCGGCGAGCAGTGCCGCTCCGAATTCGAGGACGCCGCCCAGAAGGGAACCGGCAAGTGACCCGCACCGTACGCGCCGCCATCGCCACCGCCGCGGCCGCCGCGACCCTCGCCCTGGCCGCGCCCGCGCAGGCCCACCCGTTCGACCCGAAGCCCGGCACGGACGGCGTCGGGGACCCGCTCTTCCCCACGCTCGGCAACGGCGGATACGACGTCCGGCACTACGACCTGTCCTTCGACTTCACACCGGTGACGTACGACTTCACCGGCACCATGAAGATCAGCGCGAAGGCCACCCAGGACCTCTCCTCCTTCAACCTCGACATCGACTCGCTCGCCATCGACGCGGTGAAGGTCGACGGCAAGGACGCGGCCTTCGCCGTATCGCTCGGCAAGAGCGGCCAGGAGCTGACGGTCACCCCCGGCGGCGGCCTGCACGACAACCGCCCCTTCGAGGTCGCCGTCACCTATCACGGCAACGGCAAGACCAAGCCCATCGGCGCACCCGGCTGGCGCTACATGAGCGACGGAGGGTTCGCCTCCGCGGCGCAGTCGTCCCGGGCCGACACCTTCGCGCCCGTCAACGACACGACGATGGACAAGGCGAGCTGGACCTTCCACCTCACCGCCCCCGACGGCTGGACACCCGGCGCCAACGGCACCGCGACCGGCACTCGCCCGGCAGGGGAGGGGAAGACCACCTCCGACTTCCGGCTCGACGCGCCCATGGCCTCCGAACTCCTCGGCATCTCCGTGGAGAAGCAGACCCTCCTGACCGGCGAGGGGCCGCACGGGGTGAAGCTGCGCCACTACGTCCCCGACGACCAGGTCGCCACGTACCGGCCCGTCGTCGAGCAGACCGGCGGCCAGATCGCGTGGCTGGAGAAGACCCTCGGCGTACGCTTCCCGTTCGACACCTACGGGATGCAGATCGTCCGTGACGGCTACAGCGACGCGTTGGAAAACCAAACCCTGTCACTGTTCGGGCCGGCCTGGTTCAAGAACGCGTCCACCTCCACGACGTACACGAACGTCATGGTCCACGAGATGACCCACCAGTGGTTCGGCGACTCGGTCACACCCACCACCTGGCAGAGCGCCTGGCTCAACGAGGGGCCCGCCGTCTACTACGCGGCCCTGTGGGCCGACCAGCAGGGCACCGCCTCCATGGAGGACAAGATGAGGACGGCGTACGGGAAGCTCGACGCCGTCCGCAAGACCGACGGGCCGCCCGGACTGCCCACCGAGCTCGGCGGGTTCAACATCTACGACGGGGCCGCCGTCGTGCTGTACGCCCTCAACCAGCAGGTCGGACAGGACGACTACGACGCGATCATGAAGTCCTGGCTCACGAAGCACCGGCACGCCAACGCCGACTCCCAGGACTTCATCGACAACGCGGTACGGGTCACGCACGACCCGTCGCTGCGGCCCTTCCTGGAGGACTGGCTGTTCAGCAAGGACAACCCGCCCATGCCCGGCCACCCCGACTGGAGCTGACGCCGACCATGAACGGCACCCGCATCGCCGTCGCCCTCGCCGCGACCGCCGCCCTCCTGTCGACCGCCCCCGCCGCGCACGCCGAGCCGTCCCCCCGCGTCCTGCACGCCGCCCCAGACGGATCCGGCACCGCCTGTACGCACGGCCGTCCCTGTTCCCTCGACGGCGCCCGCGACGCCGCCCGCACCGTCGAGGGACGCGACGTACGCGTCGAACTCGCCGACGGCACCTACCCGTTGAGCAGACCTCTGGAACTCGGCGCGGCCGACTCCGGGCGCGACGGGCACACCGTCACCTGGACCGCCGAGCGAGGCGCCCACCCCGTCCTCTCCGGCGGCAAGACCCTCAAGGGCTGGGACAGCAACACCGACGGGACCTGGACCACGCACGTCCCCGAAGGCGTCACGCCCCGCCAGCTCTTCGTCGACGGGGTACGGGCCGTGCGCGCACGCGGCGCATCGTGCGCCGCCTCCGTGTGCGACGCCACCAAGACCGGCATGACCGGCGCGAAAGCCACCGGCATCGCCTCCTGGGCCCGCCCCACCGACGCCGAGGCCGTCATCAGCGTCCGCTGGCGCAACTACCACTGCCGCATCGACTCCGTCACCGGCGACGTCCTGACCTTCGCCCAGCCCTGCTGGACCAACTCCGCCTCCGGCACGAACCGCACGGGCCCCGCCTGGGACACCACCACGGTCGACTCGTCGCGCTACACGAAGGTCAAGTACTTCGAGAACGCGCCCGAACTCCTTGACCAGCCGGGCGAGTTCGTCTGGAACCCGGACGCCCGCACCCTCACGTACCTGCCGCGCAAGGGCGAGGACATGCGCCGCGCCAAGGCCGTCACCCCCGCCACCGAGCGCCTCCTCGTCCTCGACGGCGCCCACGACGTACGCGTCGAAGGCATCGCGCTGCGGTACGCGGCCTGGCACCAGCCCTCCACCGACGAGGGCTACGCCGGCATGCAGGCGGGACTCGTGCTCACCGGCGCCACCGGCCCCGTCGACCACGCGGGCCGCTACTACACCAAGCCCTCCGCCGCCCTCACTGTGCGCGGCGGCAGGAATGTGGCCGTCGACCAGGTCGAGTTCAGTCACCTCGGCGGCGCCGGAGTGGTGTTCGAGGCCGGTACGCAGGACTCGAAGGTCACCCGGTCCCGCTTCACCGACCTGTCCTCCGGAGCCGCCTACATAGGGGACACGGAACCCATGCCGGCCGCTGAACTCGCGGGTGCGCGCAACACGGTGGCGTACAACACCATCCGCCGCACCGGCGTGGAGTTCACCGACGCCGTCGGCATCTGGGCCGGCTACGAGGCCGCCACCGTCATCGACCACAACACCCTCGACGACCTGCCCTACTCGGGCATCTCCGTCGGCTGGGGCTGGAACCAGCCCGAGGCACAGAAGTCCGTCCTGCGCGACAACCGGATCACGAACAACCGGATCACGAACGTCATGCGCGTCGAGCACGAGCAGCACGACGGCGGCGCCATCTACACCCAGGGCGCCCAGCCCGGCACCGTCATCTCCGGCAACTACATCAACCGCAGCGCCTTCGGCAACACCGAGCGCGACGGCAACGGCATCTACCTCGACGAACAGTCCAGTCACATCCGCGTCGAGGGCAACGTCCTCACCCGCCTCGGCTACAAGTGGGTGTCCAACTGGGCCGACTACGGCATCGACAACCACGCCACCGGCAACTGGACCGACACCGACGCCCCCGCCCTCGCCGGCACCGGCTCGGTGATGGCCGACAACCACACCAAGCTCGACCGGCTCCCCGCCGACGCGCTGGAGGTCGCCGCCTCCGCGGGCGCCCAGGGACACGGCCGCGTCGAACAGCTGCGCCCCGACCTCGCGCGCACCGGCACCGCCTCGCAGTCCTCCACGGACGGCACCGCCACCGCGGCCGCCGCGACCGACGGCGACACGTCCACCGACACCCGCACCCTGTCCGAGCCGGGCGCCTGGTGGCAGGTCGACCTGGGGTCCGTACAGCACGTCGGCCAGGTCGAGGTCTGGAACAACACCTCGATGACCACGACCGGCTTCGACGTCCAGCTGGCCCGCACCGCGGACTTCGCCGACGCCATCACCCTCCACGTCCCGGGCAAGGCCCTGCGGCCCACTGTCCTGGACACCGACAAGGGCACCGAGGCCCGCTACGTACGGATCAAGCTCACCGGAACGGGACGCGTGGCACTCGCCCACGTACTGGTCCACCCGTAGCTCCGTCGGAGGCCTGAAGGAAACCTGCGGCGGCGCTTAAGAAATCCTCGATGGACCAAGAGCGCCGCCGTACGGCAGATTTGCTCCCGTCGGCAGCAGGGCGCGCCGCAGCCGCACCAAGGCGCCCGCCCGTGCTGTCATTTCACTCTTCCCCTCGCACGGCGGCCGGTCCCGGCATGCCGTGACGCGGGGTGCGACGACGGGAGCCGTGCGTTGAAGGCGCTGGTCAAGGAGAAGTCCGAGCCGGGACTGTGGCTGACGGACGTGCCCGAGCCGGGCATCGGTCACGGAGATGTGCTGATCAAGGTCCTCAGGACCGGGATCTGCGGCACCGACCTCCACATCCGCAACTGGGACGGCTGGGCGCAGCAGGCGATCAGCGCGCCGCTGATCGTCGGCCACGAGTTCGTCGGCGAGGTCGTCGAGACCGGCCGTGACGTCGCCGACATCGCCATCGGCGACCGCGTCAGCGGCGAGGGTCACCTCGTCTGCGGCAGATGCCGCAACTGTCTCGCCGGGCGGCGCCACCTGTGCCGCTCCACGGTCGGGCTCGGCGTCGGACGCGACGGCGCGTTCGCCGAGTACGTCGCTCTGCCCGCTTCCAACGTGTGGGTGCACCGCGTGCCGGTCGACCTCGACGTGGCCGCGATCTTCGACCCGTTCGGCAACGCCGTGCACACCGCCCTGTCGTTCCCGCTGGTCGGCGAGGACGTCCTGATCACCGGCGCCGGGCCCATCGGCCTGATGGCCGCGGCCGTCGCCCGGCACGCCGGCGCCCGCAACGTAGTCGTCACCGACGTCAGCGAGGAGCGCCTCGACCTGGCCCGCAAGATCGGCGTCAGCCTCGCCCTGAACGTCGCCGAGACCACGATCGCCGAGGGCCAGCGCTCCCTCGGCCTGCGCGAGGGCTTCGACGTCGGCCTGGAGATGTCGGGCAACCCCGTCGCCATGCGCGACATGCTCGCCAACATGACCCACGGCGGCAAGATCGCCATGCTCGGCCTGCCCGCCGAGGAGTTCGCCGTCGACTGGTCCCGGATCGTCACCTCGATGATCACGATCAAGGGCATCTACGGCCGCGAGATGTTCGAGACCTGGTACGCGATGTCGGTCCTCCTGGAGGGCGGCCTCGACCTCGCCCCCGTGATCACGGGCCGCTACAGCCACCGTGACTTCGAGGCCGCCTTCGACGACGCGGCCAGCGGCCGCGGCGGCAAGGTCATCCTCGACTGGACTGTCTGAGCACAGCCCACCGAGCCCCGACCTCCTGACCGACCTCTTCTTTTAAAGGAAGTCACCATGTTCGACTCCGTACGCGACGATCTCCAGGCCACCCTCGACGAGATCACCGCCGCGGGCCTGCACAAGCCCGAGCGCGTCATCGGCACCCCGCAGTCCGCGACGGTCGCCGTCACCGCGGGCGGCCGCCCCGGCGAGGTCCTCAACTTCTGCGCGAACAACTACCTCGGCCTCGCCGACCACCCCGAGGTCATCGCCGCCGGCCACGAAGCGCTCGACCGCTGGGGCTACGGCATGGCCTCCGTCCGCTTCATCTGCGGCACCCAGGAGGTCCACAAGGAGCTCGAGGCGCGCCTGTCCGCGTTTCTCGGCCAGGAGGACACGATCCTCTACTCCTCCTGCTTCGACGCCAACGGCGGTGTCTTCGAGACGCTCCTCGGCGAGGAGGACGCCGTCATCTCCGACGCGCTGAACCACGCCTCGATCATCGACGGCATCCGCCTCTCCAAGGCCCGCCGCTTCCGCTACGCCAACCGCGATCTCGCGGACCTGGAGCGGCAGTTGAAGGAGGCGCAGTCCGCCCGCCGCCGCCTCGTCGTCACCGACGGCGTCTTCTCCATGGACGGCTACGTGGCGCCGCTGCGCGAGATCTGCGACCTCGCCGACCGCTATGACGCGATGGTCATGGTCGACGACTCGCACGCCGTCGGCTTCGTCGGCCCCGGCGGCCGCGGCACCCCCGAGCTGCACGGCGTCATGGACCGCGTCGACATCATCACCGGCACCCTCGGCAAGGCGCTCGGCGGCGCCTCCGGCGGCTACGTCGCGGCCCGCGCCGAGATCGTCGCGCTGCTGCGTCAGCGCTCGCGCCCGTACCTCTTCTCCAACAGCCTCGCCCCGGTGATCGCGGCCGCCTCTCTCAAGGTCCTGGACCTGCTGGAGTCGGCGGGCGAGCTGCGCGAGCGGCTCGCCGCGAACACGGCGCTCTTCCGCACCCGCATGGCACAGGAGGGCTTCGACATCCTGCCCGGCGACCACGCCATCGCGCCCGTCATGATCGGCGACGCGTCCGTCGCGGGCCGCATGGCCGAGCTGCTCCTGGAGCGCGGTGTGTACGTGATCGGCTTCTCGTACCCGGTCGTCCCGCAGGGCAAGGCGCGGATCCGCGTCCAGCTGTCCGCGGCGCACTCCACGGAGGACGTGAACCGGGTCGTGGACGCCTTCGTCGCGGCGCGCGCGGAGCTCGACGCGGAGTCCGCCGGGGCGGCGAGCTGACCTGGGGCCGCAGGCCCCCGGTTCGGACATCGGCGGCACATTTGGGAGAATCGGTCGCATGATCGAAGCGCGGCGGCTGCACATCCTCCGAGCGGTGGCCGACCACCGCACCGTGACGGCGGCTGCCGCCGCGCTCTATCTGACTCCGTCGGCGGTCTCCCAGCAGCTGACCGCCCTGGAACAGGAGACCGGACACCGGCTCGTCGAGCGGGGCGCGAAAGGCGTCCGGCTCACCCCGGCGGGCGAGATCCTGCTCACGCACACGAACGCGGTCCTCGCCCAGCTGGAGCGGGCGGAGGCCGAGCTCGCCGCGTACAGCTCGGGGGCGGCCGGCACGGTCACCGTTGCCGCGTTCGCCACCGGGATCGGCCTGGTCGTCGCACCGGCCCTGACCCGCCTCGCGCGGACGGCGCCCGGCATCCGGATCCGGGTCCAGGACGCCGAGGGCGACGCGAGCCTGCCCATGGTCCTCGACCGGCAGGTCGACGTCGCGGTCGCCGTCGAGTACCGGGGGGCGCCGGGAGCGGACGACGCCCGCCTCACACGCGTACCGCTGTACGCCGAGCCGTTCGACGCGGTGCTTCCGGCGGCGCACCGGCTTGCGGCGTCCGACCGGGTGCCGCTCGCCGAGCTGGCCAAGGACACCTGGATCGGCCCGTTCCCCGGTAACCCGTGCCACGACGTGGTGGTCCTGGCCTGCGAGCACGCCGGTTTCCAGCCGCAGGTCGAGCACTCCTCGGACGACTTCCGTGCCGTCGTGGCCCTCGCCTCGGCGGGCGCGGGCGTCGCCCTGGTGCCGCGCTCGGCGCTGCGCGGCATGGACCTGTCGGACACGGTCGTCCGTCCGGTCGACGGGGTGGCCCCGACCCGCAGGGTCTTCGCGGCGGTCCGCTGCGGGGCGGAGGAGCACCCCCTGATCAGGCCGGTTCTGGAAGCTCTGGGCGAAGCGGCCGAGTAGCCGGGAGGCCTCCGGATCACCCCGGTGCCCCCGTGCTCGCCCGTATCCGTACCTCGCCGACGATCCGCTCCACCCGTGAGCGTGGCCCCCTGGGTTCGCGCAGCGCGAGGTCGAGGGCGGCGCGGCCCATGCCGGTCAGGGGGAGGGACACCGTTGTGAGGGGCGGGGTCAGTTCGCGGACCAGGGGGATGTCGTCGAAGCCCGCCAGTGAGACGTCCTGAGGGACGCGCAGACCGTGGTCGCGGAACGCGGCGAGCGCCCCCACAGCCATCACGTCGGTGACGGCGAAGACGCACGTGGGCCGGGGTGTGCGGCGCAGCAGTTCGCTCGCCGCCGCGTAACCGCCGTCACGCGTGAAGGCGCCCTCGACGACCCGCTCGTCCGCAAGGGACACCCCCGCCTCGGCGAGACCCTGCCGGAATCCGGTCAGCCGGTCCGCGACGGTCGTCAGCCGTGCGGGCCCGGCGAGCACCCCGAACTCCCGGTGCCCGAGGCCGAGCAGCGCGCGGGCGAGCGCCGCCGCCCCCGCCCGGTTCTCCGGCAGCACGGTGTCGACGCGCAGACTGCGGTGCCGGCTCACGACCGCGACCCGGCCCCCGCCGCGCAGATAGGGAGCGATCTCGGACTCGAGTGAACGCTCCCACGCGGGGTCCTGGAAGCCGGAGCCGATGAGCAGGATCGCGCGGGCCCGCTGCGCCCGCAGCATGGAGATGTACGCGATCTCGCGCTCGGGCGCGCGGAACGTGCTGGACAGCATCACCAGCAACCCGCGCTCGGCGGCCCGCGCCATGATGCCGCTGGCGATCGCGGCGAAGTACGGGTCGCCCACGTCGTGGCAGATGACGCCGACGGTGTTGTTGGAGGCGCTGGCGAGGGCCTGCGCGTGGGCGTTCGGGATGTAGCCGAGTTCGTCGGCCGCGGCGCGGACCCGGCGTAACAGGTCGTCGCGGACGCGGGTGGTGCCGTTCAGGGCGCGGGACGCCGTCGCGGGGGAGACCCCCGCCGTGCGGGCCACCGCGTCGAGGGTCACGTGCGGTTCTTGCGGGTGCCCCTGCGGTTCGCTCACTCTGCCCCCTCGGATTCCGGTTGCGGCCCCGGTCGCAGGAAACTTCGGAACGGCCTATTGACCCTGTGCTCCACGAGTCATTAGCGTGGCTGACATCTTACCAGAAAGCGCTTTCTGAAAGCGATTTCTCATCTTCGTTGTCGTCCTGCCTGTTGTTCCGTTACCTCGATTTCTCAGCTCTCCTCAACTGCCTCCCGATTCCGTAGGAGTTCATCGTGAGTCAGAGCACGCTACCTGCAACTCCCGCCAGAACAGCGGGAGTTGCAGACCGGCAGGCACCCGGCTTCCGCCGGCGTGCCGCGGACATCGCCGAGCGGAGCTGGCGCCCCGTCGCGCTGCTCGTGATCTGCTTCGTCGCCTGGTGGGTGATCGCCGCGGCGGAGCTGGTCGAGCCGTATCTGGTGCCGTCGCCGGGCCGGACCCTCGACGTCATCCTCGACAAGCCGGACTACCTCTGGCAGCACACCTGGGTGACCACGTACGAGACGCTGCTCGGCTTCGTCATCGCCGTCGGCGTAGGCATCTTCTCCGCCGTGATCATGGTCTACTCGTCGACCGTCGAGAAGACCCTCTATCCGATCCTGCTCTTCGCCCAGGTCGTCCCGAAGATCGCGATCGCGCCGCTGTTCGTGGTCTGGCTCGGCTTCGGCATCGCCCCCAAGATCCTCATCGCCGTACTCATCGCGTTCTTCCCCGTCGTCATCTCGATGGTGACCGGACTCAAGGCCGTCGACCCGGAGATGCTCCAGCTCTCCGCGACGATGGGCGCGAGCCCCTGGCAGACCTTCCGCAAGATCCGCTTCCCGGCCTCCCTGCCGCACCTGTTCTCCGGCCTCAAGGTGGCCGTCACGCTCGCCGTCACCGGCGCCGTCGTCGGTGAATTCGTGGGCGCGAACGAGGGGTTGGGCTACGTCATCCTCCAGGCCAACGGCAACCTCGACACTCCGATGCTCTTCGCGGGCCTGCTCGTCATGTCCTTGATCGGTGTCGTGCTGTTCGTCCTCGTAGAGATCGCCGAGAAGCTGCTCCTGCCGTGGCACGCGAGCCGCCGCGACATCGCGGCGACCACGGCGTACTGAACGCCGGCACCCCGGGAACCTCCCGGGACCACCCACCGACCGCCGCCAGAAGGGCCGCTCCATGAACGCGCGCAGACTCCTGACCGGACTCGTCCCCCTGACGCTCGTCGCCCTGACGGTGACGGCCTGCGGCGACGACTCCGGCTCCACGTCGACCAGCGACTCCGGCAAGAAGCTCGACAAGGTCACCCTGACGCTCAACTGGTACCCGTACGGCGAGCACGCGCCGTTCTACTACGGCAAGAAGCAGAAGATCTTCGAGAAGCACGGCATCGACCTGGAGATCCGCGCGGGACAGGGCTCGCAGAAGACCGTGCAGGCCACGGGCGCGGGGCAGACCGACTTCGGCTGGGCCGACACCCCCGCCGTGCTCGCGGGCGTGGACCAGGGCGTCAACGTGAAGAGCCTGGGCGTGTTCCTCCAGACGACGCCCGCGTCGGTGCAGTCGTTCGCCGGCCAGAACATCAAGTCCCCCGCGGACCTCAAGGGCAAGACCATCGCGGGGACGGCGGGCGACGCGCTCTCCAAGACCTTCCCCATCTTCCTGAAGAAGAACGGCCTCGCCGAGTCGGACGTCAAGGTCCAGAACACCGACCCCGCCGGCAAGATCGCCGCCGTCATCTCGGGCAAGACGGACGCACTGCTCGGCTACGCGAGCGACCAGGGCCCCACCATGCAGGACAAGGCCAAGAAGGACGTCGCGTACCTCCGCTTCTCCGAACACGGCCTGAACTTCTACTCGAACGGGCTCATCGCGGGCTCCAAGACCCTTCAGAGCAAGGGCGATCTGGCCAAGCGCATGGTCGAGGCAGTCAGCGAGTCCTGGGCCGCCGCAGAGAAGAGCCCCGAGCCCGCCGTCGCCTCCATGAAGGGCGCGTCCGAGCAACTCCCGCCGGAGAACGTGCTGTCCGAGCAGTTCAAGACGACCCTGACCCTCCTGCACACGGACGCGACGCAGGGCAAGGCGCCCGGCGCCAACACCGAGGCCGACTGGCAGCAGACCATCGACGTCTTCGCGCAGGCGGGCATGGTCAAGAACCCGAAGCCGGTGGCGGACTACTGGGATTCGGCCAACGGGATCAAGGGCTGAGCACCCGTCCCGTACAGCCCACAAGGAGAGCTGCACCATGCCGAAGGACGCGACACTGAAGAAGGCAGACGGAGCGAGCGGACACGTCGGGCCCGCCGTGCGCGCGGCGGACGTCGACGTCCGCTTCCGTACGAAGAAGAAGGACGTCACCGCGCTCACCGACGTCTCGCTCGACGTCGCGGCCGGCGAGTTCGTCGCCATCGTCGGACCGTCCGGCTGCGGCAAGTCCACGCTCCTCAAGCTCGTCGCGGGGCTCCTCGCACCCTCGTCCGGCGAGGTCAGCCTCTACGGCGAGCGGGTGCGCGGCCCGCGCCACGACATCGGGTACGTCTTCCAGCGCGCGGCCCTCCTGGAGTGGCGCTCCGCGCGCCGCAACATCCTGCTCCAGGCGGAGATGCGCGGCATGCCCGCCGCCCAGGCACGCGCGCGTGCCGACGAACTGATCCGGATGACGGGCCTCACCGGCTTCGAAGACGCCTATCCGCACGAGCTGTCGGGCGGCATGCAGCAGCGGGTCGCCCTGTGCCGGGCGCTGCTGCACGAGCCGCCCGTCCTGCTCATGGACGAGCCGTTCGGCGCCCTCGACGCGCTCACACGCGAGCAGCTCAACGTAGAGATGAACCGCATCTGGCGCCAGACCCGCACCACCGTCCTCCTGGTGACCCACTCCATCGCGGAGGCCGTCTACCTCGCGGACCGCGTCGTCGTCATGAGCCCGCGCCCCGGCACCGTCACCGAGATCATCGACGTCGGCCTGCCGGCCGAGCGGGACTACGCGGCGACCCTCGCGACCCCGGAGTTCCGCACGGCGACGGGCCGCATCCGCGAGCTCCTGGGCGCGGTCTCGGCGCACGACTGAGCGCACACCGCTACGCGTACGCCGCCTTACGTGCAAACAGGGACCCCGCGCCCCGCGACGCTGTTCCGCAAGCGTCACGGGACACGGGGTCCCTTTTCCGTTCTCCTGCACCGGCCGCCTCAGTACCGCAGCGCCGCCAGATACTCGTAGCTGTTACGGGCCGTCGCGAACGGGTCCTTCGGGATGTCGTGCTCCACCAGCCACTGCTTGACGCCGCCGGCGTGCGCGTCGTCGAACATGGCGGCGAAGTCGAGCGTCCCCGACCCCACGTCGGCGAACCCGCCGTCGGGCGCCATGTCCTTCACGTGCAGGGCGGGGAAGCGGCGCCGGTGCCGCACGAAGTACGCGGCGGGATCCGCGCCGCCCTTCGACGCCCAGTACACGTCCAGCTCGAAGGCGACCAGATGCGGATCGGTCTCGCGGACGAGGATGTCGTACAGGTTCTCCCCGTCGATCACGTCGTGGTCGCCGTCGTGGTTGTGGAACAGGACGGGCCCGAGCCCGGCCTTGCGTGACGCGGCGCCGATCCGGTTGAACTCCTTTGCTGCTTCCCGGTATCCGGCCGGACTGTGCATCGAGCCCGGCAGGCTCGGCACCACCGGCCACCTGGCGCCCAGGGTGTGCAGATCCTCCAGCGCCTGCGGCAGTCCGCTGCCCGTCAGCGTCTGATACGCGACATGCTCCAGGACCGCGCGCAGGCCGACGGTGTCGAGCATCCGCCGGATGTCCGCCGCCCCGTACCCGTGCCGCCCGCTCACACCGACCGTCGCGTACCCGATCTCCGCGAGCTGCTCCACGGTGCCGGCGAAGTCCTTCGCGAGGACGTCACGCATCGTGTAGAGGTGCATGCCGATGCCGCCGCGCGGGATGCGCCGCCGCTGCTTCGCGGACGCGGGCAGCGCCGTACCGACCGCTGCCGCGAGCCCCAACGACGTACCGAGAAAGGCCCTTCTGCTGCTCTTCATGCCCACACCTCTCACTTCACCGTGATCCGGACCGAGCCGGTGGTCGTGTCGCCCTTGTCGTCGGTGACGGTCAGATGCGCCGTGTACGCACCCGCGCGCGCGTACGCGTGCTGGGCGTCGGCGCCCTCCGTACCGCTCGGCTTGCTGTTGTCCCCGAAGTCCCAGTGGTACGAGGCCGCGGTACGGCCCTCCGGGAGCTTCACCGCGCCCTTGAGCGCGACGGTGAGCGGCGGTGCGCCGATCTCCGGCGTCGCGGCCACCTTCACCTTGGCGCCCGCGCGCTTCTCCACCCCGGGCCCGTTGAAGTGCAGCCAGTCGACCGCGAACAGGTCGGGCTTGTCGGCGCTCCACTGCGGGTTGGTGAAGACGGCGTACAGCGGGAACGTGGCGTCGTAGTCGGCCAGTCGAGTGGTGGGGGACACCACGTTGCCCCAGTCTCCCGTGTTCGGGACGGACACCTTGCCGAGCAGCTTGCCCGTCGGGGAGCCCACGCGGAACTCGACGTCGCCGCCGATCCCGCCCGACGCGGCTCCCACGGTCACCGAGTCGACGCCCTTCAGGTGCACGGGGTCGAAGGACACCCAGTCCCCGTCCTCGATCTCGGTGAGCCGCTTGCCGCCCGAGGCGTCCGCGCGGCTCGCGACCACGACACCGTCATGCGCGCCACCGGTCTTCGTGAAGTGCTCGGCCTCACGGAACGAGGTACGCAGCGAGAGCGACGCCGACCCGGTCAGCGCGGGCACGCCACCCGGCCCGCCCTTGTCCTCGTACTGGGCGCTGATGCCGTAGTACAGGTTCTGGCCGGGCCCGTGGCTGTCCCCGGCGTCCGTCACGATCTCCCCGGCGCACCCCGTGTAGTTGTCCAGCGGATGCAGATGGGAATCGTGGCCGAGCTGGGACTGGACGACGACGCGCGAGCAGTCGATCGGACGCCCGTCCTCCCGGTCCGTCACCTTGATCTTGAACGGGATCGTGTCGCCGAAGCTGAACGTCCCTCCGTTCGGCGGCTGTTGGATCGTCACCTTGGGCCGCGTGTTCCCCACGGTGACGTCCTGCACGGCCAGTCCGGTCAGCCCCGTCGGCCCGGTCACCGTCAGCCGCGCCGTGAACACGCCGTTCTTCGTGTACGTGTACTTCGGGTTCGCGTCGGTCGAATCGGTCGTGCCGTCCCCGTCGAAGTCCCAGGCGTACGTGACCGGTTTGCCGTCCGGCAGGCCGGAACCCGCGCTGGAGAACGTGACCGCGAGAGGCGCCGAGCCGCTGTCCGGCGCCGCGGCTGCCCGCGCGTCCGGCAGGCGGCTGTCGGCGACGTAGTCGATCCGGTAGATGCCGGCGCCCTCGTTGCTCCCGCCGCGGCCTGTGCCGCTGCCGAGCCCGAAGTCGATGACGTACAGCGCCCCGTCGGGACCGAAGTCCGCATCGAAGGGCTGGTTCCACTTCATGTCGCCGAACACGGAGTTGATGGACTGCAGATCGCCGGCCTTGGCAGGCGCGAACCGCGGATCCGTGAACGTCTGGTCCTTCTCCTGGATCGAGAAGGTCTTGAACCACTGCCTGGTCAGCTCGTAGTTGAACCACTTCCCGTCGAAGTACTCCGGGAACTTGGTCTTGTTCGGGTTCGCGGGATCGTAGGCGTACACGGGACCGCTCATCGGGCCACCGCCGCCGGTACCGAGCTCCGGGAACTGCTCCGAGGCGGAGTACGCGTACCAGACCGACGCCGCGTGCGCGGGCGGCAGGTCGCGCAGGCCGGTGTTGTTCGGCGAGTCGTTCACGAGGTGAGCGCAGTCGAACTTCGCCCCGGACGTCTTCGACCCGAAGTCGTAGTCGTTGAAGGGGGTGTTGTCGCCGATGCAGTACGGCCAGCCGTAGTTCCCCGCCTCGGTGATGCGGTTGAACTCGACGGTGCCCTCGGGCCCGCGGTCGGCCACCGCGTTGCGCGCGTCGGGACCGTAGTCACCCACGAGGAGCGCCCCGCTGACCGGATCGGTCGTGATCCGGAACGGGTTACGCATGCCCATCGCGTAGATCTCGGGGCGGGTCTTGTCGGTGCCGGGCGCGAACAGGTTCCCCTCGGGGACGCCGTACGTCCCGTCGGCCTTCGGAGTGATCCGCAGCACCTTGCCGCGCAGGTCGTTCGTGTTGCCCGCGGTGCCCTGCGCGTCCCAGGCGCGTCGGCCCTCGCGCTCGTCGATCGGGTTGAACCCGTCCGACGCGAAGGGGTCGGTGTTGTCGCCCGTCGCGATGTAGAGGTCACCCTTGTTGTCGAAGGCGATGGAGCCCGCCATATGGGAGTTGGCGCGTCCCTCGCCCCGCCAGGTCGGCAGGGTGAGCAGGCGTTTCTCCGACGCCGGGTCGACCTTGCCGCCGGACTCGGTGAACCGCGAGAGGTTGATCCGTTTCTCGGTCTTGTCGGAGTTCAGGAGATAGATCCAGTGGTTGTCCCGGAACTTCGGATCGAGCGCGAGCCCCAGCAGGCCGTCCGACTGACTCGTCATCTCGGGCGTGTAGTCGAGGTCGAGCGCCGTGGTGACCTTCAGCGTCTCCTGGTCGATGATCTTCAGTTTGCCGGTCCGCTGGATGAAGAACACGCGCCGGTCCGGCGCCACGGCCAGCTCGAAGGGGTCGGCGAGGTCGGCCGTCGCGAGCGGGGTGCGCTGGAAGCTCCCGGTCCTGGTCGCCGAGCAGTCACCGGGCTTGTCGCCGGCCGCCCACTGGATGCCGCCGAGGATGTGCTGGAGGAAACCGGCTTCCTCGAAAGCCGACTTGGCGTGTCCGCCCGCGGTGAACCAGGAGCGGCCGCCGTCGTAGTTCTGGCACCACGACCACGGGTGGTCGACGCCCTCGTCGAGGCCGGTGACCCCGTCGCGCACCTTGATCTGCGCGAGCGTGTGGACCTTCCCGGTGGGGTTGGTGCGCCAGTTGTACCACTCCTCCGTACGCTCCCAGAGCTCCGGAAGCCCCTTCGTGGACGGGTGCGCATGGTCGAGGACCTTGATCCGGCCCGTCTGTACGGCGGGATGCTGGTCGAAGATGGCTCCGACGAGCCCCTCGTACCAGCCCCAGTCCCGCTCGCTGGCCGACGCGGCGTGCAGCCCGACCCAGCCGCCGCCCCCACGGACGTACTTCTGCAGGGCCGCGCGCTGGTCGGCGTCGAGCAGATCGCCCGTCTCCGGCGTCGAGTTGGTGTTGTTGAAGACGATCGCCTTGAAGCGGGCGAGGTTCTCGTCGGTGAACGCGGCGGCGTCGTCGGTCGCCTCGACCTCGAAGCCGTTCTCGCTGCCGAGCTTCTTGATCGCGTCGATGCCCGCCGGGATCGAGTCGTGGGCGAAGTTCGTGACCTTGGAGAAGACGAGCACGCGGTACGAGGCCGCGGCCTCGGCGCGCGGCGGGGCCGCCAGACCGAGGCCGACGACGAGGGCGACGAGCGCGAGGAGGACGGTCCAGGGCGAGCACCTGTGCGGGCTTCGCCGGCTGTGCGGACTTCGCGCGGTGGGCGTGGTGCGCGCGGGAGGACCGTGTCTCCCGGACGGTACGGGTGTGGCGGAACTCGTAGAACTCATGGCGCTCCCTGGGCTGTTGGCCGGTGGCCGACTCGGGCGTGCGGTGAGTGCTGCGGGAATGCCGGAGCGCCTAGAAAGCGCTTTCCCGATGGCGTCGTTCAGCGTAGGTTCCGGGCGGAGAGGGGTCAATGGGTCGGAACAGGCCAGGGGATGCGGAGGGGGCGCCGCGATCGCGGGGGAGCGGGTGGCAGTCGCCGCCGAACCGGTGGGGTGGGTGGCTGTCGAAGGTGGGGGGCGTGGCGGTGGCGCCTGAAGTGATGGGAGGGCCGGCCGTCGTTCGCGGGGGCCTGGCGCTGGTCGAGCCGGAAGTGGTGGGCCGGTCGCCGTTCGCGGGGCCTAGCGCTGGTCGCGCCCGAACTGGTGGTCCGGACGGCAGTCGTTCGTGGAGGCCCAGTGTCGCTGTCGCCCGAACCGGTGGGCCGACAGGCCGTTGTTCGCGGGAACGGGGCTCGGTGCCGGTGGCGCCTGAACTGGTGGGTCGGCTGTCTGATATTCGCGGCGACGACCCGGCGCCGGACGCGCCCGAACTGGGGGACAGGCTGTCCCGCGCATGCGCTCCGACCGGCGCTTGTCAGTGGGCTTGGCTACCGTTTCCTCCATGCAAGACGCCGACGACGTACGTTCCATCGCACTCGCCCTGCCGGAGGTGACGGAGAAGATCGCCTGGAGCATGCCGACGTTCCGGGTCGCAGGGAAGATGTTCGCCACGATGCCCGAGGAGGAGACCTCCATCGCGGTGCGCTGCCCCAAGGTGGAGCGCGACGAACTGGTTCTCGCGGAGCCGAAGAAGTTCTGGATCGCGGACCATGAGGCAGGATTCGCATGGGTGCGGGTGAGGCTCGCCGCGCTCGACGACGGCGACGAGCTGCGTGACATCCTCACCGACTCCTGGCGACAGGCCGCTCCGGGCCGACTCCTGGACGCCCACCCGGAGTTGGGCACACCGGAGCCCACGGACTGATATTCCCGGGGCGATGTCAGTGCTGCGTGGCATCATCCGGCAGGGGTGGGGGACGCGGAGCCGCTGGGGCCGCCGCGCCGCCGGGGAGGGTACGGGCAGGCATGGGTGGAATGTCGAAGGAAGAGCCATGGGGGTCGAGGGAGGAGCGGGAGCGGGCCGGGGATTCGGCTGGGGGGTCGATTCCTGGTTCTGGTGAACCGAAGCGGCAGCGGGATTCGACTGGCAGGTCGAATCCTGGTCCCGGTGAATCAAGGCGGCCGCGCGGCGGTATCTGGTCGCGGGACTTCGGGCTGTTCTTCTCGGCGCGTGCCGTGGCCAAGCTGGGGGACACCATGCTGCCGGTGGCGCTCGCCGCGGGCTTGCTCCAGCACGGGTACGGCGCGGGCGCCGTCGGCCTCGCGATGGCCGCCTCCGTTGCCTGCTTCGCCGGACTCGTCATCTTCGGCGGCGTCTTCGCGGACCGGTTCAGCACCCGGCTGCTGATGATCGGCGCCGACGTCACGCGCCTCGTCACCCAGTCCCTCGCCGCGGTCATGTTCTTCTCCGGACACGTGGTGCTGTGGGAGATCTGCGTGATCGGCGCGGTGAACGGCGCGGCGGCCGCCCTCTTCCAGCCCGGCGTCGCCAGCACCGTCCCGCGCCTCGCCACCGACGTGCAGGCGGCGAACGGCGCGATACGCGTGGCCGAGTCCGTGGCGCAGCTCGCGGGTCCGGCCGTCGCCGGCCTGCTCGTCGCGTTCGCCTCGCCGGGCGTCGTCTTCGCGGCCCACGCGGGTACGTACGGCCTGAGCGCCCTGTGCCTGCTCCTGCTCCGGCTGCCCCCGGCCCAGCCCGGCACCGAGGCGATCCGTGGCAGCGGGTTCCGGGCCGATCTCCTGGAGGGCTGGCGGGAGTTCAGATCGCGCACGTGGCTCTGGGGAGTCATAGCCATCTGGTGCGTGCTGATGATCGCCGCCTGGGGCCCGGCCGTCCCGCTCATCGCCACACAGGTCGTCCAGGAGCACGGCCCGCGCGCCTACGGCCTGGTCAACTCGGCGCTCGGCCTCGGTACGGTCATCGGCGGCGTCTTCGCCCTGCGGCTGCGCCCTCGCCGCATGCTGCGCGCCGGCGCCGTCGCCCTGTTCGGCTTCAGCCTGTTCCCGGCGACCGTGGGCGCCGGGTTCGGAGTGGAGTGGATGGCGGCGGGAGCGGTCGTCGCAGGCGCGGGCATGTCGTTCTGGGGCGTCATGTGGGCGACCAGCATCCAGACCCAGGTCCCGCGCGACGTCCTCAACCGCATACACGCCTACGACGTCGCGGGCTCCCTCGCGATGACACCGGTCGGCCAGGCGCTCGCGGGTCCCGCCGCCGGAGTTTTCGGCACCCGCCACGTCCTGCTCGCCGGTGGCGTCACGACTGTCCTCGTGGCGGCGGCCCTGCTCTCCGTCCCCGCGATCAGGGGCCTGATACGGGTGGACAGCACTGTGCCCGTGCCGGGCCCGAGCCTGGACAAGTCCTCCTCTAACCGCGAGCCCGCCTGTCGAGGAAGCCGCTGATCCGATCCCGCAGAGACGCGGGATCGAGGCCGTGCGCGGCCACGTGCTCCTCGATCTGTCCGTACCGGCGCAGCTCACGGCGGCCCACGCCCAGCCCCAGCACGCGGTGCGGCAGATCGGCGAGCGCGTCGTTGGCGGCGGCCGTCGACGTACCCGCCAGATAGGGCTCGACGATCACCACGTCGGCGGCGTCGGCCGCTCCCGCGGCACGGCGCAGCGCCCCGGCGTCGAAGGGCCGTACCGTCGTCGCGTAGAGCACGGTCACGTCGAGGCCCTTCGTAGCGGCGAGGGCCGCGTCGAGCATCGGCCCGACCGCGACCACGACGCCGTTCCGGCCTTCGCGGACGGTCAGGAAACGCTCGCCGTCGACGGCGATGGCCTCCCTGTTCGACTGCACCGAGAGGCGGACGTACACGCGGTCGTCACCGGCGCCGACCGCGTGCCGCAGCAGCGTCTCGGCCTCGTCCGGATGGCCCGGCACATGGACGGTCCAGCCGTCGAGGGTGTCGAGCAGCGCCACATCGCCCGGCGCCATGTGCGTGAAGCCGCCGGACGGCCAGTCGAAGGAGGCGGCGGCGCTCACCAGGACTCCGCCCACGTCCTGATGCCCGAGGTCGAGCTTCACCTGCTCGAAGGGGCGCTCCACCAGGAAGCTGGCGAAGGTGTGCATGACGGGCCGCAGCCCGGTCAGCGCGAGCCCCGCTCCCGTCCCGATGAGCAGCTGCTCCCTGATGCCCACGTTGATCACCCGGTCCGGGTGCCGGCGCTCGGCCTCGACGAAGCCGTCCCTGCCGATCTCCGCGAGGACGACGGCGACCCGGGGGTCCTCGTCGAGCAGCTGGGAGACGACAGGGGCGAATCGATCACGCATGGTGTCCATGACGTGGGTGTCCTTCCTGGGAAGAGAAAGAAGAGAGCAGAAGGGAGGGGGCGGCGCGGCTCAGGCGTTCTTGGGCTCCACACGGGCGACGACCACGCGCGGCCTTCCCGGGTGCGGCGCGGTGAAGGCGGCGTACAGGGACTCGTGATCGCGTCCGTCGACGGTCGCGGCGGACCAGCCGGCCGCCTCGAAACGGGCGGAGATGCCGCCGGGCCTGGCGTGGCTGGCCGAGGAATTGTCGACGACGACGGTGTTCAGCCGGTCGAGGGCGGCGGGCCCGGCGAAGGCGATGGCCTCGTGGTTGCTGCCTTCGTCCAGCTCGGCGTCCCCGACCAGCGTCCAGACCGCCGGTCCCGTGAGGCCCTGCGCGCGGAGTCCGAGTGCCGTCCCGACGGCGATCGGCAGCCCGTGCCCCAGGGACCCGCTCGCGATCTCCACGCCGGGGACGAGCACCCGGTCCGGGTGGTGCCCGAGGGGGGAGCCATACGACCCGAAGCCGGGCAGCCACTCCACCGGCACGAACCCCTTCGCCGCGAGCACCGCGTAGTACGCCATGGGGCCGTGGCCCTTCGACAGCAGGAACCGGTCACGTTCCGGATCCCGTACACCGTCGGGCGTCACCCGCAGCACGCGGTCGTAGAGCACCCACAGGACATCGAGGGTGGAGGTCGCTGCGGGGCCGTGCTTCTCGTCGCCGGTCATGCGTTCCATGAGGGCGGGAAGGTCTTCGTAGGAGTAGGTGGCCGCCGCTGTACGTGCCGCTGTCGTTGTCATGACAGGAGCGTGCAACCTCAAGCCAACTTGAGGTCAAGAGTGACCTGTCACGCGCCGGTCGCGGACGAAAGGGGTGCGCGACCACGGTCCCGAGTGCGGTATGGTTTCCGTGCGCGTTCGGCCAGGGGAAAGCCCAGGTCAGACGAGCACCGGGACGTGGCGCAGCTTGGTAGCGCACTTGACTGGGGGTCAAGGGGTCGCAGGTTCAAATCCTGTCGTCCCGACAGTTCGAACGTATCGAACGTCGCAGGTGAAGGGCCGTTTTCATAACGGCCCTTTTTCTGTTCCCGGGTTCGCTCCCTGGGAGCGATGGGAGGGAGCGCGCTCCCTCCCAGTCCCCTTAACGGATTGCTCCCACTCGGGCCGCTGCGCACATATTCGATTTCTTGCCCACGCGTTCACATTCGTGTCCGTTTTGTGACTGCTGGCTCCCCGTCGTTCGGGGGGCCTTTTGGGTATGGGCTAGCGCTCTTCGCGCAGGTCACGCTCGCTCCCAGTGGGAGCGGGGCTGGGAGCGGCGTCCCCATAACCGGGGCCGACGGTATGGGGCCATGCGAAATCTTGGCCCCATGTCCGATTTCAGGGACCCCATATGCCGGATTTCCGTCCGGGCCGTTGTGCGCGGCATCGAGACGTTGAACGCGGTTGGGAGATGTCAGGGATGGCGGTGGGACCGACTGCAGCGATGAAGGATGCGAGCGCAGAGCTGCCGCACGCGACGCTGGCCCATTTCAGCGACCCGAAGGTTACAGACTGCTTTACCCGTACTTCGAAAGGGAGGAATGCCTCGTCCGGTGACGCACAGTCAAGACAGTCGGTGCCCGCATGGCTCATCGACGCGTCCGGACCGCCGTCGCGGCGGCACCGCCTATCGCGGCCTGACCGTGCCGCGGCCCCGCCGAACGCGCCACATCCATCGAACGAGCCGCTACGCGCCCGCCGTCACCGGGATGAACGCGCTCGCCTCCCCGCTCCACGACACCCGCAGCGCCTCCCGCGCCCGCGTGCACGCCACGAACAGCAGGCAGCGTTCGCGCAGCATGTCGGCCTCGTGCTGAAGCGGATCCACCTCAGCCGGGGTGATCTCCCGGGCGAACGGCACCACGCCCGCCGACGCACCGAGAACGGCGACCGCGCGGAACTCCAGCCCCTTCATCGCGTGCATCGTCGCTAGCCGCACACCGTCCGCCCCAGGCGGTACCTGCCCCTTGACCCGTGCGACGGGGATCCCCGCGGCCTTGAGACGGTCCGCGGCCTTGTCGAGCGTCAGGTTGAACCGCGTACATACGCCGATCTCGGCCGGTGCGACGCCGTCCGCGATCCATTCCTGCACCCGTTCCACCATCGCCGACACTTCCTCCTGCTGGCTTGCGCAGCCCACGGCCTCAGGGCGGCGACCGTGCAGCAAGGAGCGGTAGCCGGCGAGCGAATCGTTGCCCTCGCCGTCCATCGCCTCCACCGTCACCGGCGCCAGCAGTCGCGCCGACCAGGCAAGAATCTCCTCTGTGGAGCGGTAGTTGACGCGCAGCCGGAAACTGCGGCCGGTGGTCTGTACGCCGAGCGATCCGAGCGTGACGCGGGAGTCGTAGATTCGCTGGTGGGGATCGCCGGTGAGGAAGAGGTCGTCCGGGCCGGCCGCAACGGCGGCCCGCAGCACCCGCCATTGCGCGGGGTGCAGGTCCTGTGCCTCGTCGACGACGACGTGCCGGTACGCCGGGCCGCGCTCGTTCAGCAAGTCGGCGGCGCGGGCGCAGACGCCCAGGTGCGTGGTCTCGCCGCGCTCCCGAAGCAGTCGCTCGAACAGCTCGACGGCTTCCCATACCTGCTTCCGCCGCCCCGGCCCGACGGCCGTACCGCGGCCGCGGCGCGAGGCCACGAGGTAGGAGTCGAGGTCGCGCAGGTTCTGCCCGAGGATCACATGCCGGTACTCCTGCGCCAGGAACTGCTCGCCGAACGGCAGCCCGAGACGTTTGACGACCTTGCCCCACAGCTGCCTCTGCTCGCGGTCGCCGATCGGGTGTGCCAGTGCGTCGTGTCCGCGCGCGACCGAGTTTGCGTACGCGTCGACAGTGGTGACGTCGACGCGCTTCAGCAGATCCTGGTCGTCGTCGAGGAGCAGTGCGAGGTTCTCGCGCAGCCCGGCGGCAAGAGCATTCGTGAACGTTGTCAGCAGGATGCGGCTGTCGTCGTCCCGCCCGAGCAGGTGCTTGACGCGGTGCAGTGCTGCGACCGTCTTGCCGGTCCCGGGGCCGCCGGTGACCTGCACAGGGCCACCGTACGAGGTGCGATAGGCGACCCGGCGCTGGGACGGGTGGAGGAAGACACGCCAGGCGGCGAACGGCTTCTCCAGCATCTCTTCAAGCTCCTGCGGGCCGGTGACGAGCCGGATGCGCGCGGTCGAGTTCGCGATGACCGTCGCGAGGTCCTCGACCGGCTCCGCGGGCGCGTCGGCGGGCCGGCGCACGGCGACGACGTCCCGGTAGACCTCTTCCGGGCCGAACCCTTCGGCGAGGTACTGCAGCACCTCCAGCTGGTCCTCGGGCAGCAGCGTGGCGAACGCCTCCAGCTGCGCCTTGTCCGCGATCGAGCGAACGGCGCGCAGTACCTGGTCGTCAATGCCGAGTTCGCGCAGCGTCCCGTCCGATACCTTCGCGAAGAGCAGCTCAGGCGCCGTCCGCGCAGCCTCCTCATACAGAGGTGTCAGCTGGTCCAGAGCGACCGCGTTGCGGACCTCCAGGGCGCGGGTTGCGGTGTTCGCGCTGTAGAGGCGCTTGGCGGCCCAGGTGTACGCGTCGTCATGCGGAAGAACGTTCACCAGCAGGAAGACATCACTGCCGTCGTCCGGGGCGAGGACGACACCGCGCCAGAAGTCAGTGATCCGGATGGTCCGCATGCGCGGGTCGCGAGCGTTCTCGACCGACTCCAAGTGGAGACCCTTGTCGGAGTTGAGCTGGGCGACGGTCAAGGTCTGGAACTTGGCCATCGCCTTGCGCACACCGGCGCGGATCGGCTTCTCCAGATTGTCGTAGCCATCCCAGAAACTATTGGCGAACGCGAGCCGTGGCATCAGTGTCCCCTCCCGTGAGTGTGCATGGGCGTACACACAATGATCATCGTTGGTCGTAGCCGATCGCCAGGCGGGCGGCCAGGTCGCGGAACGTGGCCAGCAACTGCGCCGGTTCGCGGTCGAGATCCAGTACGTGCTGGTACAGGCGCACGCCGCCGCTTTGCGCTGTGGTGTACCCCGGCCGACGGCTGCCACGCACCTCGTGGAACTGTCCGTCGTGCTTTCCGGCCGCGTAGACCAGGTGCCCTTCGCCCAGCCCGAGGACGGTGCAATAGGCGAGCATCTGGTACAAGTCAGCGTTCGGGTACGCGCCTGCCTTCTCCGTCTTGTACTTGGCGTCGACGACCGCGACCGGAGTGCGCCCGTCCCGCTCCTGAACGACCAGGTCGGGGCGCATCCGGACCCGTCCGGCGGTGTCGAGATGGTGCGGGGCCTGCAGCCGGCCGATGAGCCCGTGCTCCCGGACCGCTTCGCGCAGGGCCCCGGTGACGAAGTCCTCGAACAGGACGTTCATGTCGAAGAGAAAGCCGTCGACTGCGAGTTCACCTGCCTGGTGCTCGGGGGACGTGCCGCGGAGTACGGCCTCGGCGAGCTGCAGCGCAGGCCGGTAGCGGGCGTTGAGCCTGGACGGCGTCCACGCGGGCAGGGCCCGTCCGCGCACCAAAGGTGTGACGTCGGCCAGGCGTACGCGTTGGTGGCCGAGCCGCCGACGTACGTGGTCCGGGACCCCGGGGACCCGCAGGAGCGCCTCGCAGGCGGCCCGCAGGATCTGGTTCTCGGGGACGTCCGGGGTGTAAGCGTCATAGGCGATCTCGATCGGCAGGGTCCGTCCGAAGCGGCGCCGTATCTGGTCGGCCTCCCGTATCCGGCCTCGCACGACGAGGGCCGACTCCTCCACGCGCCGGTATCCCTGCAGCAGCCCCTGCCGCAGCGAACGGTCGATCTGCCGCTCCACTGCGTGCGCGAGGGCGGGCACGATGTCATCGTGGGCGTCGGCGTCAACTGTCCCCTCGTGCGGATGCCGCCAGGCGCGCGCAGGGTCGAGGCTGAACCCGAGCAGGAAGAAGAGACGGCGGACCGGCGTCTTCGGGATGATCCGCAGCGTGACTGTGTCCCGTGGCTGGCGGCCGTGGCCCGGCCGGCCAGGGACAGTGACGCGGACCGCGCCGACGCGGCTGGTGGCGCGCAGCAGCCAGTTCCCCGCCAGGTGCGGGTCCGGAACGGCGCTGTCGAGCACGCCGGATGCAGCCAGAGCGCGTCCGGCGGCCGCGTCGAGCGGGACGGAACGGGCCGGGGCATGCTCGCGCAGCGTGATCACGGTACCGGCGTTGCCCGGCCGGTCCGTCCGGCTGGGGCGCGTGGCATCAGTACGTGCGCTCGCCACCGGGGTCGTCACGGCTGAGCCTGCCGAAGGGAGTCCAGACCGTACCGCTCCTCTATGTCGGTGCCTTCGCCGTAGTGGTACTCCTCAAGTAGCGGGAGGATCTTCGTGCGCCATGTGCGCTCCAGACCCCCAGCCCGGTAGACGCCGTCCTTCATCAGGTACGAGGGCCCGATGGCGAAATCCGGGTCGCCCAGGCGCTCGTTGAGGATGTCGAGGAGCCGGGCCGGCTCGTCGTCCTTGCCCTCGCGTTCCAGCCATCGGGCCAGCAGCCCGCGTGTGGGTTCGATGCGAGGAGAAAGCTCTACGAAGACGAACCGGCGGCGCATCGCGGCGTCGACGAGTGCGATGGAGCGGTCGGCGGTGTTCATGGTGCCGATCACGAACAGGTTGGGCGGCAGGGCGAAGTCGTCCCCGGAATAGGTGAGCCGCACCGTCTTCCTGCGGTACTCGAGCAGGAAGTACAACTCTCCGAACACCTTGGCCAGGTTGGCCCGGTTGATCTCGTCGATGATGAGGAAGTGAGGGATGTGCTTGTTCCCGTCGCGGGAGGCCAGATCGGCCAGCTCCCGCAGCGGCCCGGCGGTGAGCCGGAACGCTACGTCGCGGGTCTCCGGATCCTCGACGGGCCGGAATCCTTCGAAGAAGTCCTCGTACGCGTACGAGGGGTGGAACTGCACGAGCTTGACCCGCTCAGCCCCGCCACCGAAGTGCTCGGCAAGCTTCATCGCGAGATAGGTCTTGCCAGTGCCGGGCGGTCCGTACAGGACCAACTGCCGTTCGTCCCAAAGTAGTTCGCGTACCTCGTCGAGCCAGGCCCGGTCGTGGACGAGCAGCTCCGCGGCGAGCTCGTGGGTGACCTCCGGCAGGGCCAGCTCGGGGGCCGGTTCCGCGGGCATCTCCTCGTCGGCTGCGGGGGCGGGAGCGCCGAGCGCGGTCAGGGTGTCCGTCACTGGGGTCAGATCCACGACGTCGTGCTGCACGGAGAGCTTCTGCTGCAGCTCCTCCGGCAGTTCGTCGTACGGGTGTCCGTGCAGCTGCCATGTGACGGTGCGGCGCAGGTTCGTGAGGCCGCCGGGGGAGTCGGTCTGCTGCGCCTCGCCGGTGATCTGGCCGAGGAAAAGCCGACCGTCGGACAGAGTGGCGACGGTGTCTCCGACGCGCATCTGGGTCAGGAAGGCGTGCAGTTCGTCGACCAGGCCGCGCTTTTGGCTGTAGGAGGCGGTGCCTTCGTAGCCGTCCTCGACGTAGCGGCGCAGGGCACTCTTGGTCGGGTCCGGCTCGTCCAGCGGCGGCAGATGCGCACCGGGCAGCGAGACGAGTCCCTCGTTAAGCCACACCCGCCGCACCAGGTCCCGGCCGGACACGTTGGAACCGCGTACCAGCCAGGACTTGCGGGGTGCGCGCCAGCCCGGGGACACGTAGTCGGACAGGGGGTGACCGTCGGCGTCCCGCCACATCTCGGGGCCGCTCGCGCCGTACCCGATGACCAGCGACGCTGCGGCCGACGAGGAGTTGCACTCGATGTCGCGGGTCGCCACCCAGTACAGGGCCTGTCCGTCGGCGGCTTTGGGTGCCTCGGGAGCGTCGGCGAGTGTGCCGTCGGTACGGAGGCTGCTGCGCTGACGGCGGCTGTACTCGCTCAGGCCGGGCCATTCCCGGGCGCTCACGGGCGAGTCTTCGAGGACCAGGAACTTGGCGGAGCCGTTGTTGCCGAGCTCGGTGAGCGTGCGTCCGCGGGCCGTGGGGCCGCCGCCGGGGAGTTTGAGTCGGAACTCGGGGTGATCCGGGTGTTCCATCAGGCGGCCTTCCGTGTGGGGGAGGGGCGGGCGGTCAGTATACGTGTTGACGACGCTAACGGACTTGCCCTCAGTGCTTTGGAGTACTTGCGCTCCCCAACCGGCGTTTGTGCTGCGGTGGTTTATGGGCCTTGCGGCACCGCGGTGTCGGCATAGGGGCGGACTCAGCGCACATTCTGTTGACGTTGTAAACGGGGTGGTTCTACAGTGGGGCGCACCGACTCGCCTCTTGCGGGTGGGGAGCAATGCTCCGGAAGTCAGGGGTGCGTCATGGGTGGGGACCTCGATGCGGAACGGCAGGCCATCGCTGCGCAATTGCCCGCTGTCATCAAGCGGTTGCAGCGCCGCGCGGGCCGCACGGGAACGGTGAGCCAGGCGGCCTTCGCTGCCGAGGCCGCTCGGCTGGGCCTCGAGACCGATGAGCAGAAGGCGGGCCTGCGCAGAGGGCTTGCCGGGGTGGGTATCCGCTTGAAGGCCTCGCGTGCAACGCGGGAGTTAGGGCGCTCGCCTGCCGCGGCTTCTTCTCCCGGCGCGCAAGGGTTCGCGAGATCGCGCGCGGTGTTTGCGCCTCTCGGAGCGCAGGCGGTCGGGAACTCGACTGTGGACGTGCCTTCTCCCGCGGCTAAGCGCTTGGTCATGGCGCGCCAGATGCTTGCGCGGTACGCCGAGCCGGATGGGTCGGTCAGCAGGCTGGCTCGCGATGGTGTTGCGCGGCTCACCGGTCTCAGCAGCGCCGAGGCGCAGGAACTCACGACGGGCTTCCCGGTGACCCGGCCGTTGCCGCCTCAGGTGGCGGCACCCGTACGGCCGCGGACCGGCAAGAGACGGGACCGAGCCGCTGTCCCCGCGGAGGAACATCAGCATGCTGATGCCGTACGGGCTGCTCGCGTTGTGCTGGAGGAGGACCGGTGGCGTCGGGCTCCGGAGAAGACTCTGCTGAAGGCGGTGGAGGAGGTGGGGCTCGCGGTTCTTCTGCGTGGTGGCACCGGTGACCTCGGCAGGGACATTCCGGAGGAGGAGATCACGAAGCTTCCGCGCGAGGAGGAACAGTGGCGCGCCTTCGAGTGCCTGGTCCGCCACAATCGGCGCCTGGTGTGGGGCATCGCGCGTCACTACGAGGGGCGCGGGCTCGACAGGGAGGACCTCGAACAGCATGGGACCCTCGGCTTGATGCGGGCTGCGCGCAAGTTCGATGCGACCAAGGGCTACAAGTTCTCGACGTACGCGACGTGGTGGATCAAGCAGAGCATCAGCCGCGGGATCGCTGACGAAGGCACCACGATCCGGATTCCCGTGCACTTCCATGAACGTGTCCACAAGGTCGCCAGCGCCGAGCGCAAGCTCCTGAGCGAGGGGCGCCCCCGGACCGTTGACAACGTCGCCTACGCCACGGGCCTCACCTTCGCCGAGGTGGAGGAGGTGCGCAAACTCAGCAGGCCCACGGACTCGCTCGACCGGATCATTGGCGACGATACCGCGTTGGGCGAACTGATAGCCGGGCCCTGCCGTCTGCCGAGCCCCTGTGCGGCAGCGCTGCGCAAGGAGTTCTACGTGGAGCTGGGAGCTCTCCTTGAGACCTTCGCCGAACGCGAGCGCTACATCATCGTCTGGCGCACAGGAATGGATGGTGGCGAGCGCCGAACGCTGGACGAGATCGGCGTCGCCTTCGGCGTCACGCGGGAGCGGATCCGGCAGATCGAATCAAAGGTCATGCCGCTGGTCCGGGAGGAGTTGATGCGGCGCGGGCTCGCGCCTCGGCGCCGCTGAGCCGTCGCTGCCCGACGATCACGCTCCGCTCACCTTCCGCACCTCTAGCCTGTAAGGACCTTCATGGACCCGCGCCAGGAACTCGTCGACTACCTCACTCGCCAACTCGTAGGCCCCGCCTCAGGCGACGACGAGGTGCTCGACGCGCCGCCCGACCGTCAGTACCTGATGGGCACGCTGTACCCGCAGCAGGCCGAACTCGAGCGGCGGCTCTCGCATGCCGCTGAGGACCCGGACGGTACAGGCGCCGAGCAGGACGCCCCCGATTCGAGCCCGGCCGGCGACCCGTTGCCCGAGGGCAACAGTTGGCTCCCCGCATCGCTCGGCCTCAGCTTCTACACCGACGCGCCCGCGGTCGAGGTCAGTTGCACCGCAGCCCGCTACGAGACGCTGAAGAGCGAGCCCGGACGGGGCCGCCGCTGGCGCCGTATCGCGCTCCGGCTGGAGACGCACCTGATCGAGCCGGACCGTGACACCGTGCCCGTCCTCGAAGGGCGCGCCGAGATCCGGTTGACGCGCCGCGCCTACGGCACGGGAACTCTCGTCACCGTTGCCCTGGTCAATACGGCCCGTCACGACCTGTCTGACAGCAAGCCGCCGAGCTGGGACGACATGCTCTTCCAGTGCGGACTGACCGCCCGCCCCGTCGACGGCGCTGTCCTTCCGTATCCCAGCGTCCGGCTCGCCAGCCGCGACCCTGAAGAGCGCGAGCTGCGACTCCAGTACCGGCATGTCATCACCCGCGCCGTTGGCCACGGCTGCGCAGTACGCGAAATCGTGGCCAGTGACGGGACGATCGAGAGGCTCTCCTGTGAGCCGCTCCCGCGCGCCGAAGTGCCGGCCATCCGGCCCGGTGGCCCGCTGGACTCGCCCGCTCTCATGCTCGCCCACCTCGCGGACCCGGCCGTCGGAGTCGACCAACTCCGTGAGGAGCTGGGCGAGTTCGCGTCCACCTACCACGCCTGGTACGCGGGCCAGCTCGCCGTGGAAGTACCGTCCTGGGGCCAGGAGGCCGCAGACAGGATCCTCGGCCGCATCGGTCGGGCAGTCGCGCGTATCGAGTCGGGTGTGCGCACCTTGTGCGACCCCAACCGCCCTGAACTTCTCGCCGCCTTCCGGATCGCGCAGCGCACCATGCAGCTGCAGATGCGTCACTCCGCGCCCGACCTCGCGGGGCAGCGGAGGCAGCGTTCCGAGCCGACGGTCACAGACCCGGCGGTCGACGACACCGCAGCATGGCGACCCTTCCAGCTCGCGTTCTTCCTCCTCGCCCTCGACGGAGTGGCGGACTCGGAGCACCCCGACCGCGAGACGACGGACCTGATCTGGTTCCCGACAGGTGGTGGCAAGACCGAGGCGTACCTTCTGCTCGCCGCGTTCACCATCGCGCTGCGCCGGATCCGCGACGAAGGGGCCGGCACGGCCGTCCTCAGCCGATACACGCTGAGCCTGCTCACCACACAGCAGTTCCAGCGCGCGGCCACCACCATCTGCGCCCTGGAGTACCTCCGCAGCACCGAGCCGGACCTCGGGCTCGGCGGCGAGCCGATCACCATCGGACTCTGGGTCGGTGAGACCACCACGCCCAACAGCTTCGAGTCCGCGAAGAAGGCGTTCGACGATCAGCGCGTCGCCGCGCGTCCCGAGGACGTCTTCATCCTGGACCGCTGTCCTTGGTGCGGCACGCGCATCCTGCCCGCGGCCCGATCCAGCGTCCGAGCCGATTACGGCATCCGTGCAGAGCCGGACGAGTTCTCCTTCTACTGCACCCGCGACGACTGTCACTTCCATGACGACCTGCCGGTTGCCGTGGTCGACCAGCACCTCTACCGGGACCCGTCCACGTTCGTGCTCGGCACCGTCGACAAGTTCGCCCGGCTTGCCTGGGAGCGCGACTCCGGCCGGCTCTTCGGCGCCGGCACCACGAACCCGCCCCCGTCCCTGATCATCCAGGACGAGTTGCACCTGCTCACCGGACCGCTCGGCACCACCGTGGGCCTGTACGAGTCGGCGATCCTCGAACTGTGCACGGGCCCGGACGGCCGCCCACCGAAGATCGTCGCGGCCACCGCCACCATCCGTCGGTCGGCCGAACAGGTCCGCGCTCTCCACAACCAGGACGTCCAACTGTTCCCGCCGTCCGGACTCGACGCCCGCGACAGCTTCTTCGCTGTCCCCGACGAGGGCCGTCACGGCCGCCTCTATCTCGGAGTCATGGCACAGGGACACACCGCGGGCCGCGGCGCGGTCGCCACCACGGCGGCCATGCTCCAAGGCGTCCACCAGCTCCCCGAGGACCACCGCGACGATTACTGGACCCTCGTCGCCTACCACCACAGCCTGCGCGAGCTCGGCCGCACCGTCACCGCGGCCGGCGACGACATCCCCGCGCAGATCCGCGGTCTCGACGAGGGCACCGGCGTACGGGCACTCGGCGTTGGTGATGTCGAGGAGCTCACCAGCAACCTACCGCGAGCTGAACAGCCCATCCTTCTCGACCGCCTCGAACAGCCCTGGACGGACCCGCGCTCGGTCTCCTTCCTGCCCTGCACCAACATGCTCTCGGTTGGCGTCGACGTGAAGCGGCTTGCCTACATGCTCATGCAGGGCCAGCCCAAGACCACCGCCGAGTACATCCAGGCCACCAGCCGCGTGGGCCGCCACCGGGTGCCTGGCCTCGTCGTCACGTACTTCAACGCCACCCGCCCCCGCGACCGCTCCCACTATGAGACGTTCATCGACTACCACGGCGCCCTCTACCGCTTCGTCGAACCCGCCAGCATCACCCCGTGGTCGATCCCCGCCCGCCGACGCGCCCTGCACGCCGCCCTGGTCATCCTCGTACGCCACCGCCTCGGCCTGGCCGCCGAGAACGCTGCAGGACAATTCACCAGGCGACGGGCCGAAGCTGATGCGATCGCCGACGCGCTGGCTGTCCGCGCGGCGATCGCCGAGTGCGGTACCACGGACGGGGCGGGCAACGATGCCGTACGCGCCCAGGTACGCCGAGAGCTCGGCTACCACCTGGACGACTGGTGCAAGCAGGCCGAGACCGCGGCCGCCGAAGGCAAGGACCTCTACTACCGGAGCCAGGGAAAGGGCCAACACAACCTGCTCAAGGGCTTCGAGCAGCGGTACGGCCTGTGGGAGACACTCAACTCCATGCGCAGCGTGGACCGCGAATGCCAGATCACCGTGACGGGGGCAGGAAAGTGACGCGCAAACTCCGGATCCGCCAGGCGCAGACAGTGCTGCCGTTCGGCGTAGGCGCCGTGCTCGACATCCAGGGTGAGTCGTTCGTCGCCGCCGGCATCGAGGCCTGGCCGTACAAGGGCAAGACCCCCGTCCCGTCTGAGCGGCTCGCCACCCGGCTCGGTGTCACGGGCTTCTTCGCTGCTCCGCACACCCTCAACGACCGTTACGACAAGGCCGAGCAGCCCGGTGCGCCCTACGTCCGGTTCCCCGGATGGCTGTTCTGCGGGGCCTGCCGGGCCATGGTCCGCTTCCTGAGGGAGGACGAGCGGCCCGGTGAGCCGCCCGTCTGCACCTCGTGCGCGGCGGCACCGCGTCTGGCTCCGATGCGGTTCGTCCGGATCTGCCCGGACGGCCACCTCGACGACGTGGACTGGTGGTATTGGGCGCACTCGCAGCTCTCTCCCGAGGCCCGGGCGTCCTGCCCCGAGTCCGACGACGCCTGGAAGGCCCGCCGGCTCAGCTTCCTCGTCGCGGACCGCGCGTCGGGCCTCGAAGCGCTGTCCGTGCGCTGCGAAGCGAGCCATATGGGCTGCAACGACGGCGATGCCCAGCGTGATCTGCTCGACATTCTCGGCCCGCAGGGCGGCAGTTGCTCCGGCCGCAACCCCTGGCAGCACTGGACGGAGCGCGCCTCCTGCGGCCAGCAGGTCCACATCGTGCAGCGCACCGCGGGCAACGTCTACTACCCGTCCGTCTATTCGGCGCTGGACATCCCCGAGTCCGACGAACCGCCGCAGGCCGACCAGGACGCGGCAGCGGCCGTGCGTGGCCACGACTACTGGGACCTCCTGCTCGGCGCGCTGGGCAAGCCCCGGGCCGAAGCCTTCCGGGACATGATCAAAGAGGACACGGAAGCCCCCGACGACCTGATCGACCGGCTCATCGCGGAGGCCACCGGCGAACCCGTACCCCTGTCGGCGATCAAGCCCGCCACGGCCAAGTTCGACCTCAGCCGAGACGAGTGGAACGCCTTCGCCGCCACGCAGATCCCGGAACCCTCGAAGGACTTCTCGGCGCGTCGGACCAGTCTGGGACTCGAAGGCGAGAAAGAGGAGCCCTGGGCCACTCTTGCCTTGCTCGTCGACGGAGTCGTGCTCGCCGACCGCCTGCGGGAAGTACGCGCGCTGACGGGCTTCCGGCGCCACGCGCCGACCGGCACGCTCGTTCCGTCCGACACCAGCGGCCGGTTGCGCTGGCTTCCTGCCGTCGAGGTCTACGGCGAGGGCATCGTGCTCAGCCTCGACGAGCAGCGCCTGGCCGAATGGGAGAACGACCCGCGGGTCCGCGTCCACGTCGGGGACGTCCGGGCCGACCTCGACGACTCGTTCCGCAAGGAGCAGCTGGAGGAGACCGCCGGCGAAGAGCTCTCGCCGCGCTTCGTCCTCCTCCACACCCTTGCGCACCTCCTGATCCGCCAGCTCTCCTTCGACTCCGGCTACACCACGTCGAGCCTCCGCGAACGCGTCTACGGGCGCCCTGAGTTCGGGCAGCACGGCGTGCTGATCTACGCGGCGGCCGGAGACGCCGAAGGCACCCTCGGCGGCCTGGTCCGCCAGGGCGAAGCGCCGCATTTCACCGAGACGCTCATCCGCATGCTGGAGGCGGCGGCCTGGTGCTCGGCTGACCCGCTCTGTGCTGAGCACACCGGCCAGGGCTTCGGCAACCTCAACCGGGCCGCCTGTCACGCCTGCACGCTGCTCCCCGAGACGAGCTGCCAGACCGGCAACACCCTCCTCGACCGCGCCCTCGTCGTCGGCTCCGCCACCGTGCCCGGCTACTTCTCCGACGTCCTCACCGCCAGCCGCGAAGCGGCGGCCGCAACCGCTCTGGGATGACCCATGACCGCCACGAACCCCGCCCCGACCGGCGCCGTACTCCACCCTGACCTCACGCAGGCCCAGCGTGGCTGCCTCGACGCACTGCCCCTGACCGGCAGACACCTCGTCAGCGGCCCGCCAGGCAGCGGCAAGAGCCTCATCGCCGCGCACCGCGCGGTGCACCTTGCGCTCACCGGCCGGCCCACGGTCCTGCTGACCCGCTCCAACCTCCTACGCCAGCTTCTCCAGCCCACGCTCAGCCATCTCACGGTCCCGGGCGCGGACCTCAAGGCCTCAACCGTGCACAGTTGGATCAGGGGCCGATTCGACCGCAGCGCGGCCGAGACGGCGGACGGCTGGTTCGACTGGAACGCGCTCACTGCGATGGCGGCCGCCAGCATCGATGAGAGCGAGGCGACGGTGTCTCCGCACCTTGTCATCGACGAGGGCCAGGACCTGCCGCCCGGCCTCTACAAGATGGCCCGCCTGGCCGCGGTGTCGGTCACGGTGCTTGCTGACGAGTGCCAGCGCCTCACGGAGACGAACTCGACGCTGGACGAGATCGCCTCCGCCCTGGGCGGCGCGACCCGGCGCCACAAGATCGAGGGCAACCACCGCAACACCCGCGAGATCGCCTCCTTCGCCGAGCACTTCCGCGTCGGTGGTGCTCGTCCCGTCCTACCCTTCCGGAGTGGGCCGCGGCCCGAGATCCGCCGCTACTCGGGCTCGAAGGGCATAGCCGACGACATCGCCGCCTTGGCCGTCCGCGCGCCGAAGCAACGCATCGGCGTCATCGTGAACTCGCTGCGCACGGGAGCCGACCTGATGCGCCGCCTGGAGCGCGCGAACCTCCCCTCCGAGCCCCAGCTCTACAGCTCGGCGGCGACCCAGGGCGGCCGCTACCGCGACCTCGACCTGATCCGCCCCGGCGTCGTCCTCGTCCACCGCGCGAGCGCCAAGGGTCTCGACTTCGACACCGTCGTCATCGCTGACACGGAGACGGACACCGCCGCCGACCCCACCGATGCGACGCTCCGCATGGCGTACTACGTCATGGCCACGCGGGCCCGCGAGAGCCTGATCCTGGGCTGGCAGGGCACGCGGGTTCCGCGGCATCTGGAGGGATTGAACGGACTGGTCAGCAGGGCCTGAGCCGCTGCCACCGGCACAGTCGGCGCGGGTGTCCCCGCCTTATCGCCGGGACGGCAGGACGATCGCCGCGCCCGGGAGAGCGCTGCCTTCCGCCATCTGGCCGTGCCCCTGTTGGCGAAGCTGCCCGAGTCGGACGAGCTGAGTGTCCAGAGCGGCTTTGTCGTCACGGGCCATGGCGCTGCGCAGCGCGTCCCGGGCGGCGATGACCTGGGTGCGCAGTGTGGTGGGGTAGGCGTCCTGTTCGGCGAGGCGGATGGTGTAGAGCGCGTTACGGATGGCCGGGTCGATGCCGTCCGACAGGTCCGTCATGCGTTCGGTGGCCGCCCGCATCGCGGCCGTGTCCATGGACTCGCGCGCGTCGTTGACGGCCTCGGCCACGTTCCGTAGATCCACCAGGAGCGCCGCCGGCAGCAGTCCACGACCGCTCTGCGCGAACATCGTCGCGCCCGCGTGGGTGCTCCGGGTCCGGCTGCACAGGTCCAGGGTGTCGCGAGCGGAGTCGAGGAACCCGTCGAGGGAGCGGCTCACGGTCTCTCCGCGACCGAGGGCCGCGAGGTCAGTCATGGTCTCGGTGAGCGCGTCGCGTTCGGCGTGGGTGAGCCCCTCCTTCCAGGTGTCCAGGAACTCGGCGTAGCGGGCCTGCAGTGCGGCGGCCTTCCGGCCGAGGGCGGGGGAGACCAGGTTGCGCCGGAGTTCGGCGCCACACCAGTCCTCGGAGCCGATGCGGTACCTCAGGCCGATGGTCCGGTCGGCGTCGAGCCGTACCTGGAGGGTGAGCGGCACGTCGCCCCGGAGTCCATCGGGGCTCTCATGGACGAAGCCGCCGCAGAACTCGTTGCGCCGCGCCGAGCGCAGGTGCGGTCCTTCCCAGAGGTTGATTCCCAGGGAGGTGCCGTTGTCGCTGCGGATCGCGAGGTCGTCCACCCGGTGCCATTCGGTCGGGTACGGGGTGCCGCCGGGGAAGAGAACCTCCACTGTGCTGTCCGCCAGTTCAACGCCGATGTCCTGGGCCGTGACCTGTTGGGGGAGGGCGGTGCCGAAGTCGCTGCCGCAGAACGAACAGGCGCTGAGACCCGCGGCGTTGATCATGGAACAGCCGGGACACTTCAGGCCGCCGGAGTCCAGGACCGCGTCGCAGTCCCCGCACACGGTCGCGCCGGCGGGGTTGTCGTCGCGGCCGCAGGCAGGACACTCGGCGGGGGCGACGGCCGGGGCGGCCGCGCGCAGTCCAGACAGATCCGTGGCGCACACGGGGCAGCCGCCGGTGAGTTCGGGGGCGGGGACGTGACAGTCCGGGCAGTCGACCGTGGTCGTACCGAGGAGCGGTGTGGCGCATGCCGGGCAGGCCTCGGAGTCGACGGGGATCTTCTCGACGGTGCAGGTCTCGGACGGGCAGTCGAGCGTGCGGAGGAGTCCGGCCTCCACGGCTGCGCCGTGAGCGACGGCTGTCATGGGGTCCACCGCATCCGACACCGTGTCCGTCCCGAAGAGGTCCTGGAGGCCGCGTCGGACGGCCGGGACGAGGGTGGAGCCACCGACCAGCAGGACCCGCTGGACGTCCTCGGGCGTCGCGCTGTACTCCGTCAGTACCGTCTCGACCGTCTCCCGCATCCTGCGCAGGTGACCGGCGATGAGTTCCTCGAACTCGGTGCGCAGTACCGTCCCTGACCAGGAGCCGCCCTGCCGCCCCAGCGGGGCGAGGATCACCTCCGAGGTGTCCTGCGCGGACAGTTCGATCTTCGCTCGCTCGGCGGCGGCCCGGATGCGAGAGGCGTCACCGTCCCCGTCGTGGTCGCGCCCGCCGAGCCGCTCCCGCAGATGCGTGTCGAGCAGCGCATCGAAGTCGGCACCGCCGAGGAGGTTGTCCCCGCCCAGCGCGGCCACCGAGAAGTGGCCGGGTCCGAGCGTCAGGAGCGACACGTCGAAGGTGCCGCCGCCCAGGTCGAAGACGAGCACGGTGGCGTAGTCCTTGAGACCACCCTCTCCCGGGCGGACCCCGAAGGCATGCGCGGCGGCCGTCGGTTCCTGCACGATGCGCGCCACGTGGAAACCGGCGAGCCGTCCGGCCGCACGCACGGCGTCGAACTGCGGCTCGGCGAAGTACGCGGGCACGGTGATCACCGCGCGTCGGAACGAGACTCCCGCCGCGTCCTCGGCGTCCGTCCTGAGCCGGCGGAGCAGGACGGCGGAGACCTGTATGGGGGAGAGCCAGTGCGACCCGAGCTGGATCTCCACCGCACCGTCGGCGCTTTCCCGGACGGGCGGGGCGTCGTCGGGCCGGGTCTTCAGCGCCTGCTGGACGAGCTCGTCGTCCCAGCGGCGCCCGATCAGCCGCTTGACCTCCGTGATCACTGAACGGGGGTCGCCGCCCCGCCAGTTGAGGGCCTCCTGCCCGACGAGCAGGGCGCCGTCGGGGTCGACCCCGACGGCGGAGGGGGTCGCCCGGTCGCCGTCCCGGTTGTGCAGGACGGTGGGGACGCCGTCGCGCATCCAGGTTGTGACGGAGTTGGTGGTGCCGAGATCGATGCCGAGAGTCCGGTGCATGAAGGCGTGCTTCCTGATCGTCTTGGTACGGCGGAGGAGGGGGGTGATACGGGTTCAGGTGCGGCGGGACCGGCGGCGTCCCAGCGCCGCCCATGGTTTGAGCAGAAGCCGCCGCTGGGAGCGGGTGGTGCGCCGGGGCTGGGCTCGCACGGGTCCGGGCACAGACTCGGGCTCCTGTACGGGATCGGGTGCGGACTCCGGCGCGGGTCCCGGCACCGAGACGACCACCTGGGCGGGCCGCAAGGTGTCGGAGCCCTGCCGGAAGCCGGTGACCTTCTCCCGCAGCACAGTGCCGCCCGGATGGCTGGGGTGCGGCTCGGTACCGACGACACGCATCTCCGCCGGGTCGACGGCCCTGCCCACGACGTCCATCGGGCTGACGTCGTACCGCTCGAGCTCCACGCGCAGCATCAGATGGGCCGCCTCGATCTGCTGGCCCAGCGCGAGGGCCGCCGAAGCCGTCTCGCGCGCGGACCGCGCCGTGTGCAGGACACCGGCCCGGCCGCGGGTGTCTGCGAGCAGGTCGTCCAGCGCGAGCAGCGAACCCAGGAGGGCCTGCAGCCGCCCGTCGGCAGCCTTACGTTTCTCGGAGAGGACGGCGACCCGGCGCCGCAGCTTGTCGAGCTCGGACGGTGGACCACCGGCATCGGCGGAGGTGAGACCGGCGCCGGTCATGGGCGTTCCTCGGTGTCGTGGCGGGGCAGGGGAGGGGTGAGCATCTCGGCCACGAGGGCGTCGACGGGGGTGTGGGAGTTCTGGTTGGCCCGGTGAACGAGCGCGTGCCGGGCCGGATCCTTCCGGGCCGCGGAGTCGGTCAGTTCCGGGGCCGCCAGCCTCCAGAGCTTCGGGGGCCGGGTGCCCAGCGGCACGTCGGGGAGGAGCTCGTGGAGTGTGGGGCCGAACCAGGGGAGCGGGGGCAGATCCGTGTCGGAGTGCTGGGGGGAAGGGGCGCCGGTGGTCAAAAGAGCGTGTCCTGTTCGGTGTCGGCGAGGCGGGAGCGACGGGCAGCGGAGCCGAAGAGCGGGGCCTGGCGCGGGAGTCCGGCGCCGACCCGCTCCGCGCTGGCGCGGTCGCGCCGCGCGCCGCCGGGGTCGCCCGCCCGCTCGCGATCCCGGGCACGGTTCAGGTAGGCGGCCTCCACGATCTGGTCGAAGCGCCCGTTGACCCCGGTCCGCATCAGGTCCCGAAGGAACAGCTCGATGACGTCGGACGGAGGCTCGGCGGCGTCCAGATACTCCGCAAGGTCGAGGAGCGCGCTTTCCAGGTCTCCCTGGGCGTGGTGGTCGGTGGGGCTGGGCAGTGTCACGGCCGTGTGCAGCAGCGCGACACGGCGTTCGAGGTCGGCCCGGTTCCGCTCGGGGGAGAGGTCATCGGCGGCGGTGACTAGGAGGTCCATGAGCAGCTCGTCGACGTCCGCCTCGTCGTACGTGTCCTCCGGATCGATGCACATGAGTATCGCGTGTGCGGCGCGCTGTGCCTCGGCCGTGTGTCCCCGGGTTGCGGCGGAGACGGCCACATCCGCGTAGTGGTCCTCCAGCCACATCCTCGCCTCCGCGCAGTCCGGATCCCGTGCGAGCAGGCCCTGCACCTCGTCGGCCGTGAGCGCGTCCCCCGCGTATTCGCCGTCGAGCGCCCGGCTCAGATCCTCCCTCAGATGGTCGTCGAGGCCCGCCCTGGCGTCCGGATTCCCGGGTGTCACGGCCAGGGCGCGGGCGAAGTGGCTCCGGCTCTCCTCGGGATCGGAGGCCACGAACTCCCGGCCCCGCCGCACCAGTTCGGCAGCCAGCTCGGCTGCCAGGGAGGCGTCCTGCGGCAGGAGCGCGTGGGCCTGTTCGAGTCCTTTGATCCGTACGCGGGGAGAGTTGTCGCCCCCGGTACGGCTCCGCCCGACGTTGTTCCCCGCGTGCAGGACGGCGGCCCGTTCGTCCGCCCGGAGGGTGTGCCCGAGTCGCACTGCCGCACCGATGTCGACGAGCGCCTCGCTCCACCTGCCGCCCCGCACCCGGCTCATGCCGCGGGCGGCGAGGGCCCGGGCCAGCGGCTCGGCGCACGCGTGGTGGCCGGGCAGCTCGGCCGGCCAGGTGCCGGGATCGGGGTGGCGGGCCGTGTAGGCGGCGAGGAGGCCGCTGCCCCGGCCGTCCTGGACGAGGTGCCAGGCGGCTTCCCGGAGGGAGACCAGGGCGTGCGGTCCAGCATCCGTGGGGGTGTGGGAGAGGAACACGGAACGGGCCGCGCGCTCGGCCGCCCAGGCCGTGTGCCAGGCGGAGAGAGCGTCCCGCTCGGCCCGGACATCCAAAGCGTGCAGCAGGTCGGCGACACGGCCGCGCAGTCGGGCGAGGGCCTGCTCCCAGAGAGCGTCGGACACGGGTGCGCCACGGCGTTCGGTGAGCAGGGCGCGGAAGTCGCCCGGGTCCTCCTCGTCCAGGAGATGCGCCCACAACACGATCGCGACGGACGCGGTACCGGAGTCGGTGTGCCGTCCTTCCCGCGTCAGTTCGTGCAGGGCGCTCACGGCGAGGGCGTGGACGATGCCGGTCCCCACCTCGTCGAGGTCCTCGGGGCACCGCCGCCTCGCCTCGGGCCAGTTACCGGCTCGTGCGGCCAGCGCGCCGAGCAGAGCGTCGTGGCGCTTGGCGGCCGGATCGGTTCCGGGCGGGCCGAACTCCTCCCGGAGCCGCTGCAGAAGCGGTCGTACGACGTCGAACTCGGCGCGCAGAAACGCCTTTTCGGCCATGGCCAGCAGGGATTCCGTCGTGAAGTCTGGGCAGGGATTCCAGATACCGTCCACCTGCACGTGCTGTCGCCCCTTCAATCCCCCATGTAAGAAGAGCCACCGTAGGGAGGCGTGTTGGCGACGTCAACGCGCTCACGGTGTGGCGGCCGATCTTGGCGCGATTTCGCTTTAGTGCGGGAGACGGAATCTGTCAGGCGCGGGCGTTGCTCGTGCGCGACGCCGTCAGCAGGGCTCGGACGGTCTTGCCGGACGGCGGGTAGGGGACGCAGTCCCACGTGTCGGCGAGCGCGGCGACGAGCAGCAGCCCGCGCCCGCCGGCCTCGACCGAGGTGGGCTCGTGTGCGGGAGGGCGAGGTTGTCGGTCGCCCCGGGCGTCGGTGACCTCGATGCGGAGGTGCTGCGCGGGCGGGGCGTAGGCGAGCGCCAGACGGAAGTCGCGGCCGGGGACACGGCCGTGCAGGACAGCGTTCGCGGCGAGCTCGGCCACGACGAGCTCGGCACGCTCCGTGAGGTCCGGCAGCACGCGCCATGAGTGCAGCTCGGTGACCGTGAGGAGCCTGGCGAGACGGGCGCCGCGCGGCGTGGACGAGAACTGCTGCGCGAATGTCCTTGCTGGGTAGATCAGTTGGGGGAGTGCTTGGTTCATGATGTCAGCGTGGTGGGCCCGGGGCGGCTGACGCGAGGCTGACACCACGTACGGGGAGTCAGCGTACGGGCACGCGAGGTGGATAGTACGGGCTAGACGTCGTCACGCTGTGTGGGCAAGATCCGTGCGGCAGGGGTGCGAGGAGAGGGGCCGCGGATGGACAGCGTCGATGGGGGCCAGGTCGAGAGCGCCGTCGAGAGTGAGGGCGACTGGGAGCGGGAGCCGCGTCCGTCGGACAGTCTGCGCACGTTCGGCGCGGTCGTCCAGGCGCTGCGGGAGCATGCGGGGCTCAGCCGGGCGGAGCTGGCCGCGCTTGTCCAGTACTCCAAACACACGGTGGAATCCGTGGAGTTGGGCCGCCGGATGCCGGACGAGACGTTCGTCGAGCGGACGGAGGAGGCGCTGGGCAACACTGGTGCGTTACGTAAGGCAGCCCGTCATCTGAGTCGGGGAGAGGCGGGGCTGGCGGCGTGGTTCCGGCGCTGGGCCAGGCTTGAGCGGGAGGCGGTGAGTCTTTGTACGTACGAGTGCCGGCTGGTTCCGGGGTTGTTGCAGTCGGAGGGGTATGCGCGGGCGCTGTTCGAGAATCGTCTTCCGTTGCTTACGGACGACCAACTTGAGGCTCAGCTGGCGGCGAGGATGGACCGCCAGCGGATACTGCTGGAGCGGGTGACCGTCCCCTTCCATTTCATCGTGGAGGAGGCAGTGTTCCGCCGTAGGCTCGGTGGCCGCGATGTCTGGAGGGGGCAGCTGGAGCATGTTTTGGAGCGGACCGCGCCACGCCATGTAACCCTGCAAGTCATGCCGACGGACGCTGAGTTCCACTCCTGTATGGATGGACCGGTGCGACTGCTGGAGACCGCTCAGCGGCGACGGCTCGCCTACTCCGAAGGGCAGGAGAACGGGCGGTTGATCTCCGGCCCGCAAGAGGTGAGTTGCCTCTACCAGCGCTATGACACACTGCGCTCTCAGGCCCTGAACGCCAAGGACTCGCGGGGTCTGCTGGAGCGACTCCGAGGAGAGCTATGAACACGACGACGGATCTGGCGTGGTTCAAGTCCAGCTACAGCGGGAGCTCGGGCGATGACTGCGTGGAGATCGCGATCGCCGAACAGGCCGTCCACGTACGGGACTCCAAGGACCTGGCCCGCCCGGCCTTCGCTGTGGGGCGCGAGGGCTGGGCGCCCTTTGTGAGGTTCGTGTCGGGGCACTGAAGGAGCGGTGTGCCACCCTGGAGCGATCGGCGGCGCACCCTACCTCACTCAGGTGAGTGTGTTGCGCAGGTGCGGGCCGAGGTAGCCCACGTAGACCTTCCCGGAGCGGGGGCCGTCCTCGTAGAAGTGGAGACGCGGGGCGATGGTGTTGCCGCCCCCGACCTTGAGATGGGCCTGCATGAAGACTCGGCCGCTCGGGTCGACCGCCTCCGGAACGGGGAGCATGCGCTCGCCGCGCAGTTTGCCGTTCTTGGCAACCGTGTCGGACTCCCGCATGGCTACCTTGGCCGCCGGGAACGGGACGCCGCTGGACGCCTCTGACTTGCACCAGCTCAGGAAGTCGCCGGAAGCCTTACAGTTTGCCGAGGCCTCGGCGAAGTGGTTGAGAGCGAGGAGGCCGTCCCAGGCCACGCTCAGCCAGTTGTCGACCGACTGGCTGTCGAGCCTCTGAGTGGTCTTGGCGTTTCCGGTGAAGGCAAGGAAGGGGAGCTCTTCCAACCGGTCGAGCAGGTCGGCGAATGTCTCTGGATAGGCGATCGTCGGGGCGTCGGCCGTACCGTAGGCCGTGGCGAAGTCCCCTGCGGCTTCCAGTCGCTCTCGTAAAAAGCGGATAAGGCGCTGGGATTCCTGGAACTTTTCGTACAGCTCTTCGTTCTCCCCGCGCAGTTCGTCGCTTCCCCGCTCGGCCTTGGCGAGTTCCGCGTACAGATCGTTGAGCTCGTTGACGCGCAGCGCCTCTGCCTGTTCTGCCTCGTCCAGCAGCGAGGTCAGGGCGACGTTGTCCTTACGGAGCTTGGCGATGTCCGAACCGTCCGAACTCGGCCGGGGACGCGTCCGCTGACGCGGGACACTGACCAGGGCGTCGGGCAGCACGTGACGGGAGGCGAGTCGTTGCGGGAGCGCGGCGAGTATCTTCGCGGCGCGGCGCACATCGGCTTCGACGGTCCTCCGGGACATTACGGGATGCCGCTGCGCATCAGGCTTCCACGCCGGATCGAGTCCCGGTACGTACGTGCGGACGCCGCCGCCGAACACCGGGTGGTACTCCAGCGCGGTGTTGAACCCGACCTGAGCCTCCGGTGTGAGGACGTACAGCACCGCCAGTCCATGGAGATTCCGGAACAGCGGCTCCACGACCGAACTCGACCATGCGTCAGGGTTCTTGCCGTACGGCACGGTGGCGATGACGACCGGCATCCGGCGGTTCGTGTCACACAGCTCTTCGAGCAGGTCGTCCACATCGTCGGCCTCGATGAAGGCCGGAGACGTGGTGACGTCAGCCTGGCCGTCACGCGCTTCCAGCGCATCGAGGAGAGACCGGGCGATGCCCGGAGTGTTGGCGGGCGTGGGGAATTCGCCCGCAGTGGCCGGCTGGTGCTCGATGTCGACCTGCACCCAGGTGCTGCCCCTGTCCTTTGGAAGCCCGGAACGCACGATGAGCGTCGACTGCCAGGTGCCCGAGGTGGCAGAAGGTGTCTCGCGCATGCGCCACCGGCTGTACGCGCCGTTCATGCCGGACTCGGAGTCGCGGTCGAGGGTCGCGTGGGCAGCGATCTCGGTCCGTCCCTCCTCAAGCCCGGAGGTGTCGTACTGCTTGGTGGTCTTGAGCCATTCGATCAGCTCCCGCTCCGCTATGGCGCAAGTGCCGACGTAGTCCGATTCGGTCGACACCACCATGCGGTAGCCGCGTGCCTCCATCGACTGTCTCCTCTCCAGGTGCGATACGTGCTGTGCGGGTCATGCCTCCCCGGCGGGGTGTAGCCGAGTCAGCGATCGGTAACGAGCGAGGACCGCTGGTCTGGCTGCGAAGTACTACCGGCTCAGGCCGTGTGCCGTGGCCGGGCGGGGGCGCGTGAGGGCGGACCGGCGCCCTGTGTGGGCGCCGCTGTCAGGCTTCGTCGCCGCTCCCACGTCGGCGGAGCGCTCGTTCGGCGATGCCGCTGGAGAGCTTGCCCGTGGCCGATCTGGCCCGGTCGAAGGTCTCGGTGCCGAGGCGCAGGGCAGCGTCGACGTTCTCCGCGCCCTTCTCCAGCGCCCTGTCCCTCACCTCCACCGCCGCCTCTTTCCATCGCCGTGCTTCCAACGACTCCTTGCCGCGCTCGATCCCGAGCCGCCCGTGGAAGTCGACGACGGCGACCTCGACGTGGTTGCGCGCATGCACCACGTCCCGGGACGTGGTCGGGTGCAACAGCACCTTGGCGTTCGCCGTGCCGGCAGTTGCGTGCATCCGGGTCATCAGACGCTCGGTGCTCCGCGAGATGAGATCCATCCGGTTCTGCCGCGCGGCCCGAACCCCGAGCCGATGCTGGTCCAACTCTTCCGGAGCCGTGTCCCGTACCCGGTCGAGTTCGAGCACGGCGAGCGCGTCCTGGAGCTGGAAGCAGTGCGCCAGGACAGCGAGCCACTCCCGAGCCCTGGACTCGACTTCCTTGGACGCCTTGGCGATATCGCCGATCTTGTCCCTGCGCTCCATCTTCTCCGCGAGCGCGTCGAGTTGACGCAACGCGTACACCTGGGTCTGCGCGATCGTCGTTGACGTGCCTTGCACCTTCGACCACGTGACCTCGGAGACCCGGCCCACCTTCTCCCGGATGGTCATGGCCTCCTCGATCACGAGGTCCACTCCGACCATGTTCGACAGCGCGACGTCCTTCTGGGCGCGGAGTATGTCGTCGACCTTCTCGTCGATTGTGGCGAGATAGTCGGCGATCTCGTCCATGGCCTGCTGCATCGCCAGCTGTGCCATGGCCGCCGCGATATTGGCCAGTCGCGCCGGGTTGGCCCGAAGTGGTCCCGAGCTCTTCGCGAACTCGACGAATCCCTTGATCTGGCCGCTGTCGCCCTTCAGCACACCTGTGCTGAGACCCGTCGTGGCGCTTTCCCTCAGCCCGTACTTGTCGATGCGCTGCGCGGACTCCTTGGTCAGCTTCACCCAGCGACTTGAGCTGGCCGCGATATCGGAACCCGCCTGCGCGACTCCGGCCGCGTTGCCGAGGGCGGTTCCGAGCCGGCGCGGTCCGGGGTCCTTCGACGGCAGCCCCTCAGAGACGAGGAAACGCTCGACCGTCGCCTGATTCCCGATGACCGTCAGGCCGTCGCCGTCCCTGATCAGCTGAATTTCGTCGTCCATGGCCGACTCCTTTCGGGGCGCCGCCCGGACCGGGGCGCTCTCCTCGGGTCCGGGCGGCGTGGGCGTGGTGCGCGTCAGGCTGCCGGGTGGCGCGGGCCGTGGCCTGGGGGCGGGGTGAGCGTGGAGGTGTAGTTCTCGCCGTCCACGAGGGGACTGGTCAGGCTGACGCCAGCCGCCGCCATGCGGTCGTACTCGGCGAGGACGAGCCGCTTGGTGCGGTACTCGCCGAACTTGTTGATCTCGTTGTTCTTGAGCCCGCCGGATTCCGACTGGAAGGACTCCAGAATGTAGTCCGTGTCGTCGCGCGAGATGCCGTACAGATGGAAGAAGTAGGCGTCGAGCTCGGCACGGAGCTGAGCGCGCCGGGTCTCGTCCCAGCGGAACGGCTCGCCCTCGTCGCCCAGTTCGCAGGCGAGGCCACGCATGTCGTAGGCGGTGTAGACGAGTTCGAGAACGCGGGGGAGGAGGAAGGCGAGGTGGGGAGCCAGCGAATCCGGGTGGGGGACGGGGAGCTGTTTCCAGATGAAGAGGCCCATGCTGACGCCGCCGATCTTCTGACGGCTCACGAAGTCGAAGGCGAGTGAGGACTGGACGGCGATGAGCCCAGCAACTAGGGGCGCCTCACATGTCGGCATCATCAGCGGGAACTTGTGGCCGACCGCGGTGCGCGGTAGAAACGCTGGGATCGCCGTTCGTTCATCCGTAGCCCGAGCGACGTCGCGCCACCCGAGAAGCCACTTCCGCTCCCAGCCGGACTCCTTGAGCCGCTCTTCGATGCCAGGTACTTCGACGGACTTCGACCCACGGGTGGTGGCAATTGTGCCGAGTTCCTGGACCCAGTAGCGAGGTGCGGCGGCCATCGCCGGGTCGTTCTTCTCATGGGCCGTGATTCGGCGGACGTCCTCCGCCTCTGTACCGGTGTACGCGTTCCAGCGCTGGTCGTAGAGCTGTGCCATCTTTCCCTCGTACAGCGGCAGCATCCGCTCCTCGCCCCGCTCGAAGGTGTTCCCTCGCAGCTCCCACCCTTCAGCCTCCAACTGCTCGCGCGTCCGGAAGAGGTCGGAGTCGTCGGTCATGTGGAAGGGAGTCGCCTTGAAACGCATGCCCCAAGGGTTGCCGTTCCGTCGTGTCTCGTTCCACAGCACCGGGACGCGGCGATACACCGAAACCGTGAGCTCGGCGTCGCGACGTGTGCGGAAGACCGGAAGGGTGCCCGTGTTGGGGTTGATGAGGGCGAGGTCTTCTGGGCTCAGGGCGAAGACGCGTTGGGGGTCTTCGAGATCCGTGACGTCGCCGAGGAAGAAGCCGAAGCGGGCAGCGGGCTCGCTGCCGTCGCGGCCGGTGAGGGTGATGAGACAGAACTTGTAGCTGGAGTGGACGCTCTCGAACCACTTGCCGCCCTGGGGTAGCGCAGGTGACCTGGGGCGCTTGTTCTCGAAGTCGTAGAGCGTGGCGAGCACCCCGCGGCGGGTGAAGTCCGAGAACAGATGCTGGGCGCCAGCGCCGGTGGCGATGGCCGTCGGGAGGATGAGGCCGAGGCGCCCGCGGGGGCCGGTGAGGTCGGTGAACCGCTCTGCGAAGAGCTGGTCCGTCTGGAGCATGGTGACTCCCTTGACGGAGAGACCCTTCCCGCAGAGCGGGAAAACGCCCGAGTCCCCGGCGAAGTGGAACGTGCCCTTGACCATACGGCGAGCGCGGTCGTACGCGACAGCCTCCGCCGGAAACTCCTCACACCACGCGGCGATCGCCTTGCGGCGCGCCACCCCGGAAATCTCGGCGAGCGACGGGTTCACGACGGCGAAGTACTTCTTGTCCTCGAAGTCGACCTTGTCCCACGGCGGGTTGCCGACCATGCAGGAGAAGCCTCCGGCCCAGCCGGTGCGCGGGTCGACCTCAGGTGCGTCAGTCGCGTCAGGGACGGTGAAGACGTCAGGGAACTCGAGGTGCCAGTGGAAGTAGTGGTACTGCTCACGCTGTCGGACGATCTCGTCGTGGACGGACTGCGGGACGCCCTCGGACTCGGCGTCCTTGAGGGCCTGGAACACGTCGTGGGTGATGGCGGGCGGTGCTTCCTCGGACTTGATCCAGGTGAAGGCCGCGCACCAGGCGTCCGCGAGGTGGAGGGCGCGCAGGTATTCAGGGGACGATTCCCACCGCCGGTAGGCATCCTCCTTGCGATGAACGTCCGCGAGCTTCCCGTCGGGCGCGGCCGTGATCCGCTGAAGGGCAGACGCGAACGCGGTGTTCGTGACCGTCGGCTCTGTATCCTCGGCTCCGAAGAGGCCAACGTTGCCCTTGCGCTGCATTTCGTTCTCGCGCTCGTAGCGCCGGGCCACCTTGGCGTCGTCGCCCTCGATCGCCTTGAACGCCCTGTCCGGGATACCGCCGCGCAGCAGTGTCGGTGTCGTACCGATGAGGCCGTTGCCGCGCTTGATGTGTGCGTCCAGGAAGCCCAGCGGCTTACCCGGTTCCATGGCCTCCAGCCAGAGAGAGACCTTGGCGAGCTCGACGGCCATGGGATTGAGGTCGACGCCGTACACACAGCGGGCTGTGACCTCGTGCAGTGCCTGCCGTACGACCTGCTCCGGCGGCTCCGGGTTGTGTTCGCGTACGGAAGCGAGCCGCTTGGCGATGCGGCGCGCTGCCGCGACGAGGAAGTGGCCGGAGCCGCAGGCCGGGTCGCAGACCGTGAGGGCGAGCAGCTCACGCTCGATGTCTGCCGTGGCGTCAGGCCTGCCTGCCTCCGCGGCCAGCTCCTCGCCGCGCTTCTGCGCGGCGTCGATGACCGGGGTCAGAGTGGAGTCGAGCAGAGCCTCGGTGAGTGCGGTCGGCGTGTAGTAACTGCCCGTCTTCTTACGGTCGTTGCCAGCACGGTCGACCAGCTCGAAGGTGCGGTCCGCGGGGCTGTGCCGGGGGACCAGTTCGAGCAGGGCCTCGTAGACAGAGCCGAGTTCCTCCGAGCCCATGTGGAGATAGTCGACAGGACGCCAGCGCCGCGAGTCGGCGTCCCGGACGCGCGCCAGATAGCGGACGGCGTCGAAGAGGTCACGGTTGGCGAGACGCGCACCGCGCAAGGGGCGGTCGGCTTCGTCGCCGTTGAAGATTCCGCCGAGTCCGGGCAGGCCGAGCTCCGGACGGCCGTTCTCATCGCCGAGGGCGCTGATCAGGAGCTCCAGCGTCTGGTACTGGTCGTCGTGCGCCGTTCCCTGGCGGCGCAGCGCACGGCGACGCAGCGCGGTCGTGGAGAAGTAGCGCGCAAAGCGCTCACGGGTCTGCTCGTCTGCCTCGGGGTCGAGGAGCGCACCACGGTCCTCCGCGACGAACAGGAAGATCATGCGGTAGACGAGGCGGAGCAGCGCCTGCTGGTACGCCTGAACGTCCAGGTTCTCGCGCAGCTCGCCGTTGGCCGGGTGACGCAGGAATCCGGTGCCGAGCGCGGTGAGGGCCTGCTGGACACCATCTCGGTAGACGTCGAGCGCACGGGAGCCGGACTCGATGGCGAGCGTCCGCCATTTCTCCAGCCAGCACGCCGACGCCGGCTGTCCCTCGCCAACCTCGAAGCGGGACGCGTGCAGCGTCATGTACAGCAGGACGAACTCGCTGAATAGTTCGCCGTCGAAGATCGATTCGAGGTCGAACTCGACGTACGACGCTGTGGCCATCGTCGAAGAGTCGCGGAGCAGACGGACACAACGGCCGTTGGTGAGGACCGCCCACAGGTGGGCCTCGGTGCGGTTGAGGCAGTCCTGGAGCATCGACTGGGCCGGCATCTGGCCCGCCGCCACGCGTTTGTCGAGCTCCTGGGTCCAGGGGATCTGGTGGACGAGAGCCGCGCCGTGCCGGTGCGAGACAGGGAAGCGCTTGGCCGGGTCGGAGTCGGCCGGGATGCCAGACGGGCCGACTCCCGTGAGACGGCCGAAATCCAGCTTCCGGAACAGCTGCGACAGCCAGTCGGAACCGGCGCGCCCCGTCGGGTCCGCCGCCGGGGCACCCGTCACCGGGTCCGATGGCAGCGCGGCGCGCAGGTCGCGCCAGAGCGGCTTGAGGTACTCCCAGGCGCGCTCCGCCTCGTCGCGGACGGCGACCGACGCGGGCAGGCCGTAGTCGGCCGACTTGGTGCCCGGCAGGTTCCGGGTCTCCGCGATGCGCAGGAGCATGTCGGAGGGGAGCAAGCCGCCGACCGTGGTGACGGAGGTGAAAGCCGGGGCGGTGCGAGTGGCGGCGGACATCAGGCGACAACTCCAGCAGGGGTCACAGCGGCGGCGGCCGGGTTGGCGGGCAGGTAGACATAGGCGCCGAGGATGTCGGCGGGCTTCTGCGGGACGACCTTCAGGCCGCGGACGATCTCGTCGCTCGCCTTGCGGACCCGGCGGTGCGAGGCGTCCAGGTCCGCGGCGAGGAGCTCCCCGAACTCCTCCAAGTGCGCAGTCAGTTCGCCCAGGTTGTCGAGCGTGCGGGCGATCTGGTTCCGGGCCATCTGTGGGTTGGTGTTCGCGGAGGCGTGGGCGGAGAGGAGAGCCGTCGCCGCGTCGTCGTCGAGCCAGCGGGCGCGCTGCGGCATGCCCTCGAAGGCCAGCAGGCGGGCATCCTCGGCCACCAGCTGCTTCTCGCCCGTACGAGACGGGAGCGTGAGGTGGAAGCGGTAGCGGACCAGGAGGAGCGTCGTGCGGGACGTGACCGCGTCCGTCGTCACCACGCCGCAGCGGCGAGCCGGGCGCGGGCCCGAAGTGTCGCTGTCGAGCGCCGAGTTGAGGACGTACGAGGCGAGTGCGCCGACGGCCGGGTCGGTGCGCACCAGGGCCGCCTCGCCGCGCGCGATCGCCGGGGACGTGCGGAACGGGATCTCGCGGTCCTCCTCGACGACACGGTTCCCGAGTGTGGCCGCCAGCGCATCGCGCAGGCCGGCCGGGGCGCCGCCGACCTGGGCAGTGAAGTCGCCGGAACCGTCACGCGGGTCGCGGACCAGCGCGTCCAGGCCGTACAGGGCGGCGAGCGTGAAGTCGCGGACTTCGTCCGCCCCGCCGAGCGCGGCACGCACTGCGGTGACCTCGCGGGCGACGTCCTCCGGGTGGATGGACCGCTGCGCGTACTTGGAGCGGGAAGTCTTCTCGCGTTCGGCGGCCGAGTTCCAATCGCGCTCGGCGCGGTCGAAGGACTCCTGGATGCCGGGCACGTCGAAGAGGGTCTCCTGGCTTCCCTGGCGGCCGTGCAGCAGGAGCCACTCGACCACGGCGTCGGTGACGCCGGACGCCGTCTCGTCGGGGACGGAGACGGAGATTCCCAGGTCCTTCTGAATCTGGCGGTGCTTCTTGAAGAGGACTTCGAGGACCTTGCCGTCGATGCCGTTGTCCTCGCCGAACATGGTGATGACGCGGACCTGGTCGCGCTTCTGCCCGTAGCGGTCGACGCGGCCCTCGCGCTGGTCGTGGCGGGTGGGGTTCCAGGCCAGGTCGTAGTGGACGACGGCGTCGAAGTGGTGCTGGAGGTTGACACCTTCGGAGAGGCAGTCTGTGGCGATCAGGACGCGGCGTGCGGCCGGGTCGTCGGCGCCCTCGGCGCCGAGCTGCTCGATCCGCGCCAGACGCTGCTGCGGCGAGAGGGTGCCGGTCACCGCCGCGACGTGCGCCTTCTTGCCGAGCTTGCCCGCCTTGCCTTCCGAGCCGCCCAGCTCCTCCGCGAGGTATTCGGCGGTCGGGATGTAACGGCAGAAGACGATGGGATGGTAGCCGTCGGCGAGCAGCGACTTGAGGTGCTTGACCAGTGCCTTGAGCTTCGCGTCGCCCTGCTGGCCGGCCAGGGCGGCGGCCCGCTCGGACAGTTCGAGCAGGCGGGTGCCGGCGTTCTCGCTTTCGCTCGCGCCGGGGGCGACGTCCAGGCCCTCCAGCGCGTCGGTGTCGGCGGCGTCGTGGTTGAGCGGGGCGCCGAGGATGTCGGCCTCCTCCGCGCTGCGTGCGACGGCCGCCGTGGAACGGGTCTTCAAGGTCTGGGCGGCGGCCGCCGGCGAGGACACCATCGAGCGCAGCAGCGCGATCACCGACCACCAGGCGATGCGCGCCTCGCGCTTGCCCTGACTGTCGGCGGTCTTGACGCGGTCCGCGGCGTACGCGATCGCGTCGTCGAGCAGGGCGCGGTACTCGGGGGCGAGCTTGTAGGGCTCGTCCTTGGTCCAGCGGTCGGACGGGAAGGCGGTGCGCTCGGCGAGCGAGTCGTCGGCCAGTCCGTCCTCCTTGGTGAGGTACTGGCGTACGTCGGCGCGCTTGCGGGCGACGAAGTGCTCGGCGAGCTTGGCGCGGCCCGCCGGGGCCTCCAGGTCGACGCTGGAGAGTTCCGGCCGGACCAGGCCGAGCAGATTACGGAACGCGGACTCCTTGCCGGAGTGAGGCGTCGCCGTCAGGAGCAGCAGATGCCGGTCCTGGTCGGCCGCGACGCGCTGCAGTAGCTCGTAACGGAGCTGGTTGGTACCGGACTTGCCGCCCGCGTGGGCGTCGTCGGCAGAGACACATGTGTGCGCCTCGTCGACGATGACCAGGTCCGGGCAGTGACGGATGAAGTCCTCGCGGTGGCGGGTGGACTTGATGAAGTCCGTCGAGATGATCGTGTACGGGTGCTTGTCGAAGAGCGACTGGCCGAGCTCCAGGCCGCGCTCCAGGCGGGAGACGGTGGAGGCGAGGACGAGCTCGGCGTCGATGCCGAACTTCTCGCGCAGCTCCGCCTGCCACTGTTCGGCCAGCGCCGGCGAGCACAGGACCGTCATCCGGGTCGCCTCACCCTGCGCGAGCAGTTCAGTGGCGATGAGTCCGGCTTCGACGGTCTTGCCGATGCCCACGTCGTCGGAGATCAGCAGCCGCACCGTCTGCTGCCGCAGCGCCATGAGCAGCGGTACGAGCTGGTAGGCGCGCGGCTCGACCGCGATCGAGGCCAGCGAACGGAAGGGGCCCGCGCCTGAACGGAATCCGACCCGCAGGGCGGTGCGCAGCAGCCCCGCCGCGCGCTGGTCACCGAGATCGTCGGCGTCCGGCGCCGCGAACTCCGCCGGGCGCACCTCCTCGAAGGTGGGAAACACGGCGGCGATGTCGTCGTCGCTGCCGCCGAGCGGGCGCAGCACGAGCATGTCGGGCGCGCTCTCGGGCAGCACCACCCACTCGCGGCCGCGGGCGGCCACCAGGGAACCGGCGGAGTACGTGAGGCTCATGGAGTGTCTCGGATCCTTCGATGGGTGCGGAGGTGGAGGAAGTGGTGCCGTCAACGCGTTTGGAAATAGCCTGAGTTGGCGTCGGCAAGGGCGTCCCAGTCTGCCCCGGCGGCGAAGCGGAAGACATCCCAGCCGGCGTCTTCGAGGCGGCCCACTGCGTCGTCGTCCCGCGAGGGATCGTCGTCGCGGTCCGGCCCGTCCACGAACACCGCCACGCGCGCACCGGCGGGGAGGAAGACGAAGTCCGGCTTGGCGGCGGCCTCCGGTACGAGCGTCGCTGACTCGTCCGGCAGCCGGTACCCCTTCACCTTGAGCCAGCCAAGGAGGTCACCAGCCTCGACCAGCGCGGCCAGGTCCGCCTCCAGCGGAGTGGTGGCCGTCGGCTCGACCGAGGTATGCGCGGCGAGCCGCTGGAACTGCTCGGAGCGCGATTCTCCGCGGTCCTCCTTGCGGGTCGTCGCCCTCGCCAGGCGCAGTAGCAGCGGGCGTGCCGCATGGCGGCTCAGCTGCTGGTGGACGCCCTGGTTGCCGTAGGTGAGCAGGCACTCGTAGCAGCCCCGGGCGCACTTCTCGTCACTGCTCGGGCCGCCGAGGTCGGCGCCACCGTCCGGGTCGAAGTGACAGATGCCCAGGGCGGTGCGGGCGGCCTGGGCCAGCGCGCGCTTGTCGTGCTGGATGCGGCGCAATACACCTGCGCCGCCCTCTGCGGCCTCGGTGAACAGGACGCGGCGGCGCGGTCCGTCGTCCGGCGGCAGGAGTTCGGCGGTCAGCTCGGCGTCCTCCAGCTCGAAGGCGGCCTCGATGCCGCGCTCCAGGGCATACATGAACGACAGCGCGACCGGCTCGGGCTGCGGCTCGTCGAGGGTGACGACGAGGATGTTGCGCCGGTCCTCCACGTACGGCAGGACGCGCTTCTTGCGGCGCTTCTCGTTGCCGTCCTCGTCGACGACCGGCATGCCGGTGCCTTCGATGGCCTCGGCGGCGGCCTTGTCGTTGAGCCAGCGGCCGTCACCGAGGTCGAGCCAGTAGCCGTCCGGCTCGCCCTGTTTGTCGCGGACGCGGCCCAGGTTGGTGATGCGGACGGTCGCGGAGTCGCCGTAGTCCAGGTCGAGGACCGGTGTGTCCTCCGCGTCGGTGACGTGCGAGGTGAGGCGGCCCTTGCGCGCGCCGTGGTCCTGGAACGCGTACGAGGTCTCCAGGCGGAAGCCGGCCCGGCGCCGCTCCTCCTCGTCGGAGGAGATCCGCTCGCGCGGTGTGGTGAACACGGTGTGCAGATGCAGCAGGTTTGCGCGCCGGCCGTTCAGCGGCTCCTGGCACATGTCGCAGACGTCGACACCCGCGGATCCCTCGTAGTGGTAGCCGCAGTTGTCGCAGCGCTTGGCCTCGGCCGTCGCGAGATCGCCCGAGGCATCCGGGGGCAGCTGCACGCGGGTGACCTGGTAGCGGGCGCCCTCGTGGTAGATCAGCGCGCCGGGGCCGAACTCGCGGATGGCGAGGAAACGGGGACGCTGCAGGTAGTCGCCGTCCGCGTTGCGCCGGTTGCCGGAGCGCGGGATGTAGGCGGCCAGCGGCAGACGCGGGAAGCTGTAGCCGGGCAGGAAGCCCTCGGAGGCCAGATAGCGGTACGGGTTGAAGTCGCTCATCACCGACTTGGAGTCGGAAGAACGGTTCAGCAGCAGCGCGGTCTGGGTCTCCGCCTCGCGCCTGCGGGACCGGGCGCGCGCCTGCTCGCCCTGGCTGAGGGTGTGGTCGACCACGCGCCGGTTCTGCTCGTACTGGTCGAGGACGGCGGCGCGGAACAGTTGCCGCCAGCGGTCGAAGGCCGCGTCGAACGCCGCGGGAGCGCCGGCGACCTGGTCCTCGATCCACTCGTCGTACCACCAGGTGGTGTCGGTGAAGTCGGGGATCAGCGGGGCCAGGGCGCTGCGTGCGGCCACGACCGCACGGCGCTGCGCGTCCTCGTCCAGCGACAGGTCGCGGATGTCGGAGAGCAGCGGCAGCGGCATGTCCGGGTCCGGGCGCTCCTCGCCCTCCGGGTCGTAGGCGACGTCGACGACATCGGGGACGGCACGGCCCAGCTTCATGCCCGTCTCGGCGAGCCAGATTCCCTGAAGGTGCGAGCGGACCAGATCCTCGTTGGCGAGGTCCAGGCGCGGCGGCGCGACCTGCCCGGCCACCATGTCCCGGGAACGGCGGAAGTAGTACTGGTCGTGGCTGTTGCCCGTGGCGCAGTAGGTGGTGACGAGAGCGGGCTGCCCCGACCGGCCGGCGCGGCCGGAGCGCTGGGCGTAATTGGCCGGCGTCGGCGGCACATTGCGCATCATGACGGCGTTGAGCGAGGAGATGTCCACGCCCAGCTCCATCGTCGGCGAGCAGTACAGCAGCGGCAGTTCGGCGGTACGGAACTCCTCCTCGCGCCGTTCGCGGTCCTCGGGCGACACCTGCGCGGTGTGCTCACGGGCGTACAGACCGGCCAGCTCCGCAGCGGCGTCCTGATACAGGCGTCGGAAGAACGGGTTGACGCGGGGGCCCTCGCCGCTGTGGTAGGTGCGGGTCAGCGGGTCCTGGGCACCGCTCTCTCCCGTTCCGGCCTTCCAGATCAGGGACGCGGCCGAGACCCGGTAGCCGGTGCGCTGCTCCGCCTGGCGGCGGCGGTACACCGGGCCGGACTGCTCCGGTCCCGCCTGCACCTCGTGGACCAGATCCGCCTCCCGCAGGACCTTCAGCAGGTCGTCGATGACCGTCTGGACGTCCTCAAGGCCGAGGCCACGGAACGCGGCCGCTGTGCGCTTGAGGTACTTGCCGTACTTGCCGCGCGCGGAGAGGAACACTGCGGAGCGCTCCATGCCGGGCTTCGACGCGTACGGATAAGCGGTGCCGACCACGGGCTTGTCGCCCTCGGAGAGCACCCAGGGGTCGATGAGCCGCTCCTCGCTGGCGCGCTGCAGGGCGTCGAAGTCGTCGCGGAAGTACTGCACGTCAACGGCGAGAGCGCGGCGCATGTAATCGAGCAGCGTGCGGGCCAACTCGGCACGCAGCGCGGGCTCGGCGTCGCGCAGCGCGAGGTGCGTGGACTGCCACCGGTCCTGCTGATCGGCGAGCCAGTCGAGGTCCTCGTAGTCGATGTGGAGCAGGCCGGACTGCTCCAGGTTCGGCATCGTGATGCGCCAGCCGCGCTCGAGGTCGCGGTAGAGGCGGTAGCCGACGACATCCCGGAACACCTTGGTGGCGCGGCGCTCCAGGCCGGGGGCCATCTTCGGATTGCCGGTGTACTCGCGGGGTCTGAGGTTCATGACCTCGGTGACGGCCTGGGTGAGGTCGTCGTGGCGCAGCCCTTCCTCGCCGGCCAGCAGCGCCGCCTGGTACAGGGCGCTGCGCAACTGCGTCACCTGCGCGAAGTCGTTGAAGTGCCCGGCCTGCAAGGAGGCGTCCTGCCGGTTGTCGACGAACGTGAGGAGCTTGCGGGCCTCCTTGGACAGCACGTCCTCGGGGACCGAGCGCAGCGACTTGACGATCGACGCCGAGACGACCGACGTCGCCGACGAACGGCCTTCCTGGTCGAGTGTGGCGAGCTTGGCGAAGTCCCGGCCACGAGTCTGCTCATAGGAAATCTGACAGTGCAGGCAGAAGAGGAACGGTGCCGGGATGAACGCGGCGACCAGCCCCTCACCAGACTCGTGCCCGAGTGCGTCGACGACGACGCGCTTGGGCACCCGGGGCCGGTAGGACTTCTTGACGGCGTTCACACCCTGGCCGTCCGGCTCCAGCCAGGATTCCGGCAACCGCCGGTCCTGGACGGCCTGCTGCGGATCGGCCGGCCACTCGTAGTCCTCGCCGGGCGTGCCGATGTACAGGTAGCCCTCACCCTCGCGGCCGCCGGAAGCGGAGGTGTCACGGCGCGGCTCGTAACGGAACGTGCCGTCCTTGTCGGTACGCCATACGGTGACGTACTCCTGGCCGCATTCGCGACAGAATGCCAGCGGGAAGAGCGGCTTGCCGTCGCTGTCGGGCTGCTCCAGCTGGTAGGTGCGCGTGAGCGGGCGGGTCAGCGGATCCTGGAGTGTCGTGTAGACGGTGTCGCCCTTGGAGAGAAACTGGTGCAGCCGGAACGCGAACAACGGCCGTTCGGTCACCGGGTGTTTGGCCTGCGACCCGGCTTCCAGCGTGGCGCGGATCGCGTCGCCGACCGTCTCCGCGGGGACGCCGGACTCCCCGGAAAGCTCGACCGCCGCTTCCTCGATCGTGCCGGGCGGACAGCGCCGCAGCCGCCCCGTCTCCGGCTCGCGCTCCAGACCGAACCGCGACTCCAGCCAGCGGGCCAGCGGGTCCTTGGCGAGCGCCTGGAACGACAGCGGAGCGGCAGCCGCACGCAGCCGCTCGGCGGGAACCTGAGCCGGGGCCTCATCGGTAGCGCGCACCAGGGTCTCGCCGATGACCCGTCTGGGCAGCACGGTGGTGCCGAAGAGCCGGCCGGCGACCTTGGCGACCTCGCGCTGCTGGTCGGGCCAGGCGCCCTCGGTCGACATCGTCGCGGACGTACCGATGCACTGGAGAGTCTCTGCTGCACGGCAGGCCTCGCGGACCCGGCGAATCAGCAGAGCGACGTCCGCGCCCTGGCGGCCGCGGTAGGTGTGCAGCTCGTCGAAGACCAGGAACTGCAGACCCTCGGCCATCCGGATCAGGCTCGCCCGGTCGTCGGGCCGAGTGAGCATGAGCTCTAGCATCACGTAGTTGGTGAGCAGGATGTCAGGCGGGTTCTTCCGCAGTTCGCGCCGCTGCTCGTCGCTCTCCTGGCCGGTGTACCGGGCGAAGGTGACGGGCTCGCGACCCGCGCCGAAACCGTGCCGCAGATACTTCTCCAACTCCTTGAGCTGCGAGTTGGCCAGCGCGTTCATCGGGTAGACGACGATGGCCCGCACCCGGCCTGCCGCGCCGGGGCCCTCCGTCTCGCGCTCCTTGAGGACCCGGTCGACGATCGGGACGATGTAGGAGAGGGACTTGCCGGAGCCCGTGCCGGTGGTGAGCACGTACGAGTCGCCGGCCTGCGCGGCGTCGATCGCCTCACGCTGGTGCCGGTGGAAGGTGAGCGGCCGGCCGCTCGGGCGGCGGGCGTCCTCCTTCTTGCCGGCCTGGAAGATCTCGACACACTTCTGATGCAGGACACCGTCGCGGACCAAGTCCTGGACGTTGCCGCCGTCGTCGAAGAACGGGTTCAGCGACAGCCAGGGGTCGGGCCACTGCGACTTGCCCGCCAGATCGTCCTCGATGAAGCCGCTGATCCGGCCGTCGCGTACCACGGTGGCGCCCTTGGTGAAGCGCTCGTACTCGTCGATCAGTTCACGGTGGATACCGAAGACGTCCATCGCGTCCGGCACACGCGGCGCGCGGCGCGGCACGGGAGCGGGCACCGGGGCGGACGGCTCGGGGAACTCCTCGCGCAGTCGCGACACCGGGGCCATCGCCGCCCACTCGGGGGCGAGCAGGGACGCGGTGTCGTCCGGGGCGAGGGCGAGCGGGACGAGGATCTCGCGGACCTGGGTGGCGTTCTCCGGACGGTTCGCCGCGTCCTTCTCAAGGAGCCGGTTGACCAGCAGGACGAGCTCGTCGGGCAGGTCGGGGCGGACCACGGTGAGGGACGGCGGCTGCAGCGTCTGGTGCTGCTCGGAAAGGTCGAAGGCGACCTTGGCGTTGAACGGCGGCTTGCCGATGAGCAGTTCGTACAGGACGCAGCCGAGCGCGTACAGGTCGGCGGAGGCGGTGACCCGTTCGGCGCGGAACTGCTCGGGGGCCATGTAGCGGGCGGTGCCCACGGCGACGCCGGTGCTGGTGAGGCGGGTCTGATCGGCGTCGTCGACGATCCGGCCCATGCCGAAGTCGAGGATCTTGACGGTGCCGTCGCGGGTGAGCATGAGGTTCGCGGGCTTGAGGTCGCGGTGGACGATGCCCGCGCTGTGGGCTGAGGCGAGCCCGCCGGCGATCTGCGCGGCGAGGGCCGCGGCCCAGGAGACGGGGAGCTGCGGCTCCTCGTCGATCAGCTCAGTGAGGGGATGGCCGTCAAGGAGCTCCATGACCAGGTAGGGCAGGCCACTGCCGCCCTGCGCGACCGCGGTGTCGACACCGCCGGCGATGAGACGGGTGAGGTTCGGGTGGCGCGGGGAGAGACGGCGCATGATGTCCACCTCGCGGCGAAAACGCTCGACCGCGTGCCCATCCTGGGCGGTATCGATCGCCAGGCCGGTCCGGCCGCGCAGGATCGTCTTCAGTGCGACCTCGCGGTCGGCCCCGTTCTCGGGCGCTTGCAGATCCAAGGCCCGGTGGACCTGCCCCATGTTCCCGCGACCGACGTCCCCCGTGATCCGGAACCGTCCGGCCACCGTCTGCAGGTCCACTGGCACTCCCTAACGTCATCCGACTGCTGGAGGGTGGGTGCGCATGGCGAGAGCGCCCCGGCGAGTAAGAGTACACCCAATCGGGTGTAACAAGGGGTGGAGTTATGTGTTGACGTCGCCAACACGCTCTCTGCTGGCTCGTCAGTGGTCGTCGACACCGTGATCGGGATGCGTCAGCGGACCGGGTCAGGGCCGCGCAGTGTCGATACGGGAGGGGAAATGCGGAGGCGTACCCAACTGTCATAGTCCAGTCGCCCAGTCAGGTGTGTGAGTTGTGTCAACGCATTGACCTGGGCCTGTGTAGGGGGGAGTCTCCGTGTACGGTGGCGCTATGCCGGACACCGTCAAGCCCAGCCCAGACCAGCCCGCCGGGGTGTCGTCGGCGCTCGTCACCGGTGCCGAGATCGCCCGCCTCGCCGGAGTGACGCGCGCAGCCGTCTCCAACTGGCGCCGCCGCTACGAGGACTTTCCCCCAGCTGTCGGCGGCAGCGCCTCCAGCCCTCTCTTCGTCTGGGACGCGGTCCAGGAATGGCTCGACGGGCGCGACAAGAGCCAGGAAGTCTCCCTCGAAGTCCAGACCTGGCAGGCGCTGCGCGCTGCTTACGGTGACGCCACAGGCGCGGCCGTCGCGGCCGCCGCGGAGTACCTTGCCCGTGACGCAGCGAGTGCGGCAGACATGTCCACGGACCCGGTCGGCCCGCCGCTACGCGAACCGGCCGGGGTTTCACTCCGGGAGCTGCTGGACCGGCTCGCCGAAGATGCCGGACCGGCAGGCGCCCTCGAAGCCCTCGTGGCCAGGCTGACCGACTCCGCCCGCCGTTCCGGCTCGGACCTCGTCACCTCACCCCGGATCGTCCGCGCCGTCACTCACTTCGCCCCCGACCTGCGCCGAGGACGGACCGTCTTCGACCCCGCCTGCGGTATCGGCACTCTCCTGTTCGGACTGCGCCCTGTATGCGGCCTCGTCCGCGTCGGGCAGGACACCGACGCGGATTGCGTCCGCATCGCGCGCGTGCGCTCCGCGCTCGCCGGCCGCGAAGACATCCGCATTGCACATGGTGACGCGCTGCGTGCCGACCACTTTCCCGGCCTTACCGCCGACTTGGTTGTCTGTGACCCGCCGGCCGCCGTCACCGACTGGGGTCGCGAAGAACTCCTGTTGGATCCGCGGTGGGAGTTCGGCACTCCCTCCCGCGCAGAAGGCGAACTCGCTTGGCTGCAGCACGCCTACGCACACGCCGCTCCCGGCGGCCACGTCCTCATGGTCATGCCGGCCTCCGTCGCCTACCGCAAGGCGGGCCGGCGCATCCGCGCCGAACTGGTCCGACGCGGAGCCATCCGCAAGATCGTCGCCCTGCCTGGCGGCGTCGCCTCCTCGCACGCCCTCCCAGTACACCTCTGGCTCCTGCGCCGCCCCGACGACACGGGTGCGCGGCCAGACACCGTCACCATGGTCGACCTCACCGCCAACAATCCCGACGGTCCACTCGTCCCCGAGGACGGCCAGATCAGCGACGTTCCACTCATCGACCTTCTCGATGACGACGTCGACCTCACCCCCGCAGCCCACATGCCCGCCGTCCGGCGAGACATGGCCGCAGAGTACGAAAGGGCCCGCACCGAACTCACCACGGCGCTCTCAACCCTCGAGTCATTGCTCCCCGATCTGCATGCAGGCGACGGCACCGATCTGTGGGACGGGGCCACCGTCAGCGTCGCCGACCTGGCTCGCGCGGGCCTCGTAGACTTCAGCGGGGGCGTTGTCCGGGCCACGGGGGACCAGATCGACCCCGACTACCTCGACGGTTTCCTCAGCGCTGGGCCCAATGTCCGCCGCTCCACCTCCCAGAGCGGCACTTACCGTCCCGACCCCAAGAGCGCTCGCATTCCGCAGCGCGAACCCGCTGTGCAGCGCCGCTACGGCTCTGCCTTCCGAGCGCTTGGCGAAGCGGAAGCCCAGGCATTGCGCCTCACCGAAACAGTGCGCCGCTTGGCGGAGGTGGCCAGGGAGGGGCTGGGCAGCGGCGCGTTGGAACCCGGGGACTGGCAACGGCCTGACAACCACGGGTAACGGGGCGGGTGGGTGACAAGACTCCTCGCGGTTCCTCGGTACGCGCTGACGGGATCTGCCGCAATGCCTCCGTCTGCGGCTGCAAGTGGCCTCCGAGCGGAGCGGTGCGAGGTTCAGTGCCCCTAGACACGTAATCAACACCGAGGTACGGCTCAAAACTCAACGGGCCTCAAGGCCATCTCCGCCGGGCCCTCTCGTCCGGAACGATGGGCGGGTCGTGGGAACAAGACGGCCGCAAGCTGTCCATGAAGAGCCAAGGGGACTCTGGACCGTGGTTGTCAGCGCTAGCCGCTACAGTCGGGGCGCCGCTGCATCATCAACCCACCATGGAGAGTTGACATGGCATCTGCTGGCTTCGCCAACCTTGCTCAGCGGTTGCGCTCGCTGCTGTCCAGCGCGGACGCGGCGGGCGACCTGAGGCGCTACTTTGACACCGACGAGCCCGATGGCGCTATGCCTGCTTTCACTGGTTCCGTTTCGAGCACTTGGACGGTGGGGGTGACCGAACAAGCATTGCCAACGTCGTCACCGCTGCAGACTTGATAGCTGTTCAGACGCTCTCCGTTCAGGTGCCACCCGCAGCAGCGCTTGCCTTGTTGGAGGGGCGCCTTGCCGGGGAGCTTTCCGTCCTTCTTGGTCAGATACCCGCCGACATAGATATGGCGAATGCAGACCCTGCTCTGTTGAGGCCCGGTTCAGCAGCTGACCGGTCCTGGCACCTCATCAAAGATCAGAAGGGACTGGGGTGGGTGACGACTAACAAGCTTCTGGCTCGCAAGCGCCCGCGCCTCATCCCCGTCTACGATCAGGTGGTGCGCTGTGTCGTCGGACACCCGGAGTCCTTCTGGTTGTCGCTGCGAGAAGCGCTGGCTGCCGAAGGCAATGCTCTTCATGAGCAGTTGCTCTCACTGCGGGATGACGCCGGTGTGCCGGAGACGGTGTCGGCGCTGCGGATCTGTGACGTAGTGCTGTGGATGAGCCACGTGGGAGACCATCGGGCAAAGGGCTGCGTGGGCGTCCCGGGCTGACCTTTCTTCTCCATTGCCACCATGCGTGTGAGGTCCGGGAAGAGCTGGTGATCGCCCCTCCACTCGGGCGGTTGATGGCAGTCGACTGGGCGCTCAGCATTGCCCGAAGGTGACTCGCGAAGAAGCGGCGCACGCTGAGCAAGATCACCAACGCCCATCGCGGCGCCATTCGCCGACCTGGTATTCACGGAATCGCGGCCAGAAGCTTTTCGATGACCGCTGACACGAGGAGACCAAGGGTATTGTGGGCGGTAGGCCATGTGCTCCTTCTCCGTGGTCGCTTCTCAGGAGGAAGCCCTCGTCCTGAACGCTCAGGGCATCGCCATCTTCAAGGAGCTGCTGGCTCTCGTCCGCCCCAAGCCTGACAAGGACGACGGCGAGGACGAGACGCCGCCGTCCGCGACGGAGATCCTGGACCACATCAAGGCCGCCCACCGGAGTCCGCGAAGTACACCACTCTGGCGGAGCGGATCAGGCTGTTACGGGACCGGATCATCCAGAACTCCCAGGACGCGCTTGAGTTCCTGTCTGAAGCACTCCGGATTGCGCGCGCCATCGTAGATGCCGAGAAGTACCCCGACCAAGCCGTCGTCGTGCTGGACGATGACCAGGTGGGTGTCCTGTCGCGGATCACCCACGACCTCGCACCGTCCGGCCTGACAGTCACGGAGCGGAACCTGGCCGAGGAGATCGATCAGGCGGTCACACGCGCCCTTGGCCGGTCATGGGACAACACTGACGCTCGCAACCGAGGCGCCCGCCGCGCCACCGTTGCGGTCGCCGGTACATGTTGAAGCCGGTGGGGGAGCCGTATGACTCCACCGTCGCCTACAGCGAAGCGCACTACCTCGTTGACTGACGAATGCACGGAGGCCCGGCAATCTGTGGCGGTTGCCGGGCCTTGTCAGCGTTGCACGGGCTCGCATCTATCCCCTGGGCCACACCTGACGGCAAGCTGGCACCCCAGTGAGAGATGCGGACGAGCCAGCTGGTCGTAGGCCTTTCGCGGTTTCGTCGTGTTGATGCCCGTAGGGCGGCCAGCCAGTGCGAGGAGCCAGCGGTTACGGACTGCAAGTTCAGTGGGAACGACGAGTTGTTCCACGAATGGTGAGAAGCCGCCAAATGGCGTCGGACGCCAGCGCTGACCGTGTCGGTGAGTGCGAGGGATGTGCCTACCCAGAGCGGCGTTCATAGCCCTCTGCCACCCAGCTGGCCTGCGGAATCGCGTGGGCCGTGCTGTCTCGTGTTGGTGGTTCCTGGACTTCCTGAAGGTTGAGATGCCAGCCGCTATCAGCCACGGCGCGTGCCTGAACCCGTGGAGGCTCTGCAGGGGATGTAGGGCCCGGATATCGTGCTCAGGTTGCATCTGTTACAGATGGGAACATCATGAAGCACCTCGGCGGGACTGGACGTATGCCGAGGGGCGGGCTCTACGGGGAGGGACAGATCGTGTCGGACGGCACGGGGGATGCGCCGCAGTCGACAGTGGCCGGGATCGGCGCGGCGGCGGGGAGTTTGGCTGCGTCGGTTCTGGGGGCCGGCGGTGCGTCTGTGGCGCAGGCGATGCGGGTCGAGGGAGAGACGCTGACGGCGTTCAAACGCCGCGTCGACACCTTGCTGCGGGACTTGGAGAAGTCGCACGCGGCGCCTTCGAAGATTGCCGGAGGAACGCTCGGGGCAGGCCGACTGGGGGCGTTCGACGAGGCGGACCTCCTGCACTCCTCCTACACGCACGTGCACACTCAGCTGGAGAACCTGTCCAAGATACTGGCGCTCCAGATCGAGGCGTTGGTCGTCACCGTGGACGCGTCGAAGACCGGCTACGACAACCTGGACGAAGACGTACGCGCACGACTGAACCGCATCCGCACTGATGTCGACGCCTTGGTCGGCGGAGGGTCGGACACCAAGCAGGCTTCGGGCAAGGGTGGTTCGGGCGGCGAAGAGCCCAGTGAGCCGAGCCCCGAGGCGACGGACACGGAAGCGGGTGGACTGTGATGTGGCGGGCGACTGATGCCGTAACTGCTGCAGCAGAGATCACTCTGTTCAAGGGACGCAAAGACGAGGGCGGAGCATGAGCGGCGGCCTGGGATCCCGCATGTGGGGCATGGTCAAGCAGTACCGCTTCGCCGTGCACACCCCTGAGGAACTGTGGGCGATGGTCGAGCCGGCGGACGGCTCGAAGCCTGCGGATCTCGGCGTGCTGCTGACGGCGGCGGCCAAGACGATCAAGAGTATCGGCGACGACCTCAAGACGCACAGCACGGCGGTCGAGTGGGACGGAGAGGGCGGCGAGGCGTTCCGCAAGTGGGTCCATCAGGCCGCGCTAGCGACCTTGGGCCTGGGCGACTACAGCGAGTCCGCCGGCAAGTGGATGGCGCATGCGGCGGACACGCTGCACGAGGTCAAGCCGCAGCTGGAGATTCTCAAGAACTCCAGTGCCTCGGCACGCTCGATCCTGGACGCGCACGCGGCCAAGGCGACGGATGTCGGCAACCACGACGGCGGTCCGTCGGAGTCCTCCGTGAAGTCGGCCAAGTCGCAGTACGACAACGACCGTACTGCAGCAGCCCAGTTGATGATCAAGCTGGCACAGTCGTACACGGCGTCGACGGAGCAGATCGATGCGCTGAAGGCCCCGAAGTTCCCGGAACTTCCCAAACAGTTCGTGCCAGAGAGCCGCGACGATCTCACCCACCGCCCCGGCGCGTCTTCCGATGATGTATCGAGCACTGGGACGGCGGCTGTGGCGAGCGGAGTAGGCGTTGCTGCAGTAGGGGCTGCAGCAGTTGGCGAAGCGGCGCGTGGTGCCGCGCTGGCCGCAGGAGACCGCCACGCAAGCACAACTGCCGTTCCGTCGAGAACAGTTCCGGATCTGTCCCCGGGCGGGGCGAACACCGCCCTCGACAGGGTCGGCACGCTCCCGTCTCCCACAGCTCCGACTGCGACACCCTCCGCGTCGCCGCCGTCCGCGTTGCCGGGCGGCACCTCAGGCATCGGGCCCCCGGTCCCGGGTACGTCACCGCCGGCGTTCGGAGGCACAGGCCGATCCGGTGCTCCGCAGCGTGGAGTGAGCGGCGGCCGTGTCTCTGCTGCCAACGGTCTCCGCGGACCGTTGGGCACACCGACGGTCCCACGTGTCCCTGGTACCCCCGGCGCGTCGCGGGCGGTTTCGCCGGGGCGTGGAGTTCCCGGGGTGACGGGGACGCCGAGCGGCTCCGCGTCGCCGGTGCGAGGGCCAGGTGGTGCGAGCCCGGGGCGTCCGTCCAACGGGATTGCAGGTGGTCGTCCGGCTGCACCGCAGACAGGCCGTGCGGCGGGTGCGATTCCGCGGGGCACGGTGGTCGGCGGTTCCCCGACGCAGCAAGCACCAGGAGTCCGCGGTGGTACCCCCGCGGGGGCACGTGCCGGAGCAACACCGAGCCGCGGCGCCGTGCCTGGCTCGGGACGTGAGAGCGGCGTGGCAGGTGCACGGATGCCCGCGCACGCCGATGGTGTCGTCGGTGGACAGCCGCAGCCCTCGAAGACGCGCCGGAACCCGCGGACCACAACCAGGGCAACAGGTCCCGTACGCGGAACGGAGAGCCGTACAGCCCAGGTGCAGAGTGGTGGACCCACTGGAGGCTCCTCGCAGGCGGCACGTAAGGATGGTGCTCGGCCGGCCCTGGAGGAGCGCTTGCGCGACGAGCGGCATGTGGGTGAGGAAGCAGAGGCGGATCAGACCGAGCTACCACAGCCTCCGCTGCGGCTGCCGGGCCTGCCACCGACGACGCGGCGAGACAACGAAGGATGACCATGGGTTCCCGTACCAAGCAGGTACGCAGGCTCCGGCTGGCGTCGGCCCTGTCCGGCGTCGTGCTCGCGGGCGTTGCCGTGACACCCGCACACGCCGAGTCCGTCCGGGACCAGCAGTGGTATCTCGACGCCATGCGAGCCGAGCAGATGTGGAAGACCAGCACCGGCAAGGGCGTCACGGTGGCGGTCATCGACTCGGGCGTCGATCCCGATCTCGCCGACCTGCGAGGCCAGGTACTGCCGGGCAAGGACTACTCCCGGCACCCTGGCGACGAGCACTCGGACTACGACGGGCACGGCACCCGCATGGCCGTCCTGATCGCGGCCACCGGAGCGAAAAGCGGCACGCAGGGCTCGTATGGGCTGGCTCCCGGGGTCAAGATCCTTCCGATCCGGGTACCGGACTTCATCGAGAAGAGCCGCAAGGACGGTAACCCGGACGACTACCCCACCTATATGTCCAAGGCCATCCGGTACGCCGCGGACTCCGAGGCCCAGATCATCAATATCTCGCTGGGCAGTGAGGACCACGCAAAGAAGCTGGACGACGCGGTCGCCTACGCGCTGTCGAAGAACAAGCTGGTCTTCGCGTCCGTGGGCAACACCGGTGCCGGAACGAATCGGGTGGAGTACCCGGCAGGGACACCTGGAGTGGTCGGCGTCGGTGCGATCGACAAGAACGTCAAGGCGACCAGGGAGTCCCAGCACGGCCCGCAGGTCGACCTGGTCGCACCCGGTGCGGACATGGTCGCCGCCTGCAAGGGCGGCAGCGAGCTGTGCGATTCTCACGGTACGAGTGACGCCACCGCGCTCGCTTCCGCCTCCGCGGCGTTGATCTGGTCGAAGCATTCGGACTGGACGAACAACCAGGTCCTGCGGGTCCTGCTGAACACTGCGAGCGGAGCCGTGAGCGGCAAGGAGCGCACCGACTCCATCGGCTACGGCGCCGCGCGCCCCCGGATCGCTCTCACCGACCCCGGGAACCCGGGTCGGGCCGATGAGTACCCGCTGCCGGACTATAAGTCCGGAGGCTCAGCAGCGGCGCAGGGAGGTGCCAGCGCCAAGCCGTCCACGGGCGCGTCGACTTCCCCCGCGGCGGCTTCCGGTGACGAGTCGAGCGCCCCGCCGTGGATCTTGGCGGGCGTGGGTGCGCTCGTACTGATGGGCGCGGGCGGTGGGGCGCTCGCCGTGCGTGGCTACAGGCGCCGCGCGGCCCTAACCGCAGCTGTGCCGCCGACGCCGCAGCACGGATGGGCGCAGCCGCCTCACCCAGGCCCGCAGCCGGGACAGGGGCAGCCGTGGCCGTATCAGGACACCAACCACACGGGTAGGCCGTGACATGACGTGGATCGAGTGGGGGCGGGATTCGTGACGGACTCGAACGGGGAACAGCACACGCCGGACGGTGCGGTCGGGATGCGGCTGAACCAGACTCCCGCCGGTGAAGGGCCCGCCCGCGGCGGACAGCCGGATCTCGCGTCGAGTCCGGCGCAGAAGAAGGCGGCCGCACGGGCTATCGAGGACCACATCCAGCCCGATACCAAGCAGGCGGGCGATGCGGCCGACGAAGAGACGCAAGGCGTCGTGAAGGCCTTCGGGCCGAAGGACGGGCATGGGTGGCTCACGTCCAACGCGATGAGCAAGGCCCACAAGGCGTGGGGGGACCAGGTGCAGCACCTCATGAGCCGGCTGTCCTCCGAGAAGACGGCATTGCGCGGCAGCAACACCACGTTGACCGGAACGGATGTCGGGGTCGGGTCCGGGGTGCGCTCCTCGTCTTCTCTCGACACGTTCTGATCCCAGCCGTTCCGGCGGACAACGCCGCTGCATCATCCAACGGGGAACCCATGCCGACGTACCACGAGATCATGACGACCGACCTGTCCACGCTCACCACGGCCGCCGACCAGTGGGAGCGCATGGCGACCAAGAGGTTCCATGACCTGGAGAGCGCGTACCGCCGTGACGTGCACGGCATTTCCATGGGCAGCACTTGGACGGGGCTCAGCGCGCAGGCAGCCAACGGGCGCTTCGACGTCACTCTCAAGGAGTTCCAGAAAGCTCAGACGGAGGCGAAGGCCGTCGCCTCTCTGCTCCGCGACGCACACACAGGGTTCACGAGCCTGCGCAAGCAACTCGAATCGGTCCGCGACGACGCCATCAAGGCAGGGATGAAGGTCTCCGACCAAGGGGTGGTGTCCTTCGACACGACGGACCTGACCGACGCTGAGCGCAGCGCGATGGTCCACGACCCTGACTACCAGAGCAGCATCCACAAAGCTGTCAGCGCCTGGCAGTTGGTCATTGACCAGTGCGTGAAGGACGCGGACGTGGCCGACAAGGACGTCCAGACCGCCCTGCAGTCGGTGGTGGTGGACGGCGACCCCCTTGACGGCACCGCCAACGGCTTCAACGGCCAGGCCCACGGCGACATCGACCAGTACCTCGGCAAGAAGAAGGATCCCCACACCAAGACTGACGGGTGGCCGCACATGGGGTTCACGGTCACCGGCCCCAAGTACGGCAAGGAAGGCTCACTCAAGGCGTACATCGACGCCTTCCACGAGACCGCCAAGGGCACGCTGGCACAGGGAGACCTGACGCTCTCAGGGGTCGCTGACATCTACGGCGGTGGTCGGGCCACCGCGAACTACGGATTCAACGACAAGGGCGTCGTCGGTAAAGCCGAGGTATCCGCGGGAGTACGCGGATTGACCGAAGGCCGCGCCGAGTACGGCCCCTGGGTCGGCGGGTATGCACGGGGCGAGGGCTTCGTGGGTGCTGAAGCGGGCGTCAACGCCAAGGCCACCAAAGACGAGCTCACTGTTGGAGCGAAGGCATTCGCAGGGGGCAAGGTAACCGGAGCCGGGGGCTTCGAGGTCGCCGGTATCGGCATCGGCGGGACGGCTGAGGGCTGGGCCGGTCCCGGTGCCGAAGCGTGGTGGGGTTACAAGAAGGACGACGACGGCGAGTTCCATCTTGGGGGCAAGGCCGGCGCTTCCCCCATACTCGGCGGGGCGGTCGGGCTTGAGATCACGGTCGATCCGCACAAGTTCAGTGAAACCGCTGGCGATCTTGCCGATGCGGTGGGCGACGGAGCAGAGGCCATCGGCGACGGGGCCAGTTCCCTCAAGGACACCGTCACCGGCTGGATTGACTGATCCATCCCTTTAGGAAGGAGGGCAGGAGATGCCCACACCCTTGCCGATCCCCATCGAATTCCGATTGCCGGAGGGCTGGCTTCCCGCCCGTCCCGAGGCAGCCGCGGCCGAGGAAGCGGCCTTCGCGGCAGTGCATCCGCAGCCGGATGCCGGATTCGCCGCGAACATCACCATCGCCGGCGAGGTGCTCCCAGAGACATCGACGCTGGCGGACATCGCGGACGAGTCGGTCGAGCGCCTGCGCGAGGTCGCTGAGCCGGTGATTGTGGAACACCGCCGCGAGGTGGGACCTGCCGGTGCACCTGCCCTGACTCAGCGGCTGGCCTTCTCCACCACCGTCAACGGCACACATCACGACCTTGTCCAGACACAGGCGTACCTGTCTCTGCCCGACATCGAGAACCCAGCCAACCGCGTAGTGATTCGGCTGGTACTGACCGCCACCGCGGCTCAGCACGACGATGTTGTGGGGGAATTCCAGGACTTCATCCGCACAGTTCACTCCGACACAGGGACGCGAGCATAGCCATGGGCCTTTTGAGTAAATGGACCGGCACAAGGATCCCCGATGGCCTTGTCACCCCGAAGCCTGAGGCAGACCTGCGCGACGCGCTGCTTGCACTGAACAGCCCGGACGTGCCCTACAACGTGCGTGAAGGGCAGCAGGGAGAAAAGGCGGACCTGGTGGCGGAGTGCCACATTAAGAGGGTTGGTGTGAGGCTGAAGACCAGCATGCGCCTGGTCCCGGAGAAGCATGAGGTGCGTGTCATCCACGAACGATGGGAGAACCGCTCCGCTGGCAACGCCAATCAGCAGTACGGACGTGGCCACGCGCCCGCGGTATTCACACAGAAGGAAACGGTGACGGGACCCGACGGCCGTAAACAACGGGTAGAGGCGTTCCGTTTCGACACCCGGGAGGTGACAAACCCCCTGGAGGTCACGGTGCTGCGCGCCGGGTGGACCTGGCGGGGGGTGTTCAGGCTCTGACGTTGGGGGAACCGCCCAAGGAGACACTGGCGCTGACATCCACCACAGAACAGCACCGCGAAGTCCTCGAAGACTTCGAGAACTTCCTGCGCACCGTGCACCCGAGTGCGCAGGAGGAGAACTAGCAGTGGGCCGCGGACGGGAACCAGATACCCGGACGAGGATGTCGAGCCGTTGGCGCGCTCCCACGTAGAGGCAGCCCTGTTCGCGCTCAACGGCCCGAACAAGCCCTACCGCGTGCGCACCGCGCTCGCGGAGGAGAAGGCCGACGTGGTGGCGGAGTGGCACATGCTCGAGCCGGCCTGGGGCAGCGGGATGGGACGCCGACAGGTCGAGCGGACGTTCAAGTTCCGCATGCGGACGGGGCGACCCACGAGGTACAGGTCTGCGCCGACGTGCGGGAAGAGACCCGGGCCGGCGACCCGCCCAAGCGTGTCGTAGCACGCATGAAAGGCAAAGGACCCGTAGCGCTTCAAAATGGCTTCACCAGCTGTGAGCTGGGATTTCGTTGAATAGTCAGCTGGCTCGGTGGTACTGGTTGATGAGGCCCGCGACGGCTTTTCGGTGTTCGATCCGGGCTGCGGGCAGGGGGATGATGTCCGGGTCGTCGTTGGGCGCGAGCTGGTCTCGGCCTTGGTGGGGTCGGTGGCTGTTGAAGTGGTCGGCGTAGTCGTGGAGGATCTTCTCGGCGTGGCCGCGGTCGAACAGCAGGATCCGGTTGGTGCACTCCTCCCGTGCTGAGCGTATGAATCGTTCAGCGTGAGGGTTGCAGTTGGGGCTACGTGGAGGGATCTTGACCACGGTGATGCCTTCGCTGGCGAACAGGGAGTCGAAGGCGGCGGTGAACTTGGCGTCCCGGTCGCGGATGAGGTGGGTGAACTCTCCGGCGCAGTCGCCGAGTTGCCATAGGAATTGCCGGGCCTGCTGGGTGACCCAGGTGGCGGTGGGGTGGGCTGTGACGCCCAGGATGTGCACGGTGCGGGTGCGCACCTCCATGACGAACAGTGCGTAGAGCCGCTGCAGTGCCACGGTGTCGATGTGGAACAGATCTGTGGCGAGCAGGCCGCTGGCCTGGGCCTTGAGGAAGGCGGCCCACTCACCACGCGCCGGCTGGCGGCGTGGAGCCGGGCCGAGGCCGGCAGCGCGCAGCGCCCGTCGGACTGTGGCGGGGCTGACCTGGTGTCCGAGTCGGCGCAGTTCGCCGTGCACGCGCCGGAAGCCCCATTGATGGTTCTCGGCGCCGAGCCGAATGATCAGGTCGCGAATCTCTTCCGGCAGGGGCGGGCGTCCCGGGGAGGGCGGTTGTGTCCACTTCTTCCTCACCAGTCGCTGGTGCCAGGCCAGCAGAGTCCGCGGTGAGACGATCCGGTGCCTGCGCAGGGCTCGGGGGAGCAGTCGGGCCAGGGCGGCGAGTAGCGCCCGGTCTGGCCAGCCGGGCTTGGGCGCGGTGACCTGTCGGCGGAGAACCGCGAGCTCGTGGCGCAGTATCAGTATCTCGGCGTTCTTGGCCGCAGAGGATCGGGACAGCAGGACCAGCCACGCGAAGATCCGCATGGTGATCAGGTAGGCAAGTCGTACCAGCACGAGCACTGATCATGCCGGAGAGATGGTGTGCCACGCGCATTCCCCGAGGTCAGGGCCCGTGAACCCATTCTGGAGCGCTACGGGGACTCTCTCGCCGGCAACGGTCGAGGACATGGTCGAGAGCAGCATGCGCAGTGTGGCCGATCATCTGGGATCCAAGTGTGGGGGCCGAGTTGGACACAGCCGAGAACACCCTATGAGGCGTCGCGGCTCTCCCAGCAACCCCGAAACCACTCCAGCGTCTCGGCGAGCAGCCCCCGGTTGTAGTCTTTCTCCAGGACTGAGAGGTGGAACGAGGGACGTAGTTCCAGTTTGCCCTCGGGGAGGTCGACGCCCTCCAACTGATTGAGACGGGTGAGGAGCTCGGCCCGCAGGGCGCGGTCGGTGAACGGTTCGCGGGCCGCGAGATGCTGGAAGACCACCTCTGCCGTTCCGCCGCGTCCGGTGCCCGGGTAGAGGGTCAGTGGCCAGATGCCGCGGCCCGGCGCGCCCGCCTCGCCGAGCATCAGGAACGCGCTGGTGGTGACGGTGCCGCCGCCGTGCCCGATCCAGCCGCCGAGTTCTTTCCAGCGGGCCAGGACCGCGTGGACCGCCGCCACCGTTTCGGGCGAGTCATCAGCTGTCAGCTGTCGGAAGAAGCGTTCGGCGCCCGTCTCCATGGAGCCCGTCCCGCCGTCGGCCGCGCCGCCTTCGCTGTCCTCGTCGCCCTCTGCGGTGACGAGCGCCGCCAAGTCGTCCGGCGTGAGGCGCTGCGCCGGGTCGGCGGCGCCGGTGACGGTGAACAGCACGCCGTCGGCGGCCAGTCGGGTTCGCACGTCAGGACCCGTATACCCGGCCGGCCACCGGAACCCCTCGGCGATCCGGCCCTCGGAGGTGAGGACCCGATAGGCGTGGATGATGCCGGTGGGCCGGGACAGATGCTGACCGACCGCCTGGGCCGACGAGCCGAGCAGCGCGGCTACGTCACCGTACGAGGTCCAGGTGCCGTGCGGGAGCGCGGCGAGGACCTGGTGGGCCAGGCCCCAGTCGCGGCCCCGCTCGGCCCGGCCGACTCCGCGCAGCGGTGCGGGCCACAACCGGGCGGCGCGGTCGGCGAGTTCGTCGGCGCGGGCCAGGATCTCGCGGGCGCCCCAGCGGTCGGTGGCGGCGATGCGCCGGTTCAGCTCCAGGTGGCTGGCGTCGAGCAGGTCCTGCTTGCGGGTGAACGGGTGGTTCGACAGCTCGGCGTTGTGCGCGGTGAGCGTCAGATTCCCCAGGGTGTGGCGCAAGCGGGCGTGCAGGTTCTCGGCGCTCTCGCCGTCACCGGCCTCCTCGGCCTCCTCGGCGAGGACCCGCAGCCACTCATCACCTGGCGTCTGCGGCAGTACGTGCTCGATGGTGAGCTGCGCTGCCGCGAAGTCGACCGGCTCGCGATGTCCGTAGCTCTCCTCCAGACGCCGGAGCACCAACGCCCGCTGGTTCCACCGCCCGTACTGATAGAACGGCGCCGTGCGGACGCGCTCGCGCAGCTCCTCGTCGTCGGGCCAGAAGCGGTTCTCCGCGGAGAGGACCCGGTGCAGGCCCTCGGTGACGGGCAGGTCCAGGGGGAGTTGGCCGGGCAGGGCCTGGAAGATCCGGTTCAGGTTGTTCGTCGGGATGCGGCAGATCATGCGGCGTACCAGGAAACTCTCCACGTACGAGAGCGCCCGCGCCAGGTCGGCGGAGTCCAGCTCGCCGCGCTCGCGCCGGTCGAGCAGCAGCATCAGGACCGGGTGGGTGACCGCCGCCTGCCACTCGTCGAGGTGGTGCAGTGCCGCGCGGACGGCCGGGTCCGGCTCCTCGTCGGGGTGCAGGATGCGGCGCAGATGGGCGCCGCGGCGGTGCAGTTCCCGTACGTACGCCTCGATCTCGGCCTCACCCGAGGTGCCCTCGCTGTCGAATCGCCGCTGCTGAGCTGCGTACAGGTCCTGGCGGCGCACCCGGTCGTCGCCGTCGAGGAGCAGCTGCAGCCACATCAGCTGCTCCAGCTCGTCGTTTGCCAGGCTGCCTTGGAGGGGTAGCCAGTATGTCTCGTAGACGTGCTCGCCGCGTGTCGGCAGCCGCATGAACAGGTGGTTGCGCAGCAGGTCGGCCTGGCTCAGCTTGAGGCCGGTGTTGTTCAGGGACTCGAAGATCCGGTGCACGTTGTCGCCGCGCTCGGCAGTTACTGACACCAGCGTCAGCCGCGAGGTGATCGCCTGCTCGATGCGGAACACGTCCTGCCCTGTCGCCGGGGCGTCCGCCTCGACGAGCTTGCGGCGGAAGAAGGCGTAGGCCGCGGCCACGCCGCCGACCGCGCCGTCCTGTGTGAGCGGGCCACGGATGTGCGCGGCGAACGCAGGCCGGTCCGCCTGCGTCGGCAGCAGCCGGAAGTGATCGGTCCCGGTCTTGCGCTTGTTGATCAGATACTCCTCGGCGATGCGCTCGGCCTCGTCGGGGTGGCTGTCCGCCACATGGTCGCGTATCGCCGCGAGCGCGAGGGTGAGCGTGGTCAGCCGCTGCTGGCCGTCGACCACCAGATGGCACGGGAACGTCACCTCGTACCGCGGGGACGGCGCGAGCACCACCGAACCGAGGAAGTGCGTGCTCGCGGACTGCGCGGACCCCTCGGGCTCCACGAGCTCGGCCTGTTCGAGGATGTCGCTCCACAACTGCCGCAGCTGCTTCTCCGTCCAGGAGTACGTGCGCTGGTAGAGCGGCACCTGGAACTGCTGTGCCCGCCCCTGCACCAGATCCGCGAACAATGTCTCCTTGGCCTGCATGGCCGTCCCCTCGGGTCGAGCGATGGTCGCTGTGCCAAGGTACTCATGGCTGGCGCTTGGGGACGCCGAGTTTCCTGCGAAGGGCATGGGCTCACGCGCAAACCGAGTCAACAGATCCTTCTGGTAGTGCTGTTGGCGAAGGTGGAGCATGCCGCAGATCGCGATCACCAACACGTTCTGGGAAGGTGTCGACCGGCTCGACAAGCCGGCCCGCGCCCGCGTGCACAAGGCGATGGCGAAGTTCCAGGCGATGACGGTCCCTCAACTCCAAGCGGACAAAGGACTGCATCTTGAGTCTGTCGTCAGCTCCCGTAATCCTCGGATGCGCACGATCAGGGTGGACAACGGTCTGCGGATCGTCCTGCTCGCTCCCGACGACGGCAGCGACCTCTTCGTGTTCGTGCACGTCGTGCCGCACGACAAGGCGTACGCGTGGGCACGGAGGCGCCTGTACACGGTGAACTCCGTGACCCGTTGCCAGGAGGTGCACGATCTGACCGTCATGGAGCAGATCACGCCGATGTTCGAGAAGGAGGCCGCCGCCGCGCCCGCACTCCTGTTCGCCCCGTGGTCCGACACCGTGCTGCGCCACCTCGGCCTCGACGACGTGACGCTGCGCGCGGCCCGCACCGTCACCGGCAAGGGGCAACTGGAGGCGTTCGGCTCGCTGATGCCCGAGGATCAGTTCGAGGCGCTGTGGCTGCTGGCGGAGGGCTACGAACCAGCAGATATTTACCGGGACTTGGTGGCTCCGGGCCAGAAGGGCGCTGTGGACGCCGCGAGCGCCCCGGACGACGACCTCGCCGCGGTCGTCACCCGCACCCGCAGCCGGATCGCCCTCGTCACCGGCCCGGACGAACTCGACGACATCCTCACGAAGCCCTTCGACGCCTGGCGCATCTTCCTGCACCCATCCACCCAGCCCCGCATCGCCTACCGCCCCGGCTACGCGGGCCCCGCCCAGATCACCGGCGGCCCGGGCACCGGCAAGACCGTCGTCGCACTGCACCGGGTCAAGCACCTGCTCGGCCGTGCCCCGGCGACCCGCATCCTGCTCACCACCTACACCGGCGCCCTTTCCCGCTCACTGCGCGCCAGCCTCGCGCTGCTACTCGACCACGACGAGGGCCTGCTCGCCTGCGTCGACGTCACCACCGTGGACGCCGTCGCCCACCGCACCGTGCGCGAGCCGCGCGGTAACCCGGGGCGCGCCCTGACCGGCAAGGACGAGCGCATGCGCTGGGACCGCCTCGCGCGGCGTCGGCAACTCCTCTGGAACGGCACCTTCCTGGCGCAGGAGTACCGGCACGTGATCCTCGCCCAGTACCTGCGCGACGAGGACGCCCACCTGGCGTGCGAGCGACATGGGCGCGGCAACGCGCTGCGCCGCTCCCAGCGTGCCCAGGTGTGGTAGGCCGTGACCGCGTTCGAGGACGAACTGACCGGTGAAAGCGCCCACGCCTGGCTGCAGTTGTGCGCCCAGGCGACCCGGCTGCTGACCGAGAAGGGGGCCCCGGCCGGACACTCGTACGACCATGTCGTCGTCGACGAGCCCCAGGACCTGCACCCCGCCCAATGGCGGCTGCTCCGCGCCCTCGTCCCCGCCGGGCCCGACGACCTGTTCATCACCGGTGACCCGCACCAGCGGATCTACGATGCCCGGGTCAGCCTGCGCTCCCTGGGTATCCCCGTCACCGGCCGCACTGGCCGGCTGCGCATCAACTACCGCTCCACGGAGGAGATTCTGCGCTGGTCGCGCGCCCTGCTCGACGGCGCCCCGGTCACCGACCTGGCCGACGAGCGTGACGACACCCTCGCCGGATACCGGTCGCTGCTGCACGAGGGGCAGCCCGCCTGTACCAGACACGGCAACGAAGCGGCAGAGGCCGATGCCGTCGTCGAGCGGGTACGGGGCTGGCTGGACGCGGGCGTCGCGGCGTCCGACATCGCGGTGTGCGCCCGGTTCAACAACCTTATGGACAAGCTCGCCGAGCGCCTGACCCGCGCCGAGATCCCCGGGGTGCGGGTGCGCGACGGCGAGCAGCAGAGCGCGGCCGGGGTGCGCCTGTCGACACAGCACAGCATGAAGGGCCTGGAGCACCGTTGCGTCGCCGTGGCCGGAGTCACCGCCAACGCCTTTCCCTTCGCGCCCGCCGTCACCGCCGCCGCCGTGGATCACCTCCAGCACACCACAAACCTGGCTGCCGAACGCTGCCTGTTGTACGTGGCCTGCACCCGGGCGCGCGAGGCGCTGTCGGTGACGTATCACGGCGCGCCAAGCGTGTTCCTGGGCCGGTGATGTGGCGCCGGAACCGGAAGTGGTGCCAGACCTCACGCGAGTGTCCCCGCTCCGTAGACCCTTCTTCCCGCCAGGGAGGGGTGACGCCGTGCCGTGGTGACCTGGCGGCCGTCGAGGATGACGCGGTACAGCTCGTCGTCGACAACGACGGAGACGATCTTTCCCCGGAAGGCGGGCCCCAGATCAATCGACTGCGACTCCACCATGATCTGACCTGTGCCGTGGACCGTGCGCCGCACGGTGACGGGCCGGGGGCTTCCCGGCGTCGTCCCGGGCACGGGCCCGTCGACAGGCGGGAGGGTCGGCTGGTGTGCCGCGGACGGTCGCGGACGCGGCGGCGCGGCGGGACGTAGGGGCCGGGGCGCCGGAGTCGGTGCGGTCTGCGGGGGTCTTCGGTGTGCCGGCCGCCGGGTGGCGCGCGCAGCGGCAGCCCCGGCAGGCAGATCCAGGGCGCCACGAGCGACGAGCAAGTCCCGCACCCGCTCCGTCGCCTTCTTCTCGATCTGCCGCACTCGCTCCCTGGTGACGCCGAGACGGCGGCCCACCGCGTCCAAGGTCAGCGGCTCGTCGCCGTCGAGGCCGTGCCGAAGGGTGAACACCAGCATCTCGCGTGGCGTCAGGTCGTCGATGGCTGCGCCGACCTCCTCGGCTACCGCCTCCCGGTAACGATCCGGGTCCGCCGCCCCGTGCGCCGACGTGAGCGCGCAGTCCGCCACCTCCTGCAGCCCCTCGTCCCCGATGGCGTCCAGCAGCGACTGCAGCGACAGTGTCTCCCGAACCCGGCCGAGCATGCTCCGGGCCCGGTCGGTGGTCGTCCCCGCGCGAGACGCGACATCCGCGAGCGCGTCGTGCGGTGCGTCGAGGCCGAGTTCACGTGCCTGTCCCGCGTGAAAACTACGGTTCGACTGGCTGACCTGGACCGTTTCCCTGCGGGGGTGGGGTTGGCGCGAGGATGATCGGAGTCCATGCGGTGGTCGTGGATCTATCTCCTGGCGCGGAGCTCGTTGAAACTCGCGAGTCTGCGGTTGCTGAGCAGCGCGGCGAAGGACGTCGAGTTGCTGGTGTTGCGGCACCAAGTTGCCGTGCTGCAGCGCCAAGTCGGCCGGCCGAAGCTGGAGCCGAGCGACCGGATACTGCTGGCGGCCCTCTCACGGCTGCTGCCCAGACAGCGTTGGAGGAACTTCTTTGTCACCCCTGCCACGTTGCTGCGCTGGCATCGCGAGCTGATCGCCGACAAGTGGACCTACCCCCAGAAGAAGCCCGGCCGGCCACGCATACCGCCAGAGACGCGGGAGTTGATCCTGCGTCTCGCCAGAGACAACCCGCTCTGGGGGCACCGGCGGATACAGGGCGAGCTTGCCCGGTTGGGCATCACCGTAGCGGCGGCCACCGTGCGGGCAGTCCTGCGGCAGAGCAACGTTCCGCCCGCACCCCAACGTGCACGCGATACCTGGGCCTCTTTCTTACGCGCCCAAGCCTCCGGGGTTCTTGCCTGTGACTTCTTCCATGTGGACACCACCTTCTGCCAGCGCCTGTACGTGCTGTTCGTCATGGAAGTCGAGACGCGCCGCGTTCACATCCTCGGCATCACCACCCACCCCAACCGGGACTGGGTGACCCAGCAGGCCCGCAATTTGATGGTGACGCTGGAGGACCGAGTGGACCGCTTCCGGTTCTTCCTACGCGACCGGGACGGCAAGTTCTCCGACAACTTCGACGCCGTCCTCGCCGGCGCGGGTGTGGAAGTCCTGCTCTCCCCACCAAGATCGCCGAAGGCGAATGCCTTCGCGGAACGATGGGTGGGTACCGTCCGACGCGAGTGCACCGACCGCCTGCTCATGTTCAACGAGCGGCACCTGCGCACCGTCCTGGACACGTATACCGACCACTACAACTGGCACAGGCCCCACCAGTCCCTCCAGCAGCGTGCTCCCCAGGCCGTAGAGGCCGGCGAGCAAACTCCGGCGATCGCGCCCGACAGCCGCATCCGCCGCACCCAGCTACTCGGTGGGCTGGTCAACGAGTACAAGCAAGCGGCCTAACGCCGCCCGGGTAAATGGCTTGGCCAAGGGCCCAAATCGGGGTTTTCGCGCCGGACAGGCCTGTGGGTGCGTGCGCGGGCAGGGGTGACGGTGAAGGCCTGGCGTCAGCTCTCGCGCGGGACGAACCGCGAGGGCGGGGCGAGCCAGATCCGGTCTGCGGGCTCGTAGCGGACCCGGGCGATTTCCGGACCAGCGTGGTGACGAGCGATAGCAGCATCGAAGGATAATCCAAGGCGCCGCGGAGGCCGTTGCCGCGCGCGGAGAAGTTGCAAGCCAGACCCGGAATCGTATCTCCGAGCGGGACAGAGGCTGGCTGTCCAAAACCGCCTTACTCGTGACCTCCTCTCCAAACCATCCGGCACGGCCTCCGCACGATCCAGTACCGCGCCCATCTCATCGACGGATGCCTCGCCGGAACTGGGCTATCACTCAAATCCGCGACAATCCGAGTTCAAGCTCAGTAGCCTTTGTTGGTCATTTCACTCGCAGGTGCGAAGAAGGAAACCTGTAGTTTGGACACTTACGGGTGCTCTCTATGCAGCCCCAGCCATGGCTCAGGTTCCTTCATGAACACTCGATGGTCGTCGCATTCTTGAATTCGCTCCAGGATTTGCGGGTCCTCCATAGCCGGAACCGGTAGCGTAGTAGTGGAGCTCAGAAGGGCTTGAAGGAGGGTATCTTTTGAAAAACTGGCAATCCCTCCGAGGGAAGCCCAAGACAACTCTGTTTCGACCATTTGGGCGCTTAGGAGCATCACCCCCTCTAGTCTAGATCCGCGCGGACCAAGTCCGCTCCATTAAGTATCGTGCGACACAGGTTCGCTTGACTCAGGCTGGCCCATTTGAGGTCCGCACGATCGAGCCTGGACCCGGACAGGTCTGCCCCGTCAAGGTAGGCATGCCTCAGATCCAGATCACGAAGATCACAGTCACTTAGGTTCAATTTAGACCGTTCTCGACGTCTTGGCCTATGAATCAACGCCGTCACAGCAGCATGCACGTCGTCGGCCGGGACTGTCCTCCCTTCATCGATTTCCATCAGGTCCGCGGGAGGGGCTACATCCTTTGTGGGGTGCTCCAGTGGAGCGCGCTGACGGATAAATGATGCGAGCACCGAGACCACCGTCTCGTGGGCCTTCTCGGAATCCCGCATGATTCTCTCAAAGGAATGAATACCGCAGAGCCTCTCAGTTGGGTTGTCCGATGCTAGTAGTTTGCTCGCTTCGACGTATCTATCAGTTACCTGGCCCTCGCGTGTGAGCTCAGCTTGCTCGCGGTCTTTCGAGCGCGTGTGTTCGAAGAGTTTCTCGGTGTGCTGGTGGCTGCGGTGGGTGAACCAGAGTCCGGCTGCGGTGAAGACGCCGGCGGCGATGGCGACGAGCATGGTTCGGAACCCGGTGACGATGATCCCTGCGCTGGACACCAGCTCGCAGTTTCTGTCCTTGAGGTGGTGGCCTTCGATCCACCAGGGGCCCCAGATCAGGAGCACGATGAAGGCGGCCGTGCCGGTGATGCCTGCGGGCCAGATCCACCAGGGGCGCCGTCGGGCGGTGGGTTGCTCGTCACTCATGACGGCATCATGCCTGGGCCGCTCGGTCCGCGCGTGCTCAACGGCGTTGCCCAGGGGGGAATTTGAGGATGCGGGTCCTGTGCGTGCGGAAAAATAAATCCGTGCACTTCAGCAGGCGTGCCGGTTGTCCCGCGTGAAAACCCTGGTTCGGACCGATGACCAGGCCGTTTGTCTGCTGTCAGGCTGCTTGCTGGTACTCGTTGATGAGGCCGCTGAGTAGCTGGGTGCGGCGGACGCGGTTGGCGAACGGGATCACCGGGGCTGGTCGCCCGGCCTCTACGGACTGGGGAGGTCGTTGGCCGAGGGATTGGTGGGGGCGGTGCCGGTTGTAGTGGCCGGTGTAGGTGTCCAGGACTGCTCGTAGGTGCCGCTCGTTCATGATGAGCAGGCGGTCGGTGCATTCACGGCGGACGGTGCCGACCCAGCGTTCCGCGAAGGCGTTCGCCTTCGGCGATCTCGGCGATCTCGGCGGTGTGAGGAGGACCTGTACGCCCGCGCCGGCGAGGACAGCGTCGAAGGCGTCGGAGAACTTCCCGTCCCGATCGCGCAGGAAGAACCGGAACCGGTCGACCTGGTCATCGAGGTCCATCATCAGGTTGCGGACCTGCTGGGTCACCCAGCCCCGCTTCGGGTGCTCGGTCACGCCGAGGATGTGCACCCGGCGCGTTGAAACTTCCCATTATGAACAGCACGTACAACCGCCGACAGAACGCGGTGTCGACGTGAAAGAAGTCGCACGCGAGTAGTCCGGAGGCTTGGGCGCGCAGGAAGGTGGACCAGGCGTCGCTTGCCCGTTGGGGCGCGGGCGGGATGTTTCCCTTCCGCAGTACTGACCGGACGGTAGCGGCGGAGACGGTGATGCCCAACCGCGCCAGTTCGCCGCCCTGCACGCGCCGGTGACCCCACAGAGGGTTCTCCCTCGCGAGGCGCAGGATCAACTCCCACGTCTCCTCTGATATCGGTGGCCGACCCGGTTTCTTGTGAGGGTAGGTCCACTTGTCGGCGATCAGCTCCCGGTGCCAACGGAGCAGTGTCGCCGGGGTGACGAAGAAGCTGCTCCAGCACTCTCTGGGCAACAGTCTCGACAGGGCCGCCAGCAGAACCCGATCTCCTGGTTCTAACTTTGGTCGGCCGACTTGACGTTGGAGCACGGCAAGCTGATGCCGCAGCACGAGCAGTTCGACGTCCTTGGCCGCGCTGCCCATCAGCCGTAAGCCTGCCAGCTTCAGTGCCCTTCGTGTCAGCAGGTAGATCCATGACCACCGCGTGGACTCCGATCATCCTCGGTCTGACACCGCTCCCGCAGAAGAATGCTCCAGCTCAGTGGCCCGAACCCGAGTTTTCACGCGGCACACCCTCGCGTCCGATCAGGAGCCAGGCCGCAGACCACGCAAGACCGGCGATCGCCAGGGACCAGAAGGCGGACTTCCAGCCGTGGTGCTCGATCAGGAAGGTGAGCGCCGGCGCGGAGACGGCGATACCGATCGAGGCGCCCACGAAGACCACCGCGCCGGGCAGGGCCCGGCGGGACTCCGGGAACCACTTGTGGATCGCGTGGGTGGCGACCGGCGCCGTGGGTCCCTCGGCGGTGCCGAGCACCAGTCTGCTGAGCAGCAGGGTGGCGAAGGTGGGGAAGAGCAGCAGTGGGCCCAGGGACACCGACCAGGCGATGGCGATGGCCAGGAGCAGCCGGCTGCTGGCGACCCGGCGAGAAAGCCCACGACCACACCCGCGACACCGAACAGCAGGAAGAAGATACTGCCGGCGAGGCCGAACTGACCTGCTGTCAGGCCGAGTTCCCTGGTGAGTGGCTCCGCGGCCAGGCCCAGGGCGCCCTTGTCGGCGAAGTTGAGGACCATGAGCAGGCAGAGCATCACGGCCGCGGCCGGTCGGTGTCGGTGAACGCGGGCCTGCCGACGTGGCGCTGCAGGACCAGCAACTGGTGCCGCAGCACAAGGATCTCGATGTCTTTGTCCCGTTCGCTCATCGTCAGCAGTCGAAGGAGCGTGAAGGTGTTGGTCACGGCGAGGTAGGCCAGGCGCAGCAGCACGACCGATCGTGATGCCGCCCGACCGCCGTTCACGGGGAAGAGCACGGACTGGTGCGGTGGCAGCGGGCCTGTCACCGACGATCAAGTTCCTGACCTGGCCGGATGATTCACCGGCACGCGCAGTGTGACGGGCGAGCCTGGATCGCCAGGGCCAGGGCCAGGGCCGGAAGGCCGACCTGCACCGCGTGCTGTTCCCGCTCGGACAGCTCCTCGATGAGGTGCCGCAGGGACTCGGCGCGCTCGGCGCGCCGCTGCCGGAAGACCTCCAGACCGGCGCCGGTGGCTTCCACAAGGGCGAACCGGCCGTCACTGCGATCGACGTACGGACTCTGGACAACCACTCCCTCTATGGCCATGATGACGAACAACTCCATACGGTATGCAATCTACAGTCTGGAGTTGGCCAGGCGTGATGACTGCCGTCGTCGCGCAGGGTGCGCGTGTTGGGCCTGGTCTCCGTGCCAGCGCGTTTTCAGCCCGAACCCGACGTCACGACGTATCAGTGAGGTGAGGACGGTCATGGCAAAGGCACTAGAAGGCATCCGAGTTCTGGACATGACGCACGTGCAGTCCGGGCCCTCCGCCACCCAGCTCCTCGCCTGGCTCGGCGCGGACGTCATCAAGGTGGAGGCGCCTACCGGCGACATCACGCGTAAGCAGCTGCGCGACCTGCCCGACGTCGACTCGCTCTACTTCACGATGCTCAACTGCAACAAGCGGAGCATCACCCTCAACACCAAGACCGAGCGTGGCAAGGAGCTCCTCACCGAGCTGATCCGGCGCTCCGACGTCATGGTCGAGAACTTCGGGCCGGGCGCCGTCGATCGGATGGGGTTCACCTGGGAACGTATTCGGGAGATCAACCCGAAAATCGTCTATGCGTCCATCAAGGGCTTCGGTGAAGGGCCGTACACCAACTTCAAGGCGTACGAGGTGGTCGCGCAGGCCATGGGTGGGTCGATGGCGACCACCGGGTTCGAGGACGGTCCGCCGCTGGCCACCGGCGCGCAGATCGGCGACTCGGGAACGGGCATCCATGCCGTCGCCGGCATCCTGGCTGCCCTCTTCCAGCGCGAGAATACCGGGCAGGGGCAGCGCGTGAACGTGGCCATGCAGCACGCCGTGCTCAACCTGTGCCGGGTGAAGCTTCGGGATCAACAGCGGCTCGCGCACGGCCCGTTGGCCGAGTACCCGAACGAGGACTTCGGAAACGAGGTGCCGCGCTCCGGGAACGCCTCCGGCGGCGGGCAGCCCGGCTGGGCCGTGAGGTGCGCTCCGGGTGGGCCCAACGACTACGTGTACGTGATCGTGCAGCCGGTCGGCTGGCAGCCGCTGAGCGAGCTGATCGGGCGGCCCGAACTGGCCGACGACCCCGAGTGGGCGACCCCCGAGGCGCGGCTCCCCAAGCTCGGCAAGATGTTCCAGCTCATCGAGGAGTGGACCTCGACGCTCCCCAAGTGGAACGTTCTGGAGAAGCTCAACGCCCACAACATCCCGTGCGGCCCGATCCTGTCCACCAAGGAGATCATCGAGGACGCCTCGCTCGTCGCCAACGACATGGTCGTCGAGGTGCCGCACCCCCAGCGCGGCTCGTTCACCACCGTCGGATCCCCGCTCAAGCTCTCCGACTCTCCGGTCCACATCACCAGCTCGCCGTTGCTCGGTGAGCACAACGAAGAGGTCTTTGTCGGTGAACTGGGCCTGGACAGTGAAGAGTTGGCCGTGCTGCGGACCGGTGGGGTGATCTGATGCCGCTCGGACCGGACGGCAGCGTTTTCGTGCGGACGTGCTGTCGCCACGGTCACCGCCCCAGCCGCGCCGGCGCGCCTCGGTCACGTGCCGTGCACCGCGTTGTCTCCCGGATCCACGGGTATCCGCACTGCGCCGCCCATACCACCCGTACCGCCCGTACGACCTCACACTGAGCGTCGGCCCTCATCGTGCCCGCGGTGGCTGACCCCGTCCGCCGCCGCGGCGCGGGTGCGAGGCCGGATGGTGTTCTCAGGCGCCCCCTGGCACCGTCCGGCCCGCCCACCCCTGCCTCGTTCCATCGCGCAACGGCACGATGGAACGGCCGCGCAAAGCCATGAGCGCCACCGTGAGCGCCGTCGGCGACCCGTCGCGCCCGACCGCATCCGCTGGCAGGCCCACCCTCCGTGAAGCCGTCAACTCGCCTACGCTGCACGGAAATGCCACATTCGTAGGCCTGGAGTCGGGGTGCGCCCCGTGGGCGTCCACAGCGACCGCATGACGGCGTGCCGCGGCTCCTCTCGACGCGCTCGGCGCGGAATTCGGCTTCACGCCCGCGGTGCCTGCACGCTCTCGACTCCGTGGATGCGATCCCGTCCCTGCGCTACGGGGAGGCCAAGGTTCTCCCTCGGGGCGATGTGCCGCAGGTCGGCAGCGCAGGACACGGCCCCCGCGGACATCTTCGTCAGAGACTTGCGCGGCACTCCAACACCTGTACGCCCCAAGGGGATCGTGGTCCGACGGGCACCCGCCGAGGTCCGACGCGGCGTACGTGGACGTCCGTATGACCCGCATGACATTCGCGCGAGAAGGACGGAGTGCAGCCCCTAGACAGAGAGGCGACCCCTCTACAGAATACGGGCTACTCCATATCGTATGCAAAGTTGCGGCGTGTGGAGTGGATCACTGTTCCCGTCGTCGCGGAAGGGGTCGCACATGTGGTGACGCGAGGTCAGGACTCGTGAGCGCACGCGCGCTCCGGGCCGCGTCGGGGCGCAGGGAGCTCCGGCCGGCCGTGGGGGCGATCGCGGGGCGGAGGGTCCTGACGGCACGTGAGAACCGGACAGGGGGCGCTGGCCAGGGTTCTGCGACGTAGGGGTAATGGCATGACGACAACTGACATACCGTCACACGTTCCGTACAGGGAGGTGACGGACGGAAACGGACGCACCTACCGGATCGGCGAGTCCGACCGGGACATCATGGGACGCCCGCGATGGACCATGGTGCTCTTTCCCTGGATGGGCATGCTGGGCATCAGCTCCTCGGAGTACGCGTTCACATCCGCCGAGGACACGCTGCACGAAGCTCATCTGTGGAACAGCGGGCACATCTTCTGGCTCATGGGCGTCTGGGTGTTCTTCCAGGCGGCTGTGGCCCTTCCGGCCGGACAGCTGCGCGAAAGCGGCAGGCTGCCGGCGCGCAACGCCATGATGCTCGGTGCCCTCGGCACCGTCCTCGGCTATCTGTCGCTCGCGTACGCGCCGAATGTGTTCGTGGCCTATCTCGGTTTCGGCATGTGCAGCGGCATCGGCGCGGGTCTCGTCTACGCGACCTGCGTCAACATGGTCGGCAAGTGGTACCCGGAGCGCAAGGGCGGCAAGACCGGCCTGGTCAACGGCGGTTTCGCCTATGGCTCGGTGCCCTTCGTGTTCCTGTTCACGTCCTACATGGACCTCAGCAACTACGAGACCGTCCTCGTCATGGTCGGCCTGATCTGCTGCACCGTGGTCGCGGTCGCGGGCTGGTTCTTCAAGGACCCGCCCAAGAGCTGGTGGCCCGAGCACGTCGACCCACTGAAGGTCTCCGACGATCCGCGAATCGTGCGCGCGCTGGAGAAGAACCCGCCGGCCGTGAAGCAGTACACGACGAAGGAAGCCGCGCGGACCCCTGTGCTTTGGATGATGTGGTTCTGCCTGCTGTGCACAGCGGGGATCAATATCTTCGGCATCGCCTTTCAGGTCCCGTTCGGCAAGGACATGGGATTCGCCGGCGGCATCGTGGCGACCGCCATGTCGCTGAAGGCGATCGTGAACGGTACGGGCCGCGGGGTCATCGGTTGGATCTCCGACAAGTACGGCCGTCGCAACACGCTCATCCTGGTCTGTCTGGTCCTGGGATCGGCGCAGTTCGGGGTGCTGGTGTCCGGATCGATGGGCAGCATGCCGTTCTTCCTCTTCTGCTCCATGGTCTCCGGTTTCGGCGGCGGCGCGATCTTCCCCCTGTTCGCCGCGATGACCGCGGACTACTTCGGTGAGAACAACAACGCCTCCAACTACGGTCTGGTCTACAGCTCCAAGCTCATCTCCGGGCTTGTCGGCTCCGGCATGGGCGCCGTCGTGGTCGGCGCGTGGGACTACGAGGGGGCGTTCGTCCTCGCCGGTTCCATCGGCCTTTGCTCTGCGGTGCTCGCGGTGTTCCTGCGGGCGCCGGGCCGGCCGAAGAAGGACGGTGTCCGCACCGCCTCGGCCACGGGCGCGGTCGCAGGGGAGGCGCTCTGAGCGGGAGGTGAGGGTTCGGCCCCGCCCAGTGCGGGGCCGAACCGGCCTGTCCCCGCAATGCGGCCCGCCGCACCGGGCCGCCTACGCTCCTGACGTCAACGACCACTCCTGGTCTCCCTTCTGTCGCCCCGGTTCGCCGGGCGACAGCGTTCTGCCCGGCTCCGTTCTGGCCGGGCATCGATCCGTCTGAGAGGTGACCGAGCATGCTGACATCGACATCTTCCGGTGCGCGCCCGTCCACCGGTTCCCCCGGCCAGGAATCGGTCATCGAGTCTCTGGTGCAAGCCAACCGCGCCTACGCCGACGTGTTTCGCGACCCCGGAATGGATGCCCGTCCCGTCCTCGGAGTGGCGGTCGTGGCCTGCATGGATGCCCGGCTCGACCTGCACGCTGCGCTCGGCCTGGAGCTGGGGGACTGCCACACCATCCGCAATGCCGGTGGCGTGGTCACCGACGACACCATCCGCTCCCTCACCATCAGCCAGCGCGCCCTGAACACCCGAAGCGTCGTCCTCATCCACCACACGGGGTGCGGCCTGCAGACACTGACCGAGGAGTTCCGGTACGACCTGGAGCGGGAGGTCGGGCAGCGCCCGGCATGGGCGGTGGAGTCGTTCCGGGACGCCGACCAGGACGTGCGGCAGTCGATGCGGCGGGTGCGTACGTCCCCGTTCCTGCCCCACACCGACGATGTGAGGGGCTTTGTCTTCGACGTGGCGTCGGGGCTGCTGAGGGAGATCCCGGACCTCGGCTGAGCCCCCTTGCGTCCTCGCGAATCTGCGTCGTTCGAGGGGGAGTTGGATGGTCGCAACCCTCGGATACGTAGCGCCACCGCGGGCACCAATGGCATACTGTATGCAATACAGGTCGATGCCTCGCTGATCCGCGATCCGCGGCCGAGGTCATCGGGACCGCCCGCCCGGGGCGGATCGGACATCGCACCCAAGGGGGCGCCCCGTGTCGTATCCCAGCGCACTGCACGACGTCATCGCTCTGACCGCCCAACTGGCGTGCCAGGAAGGGAAGTTCCCGCGCACGGCGGTCACGGCCCTCGGCCGGGCCGGGCTCCTCGGGCTGACTTGCCCGGCCGAACCCGCCGGTGGTGGCGCCGACTTGGCGCTGGCCGCCAAGGTGGTCGCCCGGGTCGTGCCCGTGTGCCCGGCCACGGCCGCGGTGCTCCAGTCCCACTACGCTGCGGCCGCGGTGGTCGGGGCGTACGGCGGGCGGTGGCTGCGGGGTGAGGTCGCGGCCGGCCGTCACCTGTGCAGCCTCGCGGTGGTGGAGGACGGTGCCGGGGGAACTGTGCGCTCGACCGTGCGGCGCAGGGGAGGTGTGGTGACGCTGCGGGCGCGCAAGCGCGACGTGGTCGCCGCGGGTGAGGCGGACAGTTATATCTGGTCGTCGCCGGCTGTCGCGGACTCCGGCGGCCTGACGCTCTGGGGCGTCCCGGCTCACGCACCCGGCCTGTTCGTTCCGGCGCGCGCCACCGGGGCGCCGCTCGCCAGTGCCACGTCCACGGTGGTCGCCGACCCGGTGCGCGTCCCGGCCGAGGCGATGCTGGGGGCGGACGGCGAGGGGTTCGGGATGCTGCTCGGCGCCGTGCTGCCGTGGCTGCTCGAGCTGTGCGCCGTCGTCGGGTCCGATGCGGTGCACCCCTCGCTGGGTGCGCTGGCGCGGTCCGCTTCGGGGGCCGCGCGCTCTGGAGACGGTCAGGCGCTGGCGGCCTCCGCTTCGATGGCTTTGCGGTAGGTGCGGGTGCGCTCGGTGTGCTTGCGCATGATCTCGCCGGCCCGCTCAGGGTCACCCTTGGCGATGGCCTCGATGAGGCGGGCGTGCTCGTTCCAGGAGCCCTTGGAGCGGGAGTTGGCGATCGGGGTGTAGTACCAGCGCACCTTGCGCCCCACCTGTGTGATCAGCTCGGCGAGTACGTCGTTGCCGCCCACAGAGGTGATGTAGGTGTGCAGGGCCGTGTTCGCGGCGACCAGGCGGTGGGTCGCACTCTCGGCCAGCGCGTCCACGCCCTCCTGCTGGAGCTGCCACAGGCGCTCGACGTGCTCGGGCTTGGCGTGCTGCGCCGCAAGTTGTGCGGAGTAGGTCTCCAACACCGTACGGACGCCGAGGAGTTGGGTCGCCTCTTCCTGCGTGGGGACATGTACGAATGCGCCCTGGGCGGGCCTGAGGTCGACCCAGCCGTCCGTGTGCAGGCGCTGCAGCGCCTCGCGCACGGGTTGCCTGCTGACCCCCAGCTGCTCGGCGAGATCCGCTTCCACCAGGTGCTGGCCCGGTTCCAGGGTGCCGCTGATGATCAGCTCTGCCAGGGCGTCGGACACCGCCTGGCGCAGCGGGGTAGGGCGGGCGACGCGTCGAGCGGAGGCAGCCGTCAGGCCTTGGCGCATGGTTCTCCTGTTCCGCCCCCGATCTCACCGAGTCGGCGGCTGTGCCGGCCGTTGCCCCCGGGCGGACCGCGCGGCGGCCGATTCAGGATACAGGTTTTCGTATGCAGAGTGATGTCCCCGTGACGGCCTTGCGTGATGTCCCGCCTGGACGACGGGCGGTCGGGGACCGGATCAACTCAACGCCTCCTGCAGCGGATTGACGGGACATCGCGGTGAATGCGTCGATGCAGTTCTGTTTGGGATTCTGTATGCAGGAGCTTGTATGCATGCCAGTTTGCTGCTTCGCTAGGACTGTTTCGCCCCTTGCGCCGTCCGTGCGCGCGAGGTGAGGTCGAGGTGCCTCTGTGACCGCGAACCGTGGTGCTCGGACCGGACCCCCAGGTGCCCGTGCCCGTACCTCTCCCACGGCCCTGACGAAAGGCCGCACGATCATGAAGATCCGGACCAGTGATCCGACGGTGGAGCAGGTGGTGAGGACGGTCGCCGCCGCCCATCGCGAGCAGCGTGGCGCGCTGCTGCCGATCCTCCACGCCGTGCAGGCCGAACTGGGCCATGTGCCCAAGGAGGCCGTCCCCGTCCTCGCCGACGAGCTCAACCTCTCGCGGGCCGACGTTCACGGAGTGGTGAGCTTCTACCACGACTTCCGCGCCGAACCCGCGGGCCGCCGCACCGTCCGCGTCTGCCGCGCGGAGGCCTGCCAGGCGCAGGGCGCCGGGCGGCTCGTGGAGTACGTGGAGCAGAGCGGGCTCGCCCTCGGGCAGACCGCACAGGACGGCTCGGTCACCGTCGAACAGGTCTTCTGCCTCGGCAACTGCGCCCTCGGACCCGCTGTCGAGGTGGACGGGCGCCTGTACGGCCGGGTGGACACGGAGCGGCTCGGCGCGCTGCTCCACGGAACCGACCGGACGCGGCGCGACGGCGCCACGCACGACGGAAGTGAGGTACCCCGGTCATGACCCGGCATCCCGCGCAGCCTCCTGTGCGGATCTACGTCCCCCGCGATTCGGCCGCTCGGTCAGTGGGCGCCGACGAGGTCGCCGCAGCACTCCAACAGGCCGTCGACGGCGCAGACATGGCCCTCGATCTCGTACGCACCGGATCGCGCGGCATGCTCTGGCTCGAACCGCTCGTTGAGGTCGCCACCGAGCACGGGCGCATCGGGTACGGTCCGGTGGCCCCCGACGACGTTCCCGCGCTACTCGCCGCCGGCCTGCTCGACGGCGGCGAACACCCCCTGCGCCTCGGCCTGGTGGACGAACTTCCGTGGCTGGCACGGCAGAACAGGGTCACGTTCGGACGCGTCGGCGTCATCGATCCGCTCGACGCCGACGACTATCTGCGCCACGGCGGACTCACCGGTCTGCGCACCGCGCTCAAGCTCACGTCCGCCGACGTGGTCGCCGAAGTGACCGACTCGGGCCTGCGAGGGCGCGGCGGGGCGGGCTTCCCCGCGGGCATCAAGTGGAAGACTGTCCTCGACTGCCCGGGCGAACTCAAGTTCATCTGCTGCAATGCCGACGAGGGCGACAGCGGGACCTTCGCCGACCGCATGCTCATGGAGGGCGACCCGTTCCTGCTCATTGAGGGCATGACGATCGCCGCGCACGCCGTCGGCGCCCGCGAGGGCTACCTCTACATCCGCTCCGAGTACCCGGACGCGGTGGTCACGATGCGCGCCGCCATCGAGATCGCCCGCGAGCGCGGCTGGCTCGGCACCTCGGTCCTCGGCACGCCGCTCGCCTTCGACCTGCACGTGCGGGTCGGTGCGGGCGCGTACATCTGCGGCGAGGAGACCTCCATGCTGGAGAGCCTGGAGGGCAAGCGCGGCATGGTCCGCGCCAAACCGCCGATCCCCGCCATCGAGGGCCTGTTCAGCAAGCCGACCGTCGTCAACAACGTCCTCACCCTCGCCACCGTCCCCGTCGTGCTCGCCCAGGGCGCCAAGGCGTACCAGGAGCTCGGCGTGGAGCGCTCGCGCGGCACCCAGGTGTTCCAGCTCGGCGGCAACATCGCCCGCGGCGGCATCGTCGAGACCGCCTTCGGCATCACGCTGCGTGAACTCATCGAGGAGTACGGCGGCGGCACGCGGTCGGGCCGGCCGGTGCGCACCGCCCAGGTCGGCGGGCCGCTTGGCGCCTACCTGCCGCCCTCCTCGTTCGACCTGCCCATGGACTACGAGGCGTTCGCGGCGGCCGGGGCGATGGTCGGGCACGGCGGCATCGTGGTCTTCGACGACACCGTCGACATGGCCGCCCAGGCGCGCTTCGCCATGGAGTTCTGCGCGGCCGAGTCCTGCGGCAAGTGCACCCCGTGCCGGGTCGGTTCGGTACGGGGCGTGGAGACCATCGACCGGATCGTCGCGGACGAGAACCGGGACGAGAACCTGGCGGTCCTGGACGACCTGTGCGAGCTGATGACGGACGGCTCGCTGTGTGCGATGGGCGGCCTGACCCCGCTGCCCGTGCGCAGCGCGCTCACCCACTTCCCGGACGACTTCACCGGGCCGGCCCGTTCCCTCAGCGGGGCGCGGACGGTCGACATCCCAATCCCGCGCGTTCCAGGTGCGAGGACGGAGGGCACAGCATGACGCTTCTGAAGGAACCCGACTTCGGCACCCCGGAGCGGCCCGGACCGGCCACCGTGTCGGTCGAGGTCGACGGCATACCGGTGAGCGTGCCCGAGGGCACCTCGGTGATGCGGGCGGCGGCCGAGGCCGGCGTCGACATCCCCAAGCTCTGCGCCACCGACTCCCTGGAGGCCTTCGGCTCCTGCCGCCTGTGCGTCGTCGAGATTGACGGCCGGCGCGGCACGCCCGCCTCCTGTACCACGCCGTGTGCCGACGGCATGCAGGTGCGCACCCAGACCCCCAAGGTCGAGAAGCTCCGCCAGGGCGTCATGGAGCTGTACATCTCCGACCACCCGCTGGACTGTCTCACCTGCCCTGCCAACGGAGACTGCGAACTACAGGACATGGCGGGCGTGGTGGGCCTCAGGCAGGTCCGCTTCGGTCAGGACGGGGCCAACCACCTGGACGCGCCCAAGGACACCTCCAACCCGTACTTCGACTTCGACGCCTCCAAGTGCATCGCCTGCTCCCGCTGTGTGCGCGCCTGCGGCGAGATCCAGGGCACCTTCGCCCTGACCATCGAGGGACGCGGCTTTGACTCCAAGGTGGCGGCGGGCGCGGGAGAGTCCTTCATGGACTCCGAGTGCGTCTCCTGCGGCGCCTGCGTGCAGGCCTGCCCGACGTCCACGCTCCAGGAGAAGTCGGTCGTCGACCTCGGGATGCCGACCCGTTCGGTGATCACCACCTGCGCGTACTGCGGTGTCGGCTGCTCCTTCAAGGCCGAACTGCGCGGCGACGAACTCGTGCGCATGGTGCCGTACAAGGACGGCGGCGCCAACGAGGGACACGCGTGCGTCAAGGGCCGCTTCGCCTTCGGTTACGCAACGCACCCCGACCGTGTCCTCAAGCCCATGGTGCGCGAGAAGATCACGGACCCGTGGCGCGAGGTCGAGTGGGACGAGGCCGTCACCACCGTCGCGCGCCGGATGCGGGACCTGCAGGAGATGTACGGGACGGGCGCGGTCGGCGCGATCACCTCGTCGCGGTGCACGAATGAGGAGGTGTACGTCGTCCAGAAGATGGTCCGTGCCGCCTTCGGCAACAACAACGTCGACACGTGTGCGCGCGTCTGCCACTCGCCCACCGGATACGGGCTCAAGCAGACCTTCGGTGAATCCGCGGGGACGCAGGACTTCCGCTCGGTCGCCGAGGCCGACGTCATCGTGGTGATAGGCGCCAACCCCACCGACGGACACCCGGTGTTCGCCTCCCGGATGAAGCGCCGGCTGCGCGAGGGGGCCCGGCTCATCGTGGTCGACCCGCGCCGCATCGACCTCGTACGCTCGCCGCACATCGAGGCCGACCACCATCTGCAGCTGCGGCCGAGCACCAACGTGGCCGTGATCAATGCCATGGCGCATGTCGTGGTCACCGAGAACCTCGTCGACAAGAACTTCGTGGCCGAGCGGTGCGAGGGCTATGAGGAGTGGGCCGCGTTCGTGGCCCGCCCCGAGAACAGCCCCGAGGCCGTCGAGCCGGTCACCGGGGTCCCGGCCGGCGAATTGCGCGCGGCCGCCCGGCTTTACGCGGGGGCGCCCAATGGGGCGATCTACTACGGCCTTGGCGTCACCGAGCACAGCCAGGGCTCGACCATGGTGATGGGGATGGCCAACCTCGCGATGGCGTGCGGGAACATCGGGCGCGACGGTGTGGGCGTCAATCCGCTGCGGGGCCAGAACAATGTCCAGGGCTCCTGCGATATGGGCTCCTTCCCGCACGAACTGCCTGGCTACCGGCATGTCTCCGACGACGCGGTGCGCACCGTGTTCGAGGACCTGTGGGGCGCCACCTTGCTGTCCGAGCCGGGGCTTCGCATCCCCAACATGTTCGACGCGGCCATCGACGGCTCCTTCCGCGGGCTGTTCGTCCACGGCGAGGACATCGCGCAGTCCGACCCGAACCTCAAGCACGTCACCGCGGCCCTGGAGGCGATGGAACTCGTCGTCGTCCAGGATCTGTTCCTCAACGAGACCGCCAAGTTTGCCCACGTGTTCCTGCCCGGGGCGTCGTTCCTGGAGAAGGACGGCACGTTCACCAACGCGGAGCGCCGGGTCAACCGGGTGCGCGCGGTGATGGCGCCGAAGTCGGGCAAGCACGAGTGGCAGATCGTCACTGAGATCGCCACCGCCATGGGGTACCCGATGGCGTACGAGCACCCGAGCCAGATCATGGACGAGATCGCCTCGGTCACTCCGACGTTCGGGGGTGTCTCCTTCGAGCTGCTCGACAAGGTGGGCAGCGTCCAGTGGCCGTGCAACGCCGAGGCGCCTGAGGGTACGCCCGTCATGCACATCGACGAGTTCGTACGCGGCAAGGGCAAGTTCGTCGTCACGTCCTACGTGCCGACCAGCGAGCGCTCCACCCGCCGCTTCCCGCTGGTGCTCACCACCGGGCGCATCCTCAGCCAGTACAACGTCGGGGCGCAGACGCGCCGCACCGGCAATGTCGCTTGGCATGCCGAGGACGTCCTGGAGCTGCATCCGCACGACGCGGAGGACCGCGGGATCGCCGACGGCGACCTGGTCACCCTGGCCAGCCGGGTCGGCCGCACCACGCTGCGCGCGATGGTCTCCGACCGGATGCCGACCGGCGTCGTCTACACGACCTTCCACCACCCGGTCACCGGCGCCAACGTGGTGACCACGGAGAACTCCGACTGGGCGACGAACTGCCCCGAGTACAAGGTGACGGCCGTCCAGGTCGCCCTGGCGCCGAAGGGGCAGGAAGGGGCGCCCACGGCCGCCGAGGCCCCCGTGGGCGCCCTGACGGCGGGGGACTGACACCATGGCCGCCACCGAGCCGTCTGAGCGCCGCATGGCCAACGACATCGCCGTGAACCTCGCCCATCTGCCCGCGGGACGGGCCGCCGCCGAACTGGCCGGACACATCGGCAGGTTCTGGGATCCGCGGATGCGCACCAGGCTGTGCGCGCTGGCGGACGGCGACGCGCCGGGCATGCACCCCTTGGTCATCGAGGCGGTGAAGTTGCTGCGCTGACATTGGAGTTGAAGGCACAGCCCGCTGCGGAGTGACGTAGCGGGCTGTGTGTCGTGCAGCCCCGCGGGCAGAGCCCACGGGGCCCTTCGGCCTGCCCGGAACCGGTCTCATTGCTCGCTGCGGCCTGTAACCACACGGCTCCCAAAGGTAGTTGGGTAATGCACTGGTCAAGCTTCATGCCGCCCCACTGGACACGAGAATTCCGCACTCCATACCGTATGCAATCTGCAGTCAGGCTCCCTGCGCCTGATCGGCAGGTCAGTTGTCTGCCATACCTCGCCGCGGACTTGAACCCGCCGCCCCGAGGACGAACCACCAGGTCACCGCCTGCGCGCCGGCGGATTCCGGGATGCCGCCCCGGATTCGTGACGAGCCGACGGCGTACCCCCCACCGCGCCCGGCCCCAGCCCGGGCGCGCATAGCCGGAGGGGAGTCGCTTTCACCACTGCACGAAGAGCAAGGCCCCAGGGGGCGCACGCCAGGCTCTTTTCAGCAAGGGAAGGCACACATGTCAGTAACACCGCAGGCGACTTCCACCTCGTACCGGGAAGTCACCGACGCCAACGGGCGCGTCTACCGCGTCGGCGAGACCGACCGCTCCATCCTGGGCAGGCCCCGGGCATGGATGGTCTGGCTCCCGTGGATCGCGATGATGGGTGTCAGCGTTTATGAGTACGGATACAGCTCGGCGGAGTCGACGCTCGAGCACGCCCACGGCTGGACCCTCACCGAGGCCTTCTGGATCGCCAGTATCTGGGCGGTCTTCCAGGCGGGCGTAGCCTTCCCCGCGGGCAGGCTGCGGGAGACCGGAAAGCTCTCCGCGAAGACGGGCATGCTCCTCGGAGCCGCACTGTCCGGACTCGGCTTCATCGCCATCTCACACGTCTCGAACACGATCGTCGTGATCCTCGGCTACTCGGTGCTCGGCGGCGCCGGTTCCGGACTCGTCTACGCGACCTGCATCAACATGGTCGGCAAGTGGTATCCGGACAACAAGGGCGCACGGACCGGCTTCGTCAACGGCGGATTCGCGTACGGCACCTTGCCGTTGATCTTCGTCTTCAGCTATTGGTTCCACCCCGGCAACTACCAACTGGTCCTCGACCTGATCGGCCTGGGCATGGTGCTCCTCGTGGGTGCCTGCGGTTTCTTCTTCCGCGACCCGCCCAAGAGCTGGTGGCCGCACGACGTCGACCCGCTCAATCGCGGTGGCGGCGAGGACGCCGATCGCGTGGCGCGCAGGCTGCGCAAGAACCCGCCCGCCAAAGGGCAGTTCACCCCGATGCAGGCGATCAAGACCGGGCAGCTGCCGCTGATGTGGTTCGCCCTCGTCTGCATCGGCGGCGTCTCCCTCTTCGGCATCAACTTCCAGGTCCCCTTCGCCAAGAGCCTCGGCTTCGGGCCGCTGATCGCCGCCTCGTCGGCGGGTGTGCTCGCCGTGGTCAACGGGGTGGGCCGGGCCGCCGTGGGCTGGCTGTCGGACACGCTGGGCCGCCGGCAGACTCTGACGCTCGTCCTTGTGATCGCGGGCGTCGCGCAGTTCGGCGTGCTGTGGTCGGGGCAGGCCCACAACGAGCCGATGTTCCTGATCTTCGCCTTCGTCAACGGCTTCGGCGGCGGCGCCTTCTACCCGCTGTTCGCGGCACTGGTCCCGGACTACTTCGGGGAGAACAACAACGCCACCAACTACGGCCTCGTCTACAGCGCCAAGCTGGTCGGCGGTGTCGGTGGTGGCGGCCTGGCCGCTTCGGTGATCAGCGCCTGGGGCTACTCGGGCGGCTACTACCTGGCAGGGGGCATCGCCTTCCTGTCGGCCCTGATCACCCTGCTGCTGCGCCAGCCCGGCCGCCCCGCGGACCAGGAGCTGCCCGGTGTGCAGCCCGCCTCCGGCAGCGACAGTCGAGGGCTGACCAGCGCGGCGAACTGAGCGGAGACCCGGGCGCGTCCTCGCGCCCGGGACCGCAGACCGTGCGCGGATGCGGACACAGCGCTGGACGGCGGCGGCAGTCGTCCGGCGGGCACCCGTGGCACAGGCCGGGGCCGGACGGTGGGGTGCGCTCCCTGCTCCGTCCGGCTCCGGCCAATTGGCGTGTCAGGTACGGAAGTTGGGGTGAGGCCGTCCGGTGTCGCCGCCCTTACGCCCCGGCTCGGGGCACGGCACTGAGCTGCCGGCAGTAGAAGTCGGTGGTCGTCCGGGTGTGCTGGTGCATCAGGGCCTCGGCCCGGTCGGCGTCGCCGGCCGCGATGCGGTCGATGATCTCGGCGTGCTCGTTCCACGCGTCCTTGCCGCGTGGTCGCGCGATGGGCATGTAGTACCAGCGCACGCGGCGGTCGACCTGCCGGATCAGCTCGGCGAGGATGGGGTTGCGTGCCAGCTCGGTGATGAATCCGTGCAGCACCGCGTTCGCCTCGACTATGCCGCGGGCGTCGTCCGCGGAGAGCGCGGCTATTCCGGCGGCCTGCAGTTCCCACAGGCGCGCGATGTCAGCACCGGTCGCGTACTGTGCGGCGCCGTGCGCCGCGTGGGTCTCCAGGACGGCGCGGACGCCGAGGAGCTGGGCGGCTTCCTCGACGGTCGGGCTGTGCACGAACGCGCCCTGCGCGGGGCGCAGTTCCACCCATCCATCCGACTGTAGGCGCAGGAGCGCCTCGCGCACCGGCTGGCGGCTCACGCCCAGGTCCACGGCGAGTTCGGCCTCGATCAGATGCTGGCCCGGCTGGAGTACGCCCCCCACGATCAGCTCGATCAAGACGTCGTACACGGCTTGGCGCAGAGGTGCCGGCCTGGCGACCGGTGTCGTCGCGGTGCCTGGGAAAGTGCGTGGCTCGCGCATGGGCTCCCTCGGGGTGGCGGGCTGCGGGGAGGTGCTGGTGGTGGAGGGCTCCCGTGCAGCATATAGGATTCTGTATGCAATCTGACTCTGTTGTGCAGATCCCGGAACTGGCCAAGCGCGACGCGCGGCGACCGGGAGAGCATCCCGGCCGCCGCGCGTCGTATCGGCGGTGTACGTCTACTTGACGGTCAGGCAGGTGCGGGCTGCTCCGCCGGCCTGGGGCCGGAACCCGCCGCCGGGCCCGGGTCGCTCACTGCCAGCTCGCGCAGGATCGCCTCCACGCTCTGCTTGGCGTCGCCGAACAGCATGCTGCTGTTCTCCCGGAAGAACAGCGGGTTCTGCACGCCTGCGTACCCGGAGGCCAGGGACCGCTTGAACACGACGACGTGCTCCGCCTCCCACACCCGCAGTACCGGCATCCCCGCGATGGGGCTGGCCGGATCGTCCATCGCCGCCGGATTGACCGTGTCGTTGGCGCCGATGACCAGGACCACCGAGGTGCCGGCGAAGTCGTCGTTGATCTCGTCCATCTCCAGGACGACGTCGTACGGGACGCGGGCCTCGGCCAGGAGGACGTTCATGTGCCCAGGCAGCCGCCCGGCCACGGGGTGCACGCCGAAGCGGACGGTCACGCCGCGCTCGCGCAGGCGGCGCGTCAGCTCAGCCACCGGGTGCTGGGCCTGGGCGACCGCCATGCCGTACCCCGGCGTGATGATCACTTGTGTGGCGTTGAGCAGTGCGTTCGCGGTGTCCTCGGCGCTGATCTCCCGGTGCTCGCCCTGCTCCTCCTCGCCGCTGGGTGCGGCCTCGACGCCGAAGCCGCCCGCGATGACGGAGAGGAAGGACCGGTTCATGGCCCGGCACATGATGTAGGACAGGTAAGCGCCGGAGGAGCCGACCAGGGCCCCGGTCACGATGAGCAGGTTGTTGTCCAGGAGGAAGCCGGCCGCGGCTGCGGCCCAGCCCGAGTAGCTGTTGAGCATCGACACCACGACGGGCATGTCGCCGCCGCCGATGGAGGCGACCAGATGCCAGCCGAGCGCGAGCGCGAGCACGGTGACGGCGATCATCAGCGCGAGGTTCGGGCTGACGGTGAACCAGACGGTCAGGCCCACGAAGCCGGCCAGAGCGCCGACGTTGAGGAGGTTCTTCCCGGGCAGGGTCAGCGGCCGGGACTTGATGCGCGCCGACAGCTTCAGGAACGCGATCACGGAACCCGTGAAGGTGACCGCGCCGATGAAGATGCCGATGAACACCTCGGCGTGGTGGATCCGCAGCAGCGAACCGGCCAGCTCGGTGGAGCCCGGGTGCTGCGCCTCGACCTCCAGGTAGCTGTTCCACCCGATCAGTACGGCGGCGAGCCCGACGAGGCTGTGCAGCACGGCGATCAGCTCGGGCATCTGGGTCATCTCGACGCGGCGGGCCCGCCACAGGCCGATCGCGCCACCGATCGCGCCCGCGATTGCGATCAGCGCGATCGACCCGCCGGAGACGGAGCGCCCGGCGACGACGACGGTGGCGACGAGCGCGAGGGCCATGCCCGCCACGCCGTAGGCGACCCCCGCCCGGGCGGTGTGGTGCTGGGAGAGTCCCGCCAGGCTGAGGACGAACAGCAGGGCGGCGACGATGTCGGCGGCCTGGGCCGCCGTGGTTGCGTTCATCGAACCTCAGCCTTTCGAGAACATGCCGAGCATGCGACGGGTGACGGCGAACCCACCGAAGATGTTCACGGTGGTGAGCAGGATGGCCAGGAACGCCAACACGCTGATGGCCAGGGGCGGGTGGCCGATCTGGAGCAGCGCCCCGACCACCACGATCCCCGAGATCGCGTTGGTGACCGACATCAGTGGGGTGTGCAGCGCGTGGTGGACCTTGCCGATCACGTAGTAGCCGATGACCACGGCTAGCGCGAACACCGTGAAGTTGGAGGCGAGTTGGGCGGGGGAGACGGCGACGATCGCGAACAGGGCGAGCATCCCGAGCGCGATAAGGCCGTAGCGGCCCGCCGGTGACAGGCGCCGCGGCGGCGTCGGATCGACCGGTGACGCCGGCGCGGCCGGGGCCTTCGCGGGCGCCGCCGAGACCGCGACGGGGGGCGGCGGCCACAGCGTCTCGCCGTCGTGCACCACAGTCACCGCGCGCTGTACGACGTCCTTGAGGTCGAGGGTCAGCTGCCCGTCCCGTTCCGGGGTGAGCAGCTTCAGCAGGTTCACCAGGTTCGTGCCGTACAGCTGTGAGGCTTGGGCGGGCAGGCGGCCCGCGAGGTCGGTGTAGCCGATGACGGTGACGCCGTTCTCGGTGACGATCGCCCGGCCGGTCACCGTCCCCTCGACGTTCCCGCCCTGCGCCGCCGCCATGTCGACGATGACGCTGCCCGGTTTCATCGAGGCCACCTGCACGGCCGTGATCAGCCGTGGCGCGGGGCGCCCCGGGATGAGGGCCGTCGTGATGATGATGTCGACGTCCCTGGCCTGCTCGGAGTAGATCTCGGCGGCGCGCCGGTCGTAGGCCTCGGAGGTGGCCCGCGCGTATCCGTCGCCGGCCGACTCCTGTTCGACCTCTACGGGCAGGAACTCGCCGCCGAGCGAGCGCACTTGATCGGCGACCTCGCTGCGCGGATCCGTGGCCCGCACCACCGCGCCGAGGCTCCCCGCGGCTCCGATGGCTGCCAGGCCGGCCACTCCGGCGCCGACCACCAGCACCTTCGCGGGAGGCACTTTGCCGGCCGCGGTGACCTGTCCGGTGAAGAAGCGTCCGAAGGCGTGGGCCGCCTCGATGACCGCGCGATAGCCGGCGATGTTGGCCATCGAGCTGAGCACGTCCAGGGACTGGGCCCGCGAGATGCGGGGCACGGCGTCCATCGACAATGCGGTCAGGGGTCTGTTCGCGAGCTGGGTGAGGAGTTCGGAGTGTTGGGCGGGGGCGAGCAGGCCGACGATCGTCGCCCCGTCCCGCAGCCGCCGCACCTCGTCGTGGGACGGCGCGTTGACCTTGAGGACGACATCGGCCGGCCAGGCGTCGTCGAGGCGCGCTCCCGCCTCGACGTACGACACGTCGGAGAAGCCCGATGCGGCTCCGGCCCCGGTCTCGACGACGATCTCGTAGCCGAGCTCGATCAGGCGGCGGACGGTGTCGGGGGTGGCCGCCACTCTGGTTTCCCCGGAGGTCGACTCGGCGACCACGCCGATGCGTTGTGGTGGTGAAGCGGGCATTGCTCTCCTTCTCTCAGGGGCCTTACGGGTCCGTCGGTGCGTCGGGAGCGTCGGGAGCGTAGCAAGAGGGGCACGGGGCAGGAGCAGTGCAGCATATTGTATGCAGTTTGCTGAGTGTCGGGGGTGGGCCCCGGCGGCCGGGCAGTTGGGGATATCGCGGCCGTATCGGTTCGGGCGCGACGGGTGTACAGCGGAGAGTCCGACTGCATACAGTATCCAATCACAATCGCTCACCCTTCCTCCCGAGAGGAGTTGCCGTGAAGATTGCTGTCCTCGGAGCCGGCGCGATCGGAGCCTTCGTAGGAGCGGCCCTGCACCGGGGTGGTGCCGATGTCCACCTGATCGCCCGCGGTCCGCACCTGCAGGCCATCCGCGAGCGCGGGGTCAGGGTCATCAGCCCGCGCGGAGACTTCGTCGCCCACCCGCACGCCACCGACGACCCCACCGAGATCGGACCCGTGGACTTCGTGTTCCTCGGGCTCAAAGCACACTCCTACCCGTCCAGCGGCCCGCTGATCGAACCGCTCCTCGGCGAGTACACCGCCGTCGTCGCCGGGCAGAACGGCATCCCGTGGTGGTACTTCCACCGGCTCGCGGGACCCTACGAGGGCCGCCGGATCGAGGCGGTGGACCCGGGCGGTGCGACCAGCAAGGTCCTCGCGCCGGAACGGGCCGTGGGCTGCGTGGTCTACCCCGCCACCGTCATCGACGCCCCCGGCGTGATCCGCCACCTCGAAGGCACCCGCTTCTCCATCGGTGAACCCGGTGGCGGGATTTCGGCGCGGTGCACCGCGCTGAGCGAGGCGATGGTCGCGGGCGGGCTCAAGTGCCCCGTGGAGCCGAACCTGCGCGACGATATCTGGATCAAGCTGATGGGCAACGTCGCCTTCAACCCGATCAGCGCCCTCACCCGGGCCACGATGGTGGAGATCTGCCAACATCCGCCGACACGACGCCTGGTGGCCCAGCTCATGGAGGAGACGCTGGACATTGCCGCCCGGGTCGGCAGCAACCCGGACATCTCCATCGAGAAGCGCCTGCGGGGCGCGGAGGGCGTCGGCGACCACAAGACGTCGATGCTCCAGGACCTGGAAGCGGGCAAGCAGCTGGAACTCGACGCCATCGTGACCGCGGTGGTGGAGATGGCCGACATCACGGGTGCCGAGGCACCCAGGCTCCGAGCGGTGCACGCGGCCACCGACCTGCTGGCACGCCGCACCGGCACGGGATGAAGCGCGGCCCTGCTCCCCCAATGACCTTGGGGGAGCAGGGCCTTCGGATCGGGCATGGCGCCGCCGAGACCGCCGGGTAAGCTCGGGCAGCGCGCCACCGCAGGTGTGTTCGACCTGGTCGGGGGCGGGGACGTATGGGATGCGGGGGACGAAGCAGGAGGCGGGGCATGCTCTTCCGGCAGCTGGAGTACTTCGTGGCGGTGGCCCGGGAGAGGCACTTCGCGCGCGCCGCGGAAGCCTGCTTCGTCTCGCAGCCCGCACTCTCCGTGTCGATCGCCAAACTGGAGCGCGAACTCAACGTCACACTGATCAACCGCGGCCACAACTACCAGGGCCTGACGCCCGAAGGCGAGCGCCTGGTCGTCTGGGCCAAGCGGATCCTCGCCGAGCAGGAGGCGTTCAAGGCCGAGGTGGCCGCCGTCCAGTCGGGCATCACCGGGACGCTGCGCCTCGGCGCGGAGCCCACCGCCTCGACGACGCTCGCGCTGCCGGTGATGGCGTTCTGCACCGCGCACCCGCTGGCCAAGGTCCAAGTGCGCTCCCGCCTGTCCACCACGGAACTCATCCGGCAGCTGCGCGCCTTCGAGCTCGACGCGGCCATCGCCCACTTCGGCCCCGAGGACCGGGACGGACTCCAGGTGACACCGCTGTACGAGGAGCGGTACATGCTGCTTGCCGCGGCCGATCAACTGCTGCCCCAGTCCGACACCCTCACCTGGGCCGAGGCGTCCCAGCTGCCGCTCGCGCTGCTCACCCCCGACATGCGGATCCGTCAGGTCATTGACGCCGCGTTCACCCGCAGCGGAGTCACTGTCACCCCGCAGGTGGAGACCGACTCGGTGGCGACCCTGTACGCGAACGTGGGCGCGGGCGCCTGTACCAGCATCGTGCCCCACACCTGGCTGAGGGCCCTGCCGGTCACCGGCCGGATGCGCGCGCTGCGCCTCGTCGAACCGGACGCGCGAGCGCTCATCTCGGTCGCGATCCACGACGCGACGCCGGGCTCGCTCGCGGCCCGCGCGTTCATGACGGCGGCGGCCTCACTGCGCCTGGACGACTTCTTCGACCAGCCGCTGCCCGTGGCCGAACCCCTGGTCCGCTGAAGCGGGGCGGGTCCGGCGGGCCCGCCCGGCCGCTACGTCACCGGGCGAAACGGAGCTGGACCGCCTGCCGGTCCAGCGCTCCCTTGGCCGTGTGCGGCAGCGCCTCGACGACCCGGATCCGCTCGGGCACCTCGAAAGCGGCCAGCCGGCCCCGGCAGTACCTGACGATCTCGGAGGGCTCCGCGTCCTCCCCCTCGCGCAGCACCACGGCCGCGCCCACCCGATGCCCGTGCCGCTCGTCCGGCACCCCGAACACGGCGGCCTCGGCGATAGCGGGACAACCGCACAACACGTCCTCGACGTACTCGGGACTGACCTGATCGCCCGCCAGCGTGATCAGATTCCTGATCCGGCCGGTGAGGAACAGAGCGCCGTCGGCGTCCAGATGCCCCAGGTCCCCGGTGCGCAGCCAGCCTCCGCCGAAACCGTGCGCCGTCGCCGCCGGATCGACGAGATAGCCCCTGGTCACGCTGGGGCCGCGCACCCAGACCTCGCCCTGCACACCGGGCGGGCACGCCTGCCCCGACGCGTCGACGACCTGAATCCGCGTCCCGGTCGGCCGGCCCACGGATCCGTGCTTGGACGTACCGGTCGGCGGCAGGGGTTCGCTGCTCGCCTGATGGGCGGCCTCCGTCATGCCGTACGCCGACAGCAGCGGCACCCCGAGCGTGCGCTCAAGAGCCCGCTGGGTCGCGGTGTTGAGCGGAGCGCTGGAACTGCGGGCGAAGCGCAGCGGCGGCACGAGCGGCGCGAGATGTTCGACCGCCGAGCGGTCGAGGAGGATCTCGTGGATGGCGGGCACCGCGGTGAACCAGGTGGCCCCCACCGCCCGCATGTCATCCCAGAACGTGTCCGCCGAGAAACGCCCCCCGGCCGGGAGCAGCACACACCCGCCGCCGGCGAGCGTGGCGAGCAGCGCCGCGATCAGCCCGTGCGTGTGGAACAGCGGCATGACCGCCACCGTCGCGTCCCGCGGCCCCAGTTCGTACGTCGCGCACAGCGCACGCACCGCCGCGGCCACGTTCCCGTGGGTCAGCGGCACCAGGCGGGCCCGGTCCGTGGTGCCCGCCGTCGACAGGATCAGGGCGTCGTCCGGGGCGAGGCCCGGTGCGGGTGTCCCGTACAGGCCGAGCGGCGCGCGCGTCGTATCGAGCGTGACCATGCAGGGGGCGCCGGACGCGACGCTTACCCGCACGGGCCAGGCCGGTACGCCCGCGGGCGCCTCGGGCCCGCACAGCACCACCCGCGCCCCGAACATCTTGAGCCGCCCGGCCAGTTGACCGGCAGTCAGAGCCGGATCCAGCGGGGCGACGACCGCGCCGGCCCGGGCCGCACCCAAGAGGGACACGACGTACTCGACGGTGTTCGCGGCGACCAGCCCCACCGGGTCCCCGGGCCGTACCCCGGCGGCCGTCAGCCGGCGGGCCAGGTTGTCGGCGAGCGAGGCGAGAGCGGCATACGACAGTTCGACGCGCTCCGCACCGACGACGAGGGCCCGCGCATGCGGACGCGCCCGCACGGGCCGCGACAGCAGATCGACGAGACCGGTGAGCGCGGGGGCGTGGTAGCGGTCCGGTTCACGCACGGACGCCGTGGCCACTGTGGCCATCACCGCACCTCCTTGCGCCGGTTGAGGCGAACCAGCCGACACAGCCGAAACGGTCGACAGAGCTGAAACGCTCGACTGCGAGCCTGGGGGCCGTGGCCCGTCAGCGTCCAATGCGCAACGGTGAACGGCTGATAGTGGCCGACTATCACCGCAGGTACCCGGGCCCGTTCCGGCCGTTGATAAATACTGGTTATTGGCTGGTCGTCGTCAGGTCTTGGACGGGGCGAGGGTGCAGTGCGGAAGGTGGATCCACAAGCCGCACAGCATCACTTGCCCAAGGAGGACCTCGGACCATGACCGCCCCCTCACCACAGGAGACAGCGGCGAACGCCGACGCACAGGCCGAGCTCACCGACGGGTACCACCTGGTCGTCGACGCTCTGAAGCTGAACGACGTCGAGACCATCTACGGCGTGGTCGGCATCCCGATCACGGATCTGGCCCGGCTCGCCCAGGCCGAGGGCATCCGCTACATCGGCTTCCGCCACGAGTCCAACGCGGCCCACGCCGCGGCCGCGGCCGGCTACCTCACCAAGAAGCCGGGCATCGCTCTCACGGTGTCCGCGCCGGGGTTCCTGAACGGACTCGTCGGCCTGGCCAACGCCACCACCAACTGCTTCCCGATGGTGCAGATCTCGGGGTCCAGCGAGCGCCACCTCGTCGACCTCAAGCAGGGCGACTACGAGGAGATGGACCAGCTCGCCGCCGCGCAGCCGTTCTGCAAGGCCGCGTACCGCATCAGCCGGGTCGAGGACATCGGCCGGGGCATCGCCCGCGCGCTGCGCACCGCCGTCTCCGGCCGGCCGGGCGGCGTCTACCTCGACATCCCGGCCGCCGTACTCGGCTCCATCATGGACAAGGCGGAGGGCGCCAAGACCCTCAGCCGGCTGGTCGACCCGGCTCCGCGACAGCTGCCCGCGCCCGAGGCGGTGGATCGCGCCATCGAACTCCTCGCCGGCGCCGAGCGGCCGCTGGTGGTGCTCGGCAAGGGCGCCGCCTACGCCCAGGCCGACGACAGGATCCGGGAGTTCGTCGAGTCGACCGGCATCCCGTACGTACCGATGTCGATGGCCAAGGGCCTGCTGCCCGACGACCACCCGCAGTCGGTGGCGACCGCCCGCTCCCTCGCGCTGCGCAAGGCCGACGTCGTGATGCTCGTCGGAGCCCGCCTCAACTGGCTGCTCGGGCACGGCGAGGCGCCGCAGTGGAACCCCGACGCGAAGTTCATCCAGGTCGACATCGAGCCCAGGGAGCTGGACAGCAACCAGCCGATCGCGGCCCCCCTCGTCGGTGACGTCGAGTCCGTGCTGGAGGCGCTGGCCGAGCGCGCCAAGCCGGGACAGATCTCCGCGCCCGCCGCCTGGCGCGAGGAGCTCGCGGCGCGCTCCGCGCAGAACGTCGAGAAGATGGCCGGGCGCCTGGCGGCCGACCCGCACCCGATGCAGTTCATGGGCGCGCTGCGCGCCGTACGCGACGTGCTGCGCGACAACCAGCACGCCTACCTCGTCAATGAGGGTGCCAACGCCCTCGACGTGGCGCGCAACGTCATCGACATGCACGTCCCGCGCCACCGCCTGGACGTCGGCACCTGGGGTGTGATGGGGATCGGCATGGGCTACGCGATCGCCGCCGCCGTGGAGACCGGCCAGCCGGTGATCGCCGTCGAGGGCGACAGCGCCTTCGGGTTCAGCGGCATGGAACTGGAAACGATCTGCCGCTACCAGCTCCCCGTCACCACCGTGATCATGAACAACGGCGGTGTGTATCGCGGCAACGACGTCAACCCGCGCGACGACGCCCCGTCGCCCACCACCCTGACGCTGTCCGCCCGGCACGACCTCATGATCGAGGCGTTCGGTGGCAAGGGCTACCGCGCCACCACGCCCGCCGAGGTCACCGCGGCCCTCACCGAGTCGCTCGCCGCGGGCGGACCCGCCCTGATCGACTGCGCCATCGACCCCGGCGCGGGTACGGAGAGCGGTCACATCTCGCACCTCAACCCCAAGGGCATCACCGTCGGCAACATCGTGCCGTCGAAGAAGTGACCGCCCGCACTGTTTGGCAAGCCATCTCTCAACTTGCGTACGCACAACCACTGTTCGCCGCGCAACCCATCACGAGAAGGACTCAGACATGAATGAACAGCCGCTCGCGGGCATTAAGGTGATCGACTTCACCGGGGTCCAGGCGGGCCCTGCTTGTACGCAGATGCTCGCCTGGTTCGGTGCCGACGTCATCAAGGTCGAGCGCATCAATGGCGGCGACGTGACCCGCCAGCAGCTGCGCGACATCCCGGACCTCGACGCCCTGTACTTCACCATGCTCAACTCCAACAAGCGTTCCCTGGCCATCAACACCAAGACGGCCGAGGGCAAGGAGGTCATGGAGAAGCTGATCCGCGAGGCCGACATCCTTGTCGAGAACTTCGCGCCCGGCGCCATGGACCGGATGGGCCTCGGCTGGGACCACATACACGAGCTCAACCCGCGCCTCATTTTCGGCTCGGTCAAGGGCTTCAACGAGCAGTCCAAGTGGAACGACCTGAAGACCTACGAGAACGTCGCCCAGGCCGCCGGCGGCGCTGCCTCCACCACCGGCTTCTGGGACGGCCCGCCCACCATCTCGGGCGCCGCCCTCGGCGACTCCAACACCGGGATGCACCTGATGATCGGGCTGCTCACGGCCATCATCCAGCGCAACCAGACGGGCCTCGGCCAGAAGGTCTCCGTCTCCATGCAGGACGCTTGCCTCAACCTCACCCGCGTCAAGCTCCGCGACCAGCAGCGCCTGGAGAAGATCGGCTACCTGGAGGAGTACCCGCAGTACCCGCACGGCGAGTTCGGCGATGCCGTGCCGCGCGGCGGCAACGCGGGAGGCGGCGGCCAGCCCGGCTGGATCCTCAAGTGCAAGGGCTGGGAGACCGACCCCAACGCCTACATCTACTTCACCGTCCAGGAGCAGAACTGGAAGCGCACGGCCGAGGCCATCGGCCGCCCGGAGTGGGCCGACGACCCGGAGTACAGCACTGCCCGCGCCCGCCAGCCACACATCATGGACATCTTCGGCGAGATCGAGAAGTGGCTCGCCGACAAGACCAAGTACGAGGCCGTCGACATCCTGCGCGAGTGGGAGGTGCCGTGCGCACCGGTCCTGTCGATGAAGGAGCTCGCCGAGGATCCCGACATGCGTAAGAGCGGAACCATCGTCGAGGTGGAGCAGAAGGAGCGCGGTACCTATCTGACGGTGGGCAGCCCGGTGAAGTTCTCCGCGTTCCAGCCGGACATCAAGGGCGCGCCGCTGCTCGGTGAGCACACCGACGAAGTCCTCGCGGACCTGGGCTACGACGCGGACGCCATCCGCAAGCTGCACGAGGGTTCCGTCGTCGCCTGACGCCTGTCCGCCTGGCGGCAGGGGTCAGGCGGCAGGCGGGGCAGGAGTCAGAGGACAAGGGGGTGCCCCGTGCGCGACGAGCGTGCGGGGCACCCGCGTGTGCGGACCCGGAGACGTGTGCAGTCCCAGACGTGCGCGGTCCCGGAGAACGCAGAACAGCGAGGAGGGCAGGGAACCCGGGGTTCCCTGCCCTCCTCGCCATGACCCGCGTTTCACAGGGTCGTGGCGCCGGCGTTCGCGTCGGCGAGGCGGCGGCGCAGCTCCTTCTCCTGAGCGCGGCGCGCGGTGACGTCACGGATGACCGCGCCGACATGTCCGGTGCCGCCCCGCGGATCCGGCAGGAGGCACACGCTGAACTCGATCGACAGGCTCGACCCGTCGGCCTTGAGCGCGGGCACGGTCAGCAGGTCGCTCGCACCGTAGTGGGTGGAGCCCTTGGCCATCGCCGCGTGGAAGCCCTTCCAGTGCGGGCGCCGGTGCCGCTCGGGGATGATCAGGTCGAGGCTCTGTCCGAGCACCTCGCTCTCCTTCCATCCGAAGATCCGCTCCGAGCCGCTGTTCCAGAACTCGATGAGCCCCTCGCTGTCGACGATGACGATGCCGTCGGGCGCGTGGATGGTCATGTGCGCGAGCAGTTCGGGGTGCGGGACTGCCATGGCTCCTCCGGGTGGCGCGATGCGGGTGTAAGGCCGGTTGTAAGCATACTGAATACAATCGACCAGATCGATGGGTGAGTCGAGATTGAACTCAGAGTCGATGCCTGGGAGTTGACGAGCCCGACCTGAGTCGTGAGCTGGGCCTCCCACCGCTCGCGCACGGCGAGCGGTGCCGCGAGCCCGCACCACCCGCCGCTGCGGGTGCCGATTAATTATCCGGCCTGGTCAAGCAGCATGTTGGTACTCGTGCAGGTTTCCACCGAGTCGGTCTTGTCGGTGGACCTCCAGGTGCCGGAGCTGCGCTGGCACGCTGATCGGTTCGGGTAGTGGGCGGAGTGGAGCCGCTTGCCGAAGGGCTCGGTGTGGGCGGTGCCCGTTGTAGAACGCCTCGAATTCGCGCAGTGCGTGCAGGAGGTGACTCTGGTTCCAGATCAACGTGTGGTCCAGGAGCTCGCGCCGGCAGGTCTGTATCCAGCGCTCCATGATGGAGTTCATTCGCGGCATCCGAACACCGCTGGTGACGACCTCCAGCCCGGCGTCGGCCAGCAGGGCGTCGAAGGCGGCCGTGAACTTCGAGTCGCGGTCGCGGATCAGGAATCGGGTCCGGCTGCTCGCGTCCTCCAGATCCATGAGGAGATTGCGTCCGAGCTGCACTACCCAGTCCGCGGTGGGGTGCGCGGTGGCGCCGAGGATCCGGATGCGCCTGGTGGCGTGCTCGATGACGGCGAAGACGTACAGGCGTGCCCCGGTCAGGGTGCGGGTCTCGAAGAAGTCGCACGCCACCAGCGCGTCCGCCTGGTTGCGCAGGAAGGCGGCCCAGGTGGTGCTCTCGCGTTCGGGGGCGGGCGGGATGCCGTGCTCCTTGAGGATTTCCCAGACGGTGGAGGCGGCGACCTTGATGCCCAACGCCGCCAGCTCACCGTGGATGCGCCGATACCCCCAGGAACTATTCTCGAGGGCGAGGCGCAGGACCAGGGTGCGGATCGAGCGAACGGTGGGCGGGCGTCCGCGTCGCCTCGGCACACAGGTCGCGGCATGGCGCCGTTTGAGCAGGTCGCGGTGCCACCGCAAGATCGTGTCGGGGCGTACCAGCAGCGGGAGGTGCCGCAGCTGGGCCATTGGGAGGTGGTGGAGAAGGCTCGCGAGCAGCGCGCGGTCGGTGTCGGTGAACGCGGGCTTGCCTACCTGGCGCTGCAGTACCAACAGCTGGTGTCGCAGCGTGAGGATCTCGATGTCTTTGTCCCGGTCGCTCATCGGCAGCAGCCGTAGGAGCGCGAAGGTGTTGGTCACGGCGAGGTAGGCCAGGCGCAGCAGCACGACAGATCATGATGCCGCCCGACCGCCGTCCATGTGAAACAACATCGGCGCGGCCAACTCTGCAGCTGAGGGACTTGTCATCGACGATCAAGTCCTGACCTGGCCGGATGATCTATCGGCACACGCAGTGTCCGGGCCGGACGAGTTCTTCTTGGATCCGTCGGCAGCCCCAGCGCGGTTTCTCCTTGGCGAGCTGCAGCACCGGAGTCTTCACCGCACTCGCGGCGACGGTCGGCCGGGTCTGCTCCGGCGCTTGTTGTAGTCCCACCTCAGGGCGAGCAGCCTGCGGTGCCACGCCAGCAGCGTCGTGGGTGCCACCGGGAACACCTGTGCCCACCGGCGCCGGGGGACTGGACCAGCGAGGACAGCCCTGCGAACTACAGCCGATCCGCCGGCTCGTAGCGAACCGGCTTCGTGAGCTGCCTGCGCAGCACCGCGTTCTCGTGCCGCAGCACCAGCAGTTCCGCGTCCTTGGCCACCTCTCCACGTAGCAGCACCGCCGGAACCGCGAGCAGTTTCCGCGCCACCTGGTACACCAGTGAAACGATCACCCGGCCAGGGTTCCAGCAGACAGTGATGCCGCGCCAGACCACCTCCGAGCAGTAGCGATGAGTTTCCGAACGGCACAGGATGCTGACTTCCGTGCCCGACCTCGATGCTCGCGGGGCCGCGACCGGAACCGGGGACCGTGCTGCTGGGGCTCAGGCGTCGATGATGACGGGGATGATGAGGGGCTTGCGGCGGTGGGTGCGGAACGCCCAGTTCGCCACAGCGCGGGCGAGGAGCTGTTCGAGTTGGCGCGCGTCCCCGACGCCTTCCTCAGCCGCGGTGGACAGGGTCTTCTCGATGACGGGGACGACCGGCTCGAAGGTGGTGTCGTCGTGGACGAAGCCGCGGGCCAGGAAGTCGGGGGCCTCGGCGAGGGCGCCGGTGTCTGCGTCGACGATCGCCACCACCGTGACCACGCCTTCGGCGGCGAGGGTGAGGCGGTCCTTGAGGGACGCTTCGGTGGCGCCGCCGACTTCCATGCCGTCCACGTAGACGTTGCCGGCGGGGACCTTGCCGGTGATGGACGCGCGCCCGTCGACGAGGTCGACGACGACGCCGTCCTCGGCGATGACGACCCGGTCTGGGTTGACACCGGTACGGATGGCGAGGTCGCCGTTGGCCCGCAGGTGGCGCCATTCGCCGTGCACGGGCAGGACATTGCGGGGTTTGACGATGTTGTAGCAGTAGACGAGTTCGCCGGCGCTGGCGTGCCCGGAGACGTGGACCTTGGCGTTGCCCTTGTGGACCACGTGGGCGCCCCACCGGGTAAGTCCGTTGATGACGCGGTAGATGGCGCTCTCGTTGCCGGGGATGAGGGAGCTGGCGAGCAGGACCGTGTCGCCCTTGCCAATGCGGATCTGGTGGTCGCGGTTGGCCATCCGTGACAGCGCGGCCATCGGTTCGCCCTGGGAGCCGGTGCACACCAGAGTGATCTTGTGGTCCGGGAGCTTCTCCAGCTCCTTCGTGCTCACGATCAGACCGGACGGGACCTTCAAATAGCCCAGTTCACGGGCGATGCCCATGTTGCGGACCATCGACCGGCCGACGAAGGCGACCTTGCGGCCGTGCTGGTGGGCGGCGTCCAGGACCTGTTGGATGCGGTGCACATGGCTGGCGAAGCTGGAGACGATGACCCGGCGCGGCGCGGTGCGCATCACCTGCTCGATCGCCGGGTTCAGCTCACGCTCGGAGGTGGTGAAGCCGGGTACTTCGGCGTTGGTGGAGTCGGTGAGGAACAGGTCCACGCCCTCCTCGCCGAGGCGGGCGAAGGCGCGCAGATCGGTGATGCGGTCGTCGAGAGGGAACTGGTCCATCTTGAAGTCGCCGGTGTGCAGCACCATCCCGGCGCCGGTGCGGATCGCGACCGCGAGGCTGTCCGGGATGGAGTGGTTGACCGCCACGAACTCGCAGTCGAAGGGCCCGAAGCTGCGCCGGTCGCCCTCCTGCACCCGCACCGTGCGCGGCCGGATGCCGTGTTCCTTGAGCTTGGCCTCCAGGAACGCCAGCGTCAGCTTGGAGCCGACGACGGGAATGTCGGACCGCTCGCGCAGCAGGTACGGCACGCCGCCGATGTGGTCCTCGTGGCCGTGGGTGAGTACCACGGCCACGATGTCGTCCAGCCGGTCCCGGATCGAGGTGAAGTCCGGCAGGATTACGTCCACGCCGGGCTGGGTCTCCTCGGGAAACAGCACGCCGCAGTCGACGATGAGCAGCTTGTCGGCGTGCTCGAAGACGGTCATGTTGCGGCCGATCTCACCTAGGCCGCCCAGGGCGATGACCCGCAGCCCTCCTTCGGGAAGGGGCGGGGCGGCTTTCAGCTCGGGGTGCGGATGACTCATACCTTGACGTTACCCGGGGGCGGGGTGATCCACTGCCTGTGTGATCTCTTCTTCCCGACGGAGCGGGGCACCCGCAGCGGCCGCCGCGGGTCAATCGGATTACGCCGGCGGATGGTACAGGGAGTGGTGAAGGCGCAGCTTGCCCCACACCAGCCCGGCGCCCAGATGCTCGAACAGCCCGAGCGCGAGCACGAAGTTCACCCCGACGGGAGAGGGGAGGCTCCGCAATCGTTGCTCACGTGCCCCGGTCTCCTCCAATACGGCATCTAGCAACTCTGGCGGGACGACCTGCGTTAACTCTGCGCCTGGCGAAGAGTCCATCCATGCTGTTCAGGCGGCATGTAGGTATTCGTGGAGGACTCCGCCGAGGCGGTCTCTTCGGTGCACGTCGAGGTGGGAGATCTGTGCAGGGGGGAGCGGTTCGGGGCCGGCACGCAGGGGTGTTGCCTGATGCATCGCTTGGTGAGGCCGGTGGAGGTTGTAGTGCAACACGAACTGGCGGAGCGCGTGGCGCAGGTGGTACTCGTTCCAGATGAGGGTGCGGTCCAGGAGTTCGTGGCGGCAAATCTGGACCCAGCGTTCCATGATGACGTTCATGCGTGGTATCCGGACGCCGGTGAGCACGACCCGGATGCCGACGTCGCTCAGTGTCTCGTCGAAGAGGGCTGGGTACTCCGCGTCCCGGTCCCGGATCAGGTACGTGACGGTGGCGTTAGTGTCAGTCAGGTCCGTGGCCAGGTTGCGGGCGGCCTGAGTCAACCAGGCCGCGGTGGGGTGCGCGGTGGTGTCGAGGATTCGGACGCGGCGGGTGGCGTGCTCGATGACCGCGAGGTTGTACTGGCGTCTGCCGGTTAGGGTGACGGTCTTGATGAAGTCGCAGGCCAGGAGGGCGTCGGCCTGTGAGCGAAGGAAGTCGGCCCAGGTGGTGCCGGCCCGGTCGGGTGCGGGGGCGATGCCCTCGGCCGTGAGGATCTCCCAGACGGTGGAGGCGGCGACTTGGATGCCGAGGGTGGTGGGTTCGCCGTGCACCCTGCGGTAGCCCCACGATGGGTTCTCCCGGACCAGGCGGAGGATCAGCGCGCGAATTGAGCGGACCGTGGGCGGTCGGCCCGGCCTTTTCGGCCGGCACGTGCGGGCATGGCGCCGCTTCATCAGATCGCGGTGCCAGCGCAGCACGGTGTCAGGTCGTACCAGTAGCCGTAACCGGCGTAGGACCTGACGGGGCAGCGGCACTAGCAGAGCGGCAAGCAACGCCCGGTCCCGCGGAGCGCGTCTCACCCGGTCCGTACCGAGCTGTCGCTCAAGGGCGGTGAGCTGGTGGCGCAGGGCGAGGATCTCCGCGTCCTTGTCGCGGTCGCTCATCGGCAGCAACCGCAGCGCGGCGAACAGGTTGGTGACGGTTAAATAGGCGAGAGAAAGCAGCACGAGTGCTTATCTTGCCGCACCGTCGAAGACGCGTCTGAGCTGCATGGACGACATTTTCGGCAGGCGCAGAGTTCCCCTTGGATCCGTCGGCAGCCCCAGCGCGGATTCTCCTTGGCGAGCTGCAGCACCAGAGCCTTCACCACAGGCCCGGTCGAAGGTCGACTGGGCCTGTTCCGGCGCTTGTTGTAGTCCCACCTCAGGGCGAGCAGCCTGCGGTGCCACGCCAGCAGCGTCGTGGGCGCCACCGGGAACCCTGCGCCCACTGGCGCCGGGGGATCAGCGAGGACAGCCCTGCGAACTACAGCCGATCCGCCGGCTCGTAGCGAACCGGCTTCGTGAGCTGCCTGCGCAGCACCGCGTTCTCGTGCCGCGGCACCAGCAATTTCGCGTCCTTCGCCACGTCCCGGCGTAGCAGCACCGCCGGAACCGCGGGCCGTTTCCGCGCCACCTGGTACTCCAGTGAAGCGATCACCCGGCCAGGGTTCCAGCAGACAGTGGTGCCGCGCCAGACCGCCTCCGAGCAGTAGCGATGAGTTTCCGAACGGCACACGATAGCCACCTGAGCGGTTCGCCGGTTCACGCCGACGACCAGGTGCGGGGCGCCACGGCGCCCCGCACGCTCAGGACTCCGTGAGGGCCGCCCGTGCCAGCCGCAGCGTGACCAGCTGGAAGGGACGCAGCGCGAACGACAGATCCGCGACGTCCGGCTCCGCCGGGGCCACCGGACGCTCCAGCAGATCGCAGCGGACCGCACCGGCCGCGTCGAACCCGGGAGTGAGGCGCACGGTCGCCCGGCCGCCCCGCGTCTCGTAGAAGCGGACGACGACATCGCCCGAGCCGTCGTCGGCCAGCTTGACCGCACTGAGTACGACGGACTCGTGGTCGACGTGTACCAGCGGCGCGACCTCGGCGCGGGCCGTGCCCGTCACCTCCCGCTCCGGCAGCGACAGCGCCGCGCCCTCGCGGACCGCGTCCCCGACGGCCGCGCCCGGCACCAGGGCGTGCCGGAAGCGATGGGTTCCCTGGTCCGTCTCCGGGTCGGGGAAGCGCGGTGCCCGCAGCAGCGAGGCGCGCACGGTCGTGGTCGTCCCGCGGTCCTCACGCACCGTACGGGTCACGTCGTGGCCGTACGTCGAAGCGGTCACCAGTGCGACACCCCAGCCGGGCTCCGCGAGGTGCACGAACCGGTGGTTGCAGGCCTCGAAGCGCGCCGCCTCCCAGCTCGTGTTGGTGTGCGTGGGCCGGTACACATGCCCGAACTGGGTCTCCGACGCGTACCGTTCCGCGTGCACGTCGAGCGGGAACGCCAGCTTCAGGAACTTCTCGGTCTCGTGCCACTCCACCTCCGTCGCGACGTCGAGGCGCCCGGAGCCGGGGGAGAGGGTGAAGGTCTGCGCGGCGACGGACTTGCCGAAGGAGCGGGTGACCCGCACCCCGTCGGCGGTCGCGGTCAGCGCGTCCACGTCCGTTAGGTCGGTGCCGGTGTTGCGGTAGAACTTGTCGACGTCCCACGCGTCCCACTTGTTCGGCAGATCCGGGTGGAGCTGGAGCAGGCCCGCCGCACGGCCCGGGGCCAGCGTCTCGCGGCCGCTCGCCAGGTGCACCAGCGAGACGACCAGGCCGCGGCCGTCGATCTCGGCCCGCAGGATCGTGTTGTCGAGGACGAAGCCGCCGCCGTCGCGCTCACGGACCGTCGTCGCCGCGAGGTCTGCAGGCTGGGGGCCCGCAGCGCCGAGCGCGGGTACTGAACTACGCCCGTGCGGCGCTGAGTTGAAGCGCAGGACACCCGTGCCGCGGCCGGCCAGGGCGCGCTGCGCGACGTCGACGATCTCCTCGAGTTCGGTCGTGACCCGTGCGTACGTCGCGCGGGCCTCGCGGTGCACCCAGGCGATCGACGAGCCCGGCAGGATGTCGTGGAACTGGTGCAGCAGCACCGTCTTCCAGAGTCGGTCCAACTCCTCGTACGGGTAGGGGAATTCGCACTGGACGGCTGCCGTCGCCGCCCACAGCTCCGCCTCCTGGAGGAGGTGCTCGCAGCGCCGGTTGCCCTGCTTGGTCTGCGCCTGGCTCGTCAGCGTCGCCCGGTGCAGCTCCAGATACAACTCGCCGACCCACACCGCGGGATCGGTGTACTCGGCCTCGGCCTTCTCGAAGAACGCCGCCGGGGCCTCCCACTCCACGGTGGGGGAGCCGTCGAGCGACCGCAGCCGCCTGGCCCGCGCCACCATCTCGCGCGTCGTTCCGCCCCCGCCGTCACCGAAACCGGTCGGTGCGAGCGAACGGCTCGCCCGCCCCTTGTCCTTGAAGTTCCGTTCCGCGTGCGCGAGTTCACGTCCCTCCATGGCGCAGTTGTACGTGTCCACGGGCGGGAAGTGGGTGAGGACCCGGGAGCCGTCGATGCCCTCCCAGTTGAACGTGTGATGCGGGAAGGTGTTCGTCTGCGACCAGGAGATCTTCTGCGTCAGCAGCCACTTGGAGCCGGCCTCGCGGATGATCTGCGGCAGCCCGGCCGCGAAACCGAAGGTGTCCGGCAGCCACACCTCCTCGTTCTCGATGCCGAACTCGTCGAGGAAGAACCGCTTGCCGTGCACGAACTGACGGGCCATCGCCTCCGAGCCCGGCATGTTCGTGTCCGACTCCACCCACATGCCGCCCGTCGGCACGAACCGCCCCTCGGCCACGGCCTTCTTGACCTTCGCGTACACCTCGGGCCGGTGCTCCTTGATCCAGGCCAGTTGCTGCGCCTGTGACATGGTGAAGACGAAGTCCGGTTCGGAGTCGAGGAGTTGCGTCATGTTCGATGCGGTCCGCGCCACCTTGCGCACCGTCTCGCGCAGCGGCCACAGCCACGCCGAGTCGATGTGCGCGTGCCCGACCGCGCTGATCCGGTGCGCCGACGGTCCCGCGGGGGTGTCGAGGACCGGTGCCAGCACGTCGCGGGCCGCCTGCGCGGTGCCGTTCACCTCGCCGAGGTCCACCACGTCCAGGGCCGCCCCCACCGCGTGCAGGATCTCCCAGCGGCGGGCGCGGTCCAGCGGCAGCTCGGCCATCAGCTGGCCCAGCACCTCCAGGTCGTGCAGCAGCTCCCACACCGTCTCGTCGAAGACGGCCAGCTCGACACGGCCCAGCGTGTAGAGCGGATCGTGACCCGCGGTGTCCGTGTCACCGAGCCATGTGGGCTTGAACGCACGGGAGTTGAAGAACCCGGGGTTCGACGCCGCCTCCACGCGCAGCTCCACCTGCTCCCCGCCCGCTGCCGGAGCCCCGACGCGCACCCAGTGATTGCGTGGGTGCAGGCCCTTCACCGGTGTCCCGTCCGGCTCGTAGACCAGGCCCTCGCACTGGAAGCCGGGACCGCCGTGCCCGTCGAAGCCGAGGTCGATCAGCGCCTCGGCGGTCCGCCCCGCCCACTGCTGGGGAACCGTGCCGGTCACCGTGAACCAGCTGGTGCCCCACGGTCGCCCCCACCGGGCGCCCTCCCCGATGGACAGCGCGGGCGCCGCGAGCCCCTCCGCGACCGGCACGGGCTCGTCCGGCGCGTGCCACACCCGCACGTCCAGCGGCACGGTCTCCGGGTACACGGCGGGCCTGATGCGCTCCTCGAGCACACGTCGCAGCCGGTCTTCGATGAGCGAACGGTCGTCATGCATGGGCGTTGAGTCTCCTGGAGTACGGAAGGCGGGGCGGGCGGCCCGGTTCAGCGGTCGATCGTCGAGCGCACGGGATTGATGTCCGCGTACCGGGAGTCCAGCGGGTGGACGTCGGTCGCGTGCAGATAGATCGTGCGCGTGTGGAACAGCGGCACGACCGGCATGTCCCGGGCGATCAGGTCCTCGATGCCCTGGTAGGCGCGCGTGGCCTTCGCGGGGTCGGCGATCTTGTTCGCCTGCTCCAGACGGCTGTCGACCTCGGGGTTGCGGTAGCCGTTGGAGTTGAAATCGCCGTACGAGGCGAAGATCGGCGTGAGGTAGTCCTCGAGCGACGGATAGTCGTGCCCCCAGCCCGAGGACCGCACGCCGTCCAGCGCGCCCTTGGACGCCATCGCGCTCAGGTCGCTGCCGGGCTTGCCCACGTACTGGATCTTCAGGCCGAGGTTCTGCCGCCACATGTTGCCGAGCGCCTCGGCGAAGACCTGGTCTCCCGGGTTGTCACTCGCGTAGTACATCTTGAGGCGCCCGGAGAAACCGCCGGCCTCGCGCAGCAGCTTCTTCGCCCCGGCCACGTCCAGCGTGCAGGCGGTGCAGGTGTTCTCGCGGTGCCCGTCGAGGGTCGAGGCGGTGAAGGACGTGGCGGGGAACGCGCCCGGCTTCAGCTTGACGAGGGCCTTGCGGTCCAGGGCGAGGGAGAGCGCGCGCCGCACCTTCGGATCCTTGAACCCCGGTGTGTTGACGGGGAGTTCGAGGTAGCTGAGGTTCGGTGCGGACTTGCCCTGGCTCCACTTGCCGGGAGCGTCCGTCTTGTACGCGTCGATCTTCGAGGACGGCAGCGTCGCGTAGTCGAGGTTGCCGGCCAGGAACTCGTTGTAGGCGGTCTCCGGGTTGGAGAAGAAGCGGTAGACGAGGCGGTCGGCCTGCGGGGCGTCCTTGCCGGCATAGCCCTTGTTGCGCGTGAGGCGCACGGGCTGTCCGGCCTTCCACGCGCCGTCCAGCTTGTAGGGGCCGTAGCCGATCGGCTTGTGGCTGTACGCGTCCGGGTCCTTCAGCGTCTCCGCGGACAGGGCGGCGAGTCCGTAGTAGCTGAGCGTCGACGGGTACGGTGAGAAGGGCGCCTTGAGGGTCACGGTGAAGGTGAGGTCGTCGACCACCTTCAGCCCGGACAGCGTGGTCGCCTTCGGCTTGCCCTTGGCCGGGTTGAGGTCCTCGTAGCCCTGAACCCGCTGGAAGAAGCCGTTGCTGAGGTACCCGTGCGGTCCGTACGCGGTGTAGTTCCACGTGTCCACGAACGACTTGGCGGTGAGCTTCTCACCGTTGGTGAACTTCCAGCCGGGCTTGATCTTGATCGTCCACGTCTTCGCGTCCTTCGACGTGACCGAATCGGCGACGACGTTCACCAGCTTGCCGCTCTTCGGGTCCACCCGGGTCAGCGGCGCCCACATGGCGAAGGCCAGCTGGATGTTGGCGGAGCTGTTGTCCTTCTCCGGGTTGATCGCCGCGATCTCCGCGCCGGTCGCCACCGTCACCGTGCGGCCGGCGGCACCGGAGCCCTTGCCGTCCGAGCCGCCGCCGCTGCATCCGGTCGCCGCGAGGGCGAGCGCGGCAATCGCCGCCACCGCGGCGGCTCTTCGTGTTCGCACCATGTGGACTCCCGTGCGTCCGGCCGGAATCGGGGACCCGGCGTTGCCTGACTGTCGGGCGGTGACGCTAGGAACGCGGCGTTCCTGCGTGCAAGTTCCCCCTGCTGAACGTCCATTCAGCGCCCATTCAGCGGGTGCGAGGGATGCGGAATGGACGTCGGATGGACGCCGAAGGGCATCCGCCTTGACGCCCACCTGGGCCGTTCCTACTGTCGCGGCCCAACCGACCGGCGCGTCCGGGCTGGTCACGGCGGTGCCCGCCGCGACCGGTCCGGCCAGGACTGCGGGAGAACTCATGGCCCGGACACGAAGAATCGTCAAAGCGGCGACCGGCACCGCGCTGGCGGTGCTGCTCGCCGGATGCAGTGGCGCCGGGAGCGGGGACGGCGCGGGAAAGGACGACGGCCACTCCATGGCGATCGCCACCGCGGCCGAGGTGCCCTATCTGAACCCGTCGAACGACAACGGCACCACGGGCATCCAGATCGAGTCCGCGCTGTGGGCGCCGCTGACCCGGGTGGACGCGAAGACCGGCAAGCTGGTGAATGTCGTCGCCGATTCGGTCACGTCGAAGGACGCGAAGACGTGGACGATCAAGATCAAGCCCGGCTGGAAGTTCACCAACGGTGAGAAGCTCACCGCCAAGTCGTTCGTGGACACGTGGAACTACACCGCGTACGCCTCGCACGCCTTCGCGAACAACGGCGCCTTTCAGCGGGTCGAGGGCTACGAGGACCTGAACCCGGCCAAGGGCAAGCCGAAGGCGACCACGCTGTCCGGGCTGAAGGTGGTCGACGATCTCACCTTCACCGTCACCCTGAAGGGGGCGTTCTCGCCGTATCCGACGACGCTCAGCTACCTCGGCGTCGCCGCGCTGTCCGCCGAGACGCTGAAGGACCCGGACCAGTTCAAGCACAAGCCGATCGGCTACGGCGCCTACCAGCTGGACGGCGGATGGAAGGCGGGGCAGCCGGTGCGCCTCATGCGCAACAAGGACTACGCCGGCAAGGACGCCCCGCAGGCCGACCACATCACGTTCCGGTTCTTCTCCAACCCGGAGACCGCGTACAACGAGTTCCTCGCCGGCAACGTCGACTACGTCGCCGTACCGTCGTCGAAGATCGACTCGTACAAGACGGACGCACCCGGCAAGTGGAGCCAGGCCAAGGCCGCCGCCGGCATCAACTACCTCAACCTTCCGGTGACGCTGAAGCCGTACACCGACACCCGCGTCCGCCGGGCGCTCTCGCTCGCCCTGGACCGCGACTCCCTGGCCAAGCTCAAGCCCGGCAACTTCCCCGCCACCTCGTTCACCGCGCCCAGCGTCGACGGCCACCGCGAGAACACCTGCAGTGACTGCAGGCTTGACGTGGCCCGGGCCAAGAAGCTGCTGCGGGAAGCCGGCGGGTTCCCGGGCAAGCTGCGGCTCTTCTTCGCCAGCGACAACCCCGGCGAGCAGGTGTACGCCGAGGCGCTGGGCAACATGTGGCGGCAGAAACTGGGGCTGAAGATCCAGTATGTCGGCAAGCCAGGCGCCGAGATCGGTCCGCTCGCCAACGCGGGCAAGCTCGACGGCATCCGCATCATGGGCTGGGGGCACGACTACCCGGCGCTCGAGGACTACCTCACCCCGATGTTCGCGTCCTACGGCGACGTCAATACCGGCCGCTACCGCGACGCGAAGGTCGACCGGATGCTCGGCGAGGCCAACGCCCAGGTCGACCAGGCCCAGGCGACGCGCGACTACCAGGCGATCGAGGACCGCATCGCCGAGCAGATGCCGGTGCTCCCGCTGTCGCACTCACGGGACGTCTATCTGCATGCCGAGGGCGTCGAACCCCTCAACGCCCCTTTCGCGAACGTGGATCCCGTCCGGTCGACCTTCGCCGACTGACCCCGCCCGCCCCCCAATCCCGTAACTCCTCTCCGTAACTCCCAAAGGAGGACACGGTGTTGCGTTTCGCGCTCCGCCGCCTCCTGATCATGATCCCGATCGCGGTCATCGTGACGTTCCTCGTCTACGCGATGGTCTTTGCCCTCCCCGGCGACCCGATCAGGGCCCTGTCAGGACAGAAACCCCTGGCCGAATCCGTCATCGCGGCCAAACGCGCCTACTACCACCTGAACGATCCCCTGTTCGTCCAGTACCTGCACTTCATGGGCAACCTGCTCAAGGGCGACCTCGGGCAGACCTTCGACGGGCAGGACATCGGCGAACAACTCGCGCTGCGCTGGCCGGTGACCCTCCAGCTCGGACTCACCGCCCTCGCCATCCAGCTCGTCCTCGGGCTCGTCAGCGGTGTGTACGCGGGATGGCGGCGCGACGGCCTGGTGGACCGGGCGCTCCTCGGCGCCACGCTCGGGGTGCTCGCCGTGCCCGGTCTGGTCGCCATGTTCTTCGCGCAGTCCTTCTTCGCGGTCGAACTCAGCTGGTTCCCGGTCTCCGGCGCCACCGACGGCTGGCCCGGCAGCTATCTGCTGCCCGCCACCGTGCTAGGCGTCCTCGGCTTCGCCGGACTCGCCCGCGTCACCCGCACCAGCATCGCCGAGGTCGCGAGCGCCGACTTCGTCCGCACCGCACGCGCCAAGGGGCTCGCCCCGAACCGCATCCTGTGGGGGCACGTGCTGCGCAACGCCATGCTGCCCGTGATCACGTACATCGGGCTCGACCTGGCCGGCATTCTCGGCGGCGCGATCATCACCGAGGGCATCTACAACCTGAACGGCATCGGCCAGTTCATGTTCCGCTCCATCGCCATGAAGGAAGGCGGAGTGGTCGTCACCCTCTCCACGGTGCTGCTGCTCGGCTACATGCTCGTCAACCTGGTCGTCGACCTGCTCTACGGCCTCCTGGACCCGAGGGTGCGCCATGTCTGACACCGCCCTGGCGACCGCCGCGACCGCCGCCGAACTCGAGCCCGTCGGCGAGGACAGCCCGCGCGGCGCCGCCGTCCTACGCGAACTGCTGCGCAAGCCACGCTTCGTCCTCAGCGCCCTCGCCATCCTGGTCATCGCGCTGATGGCCGCCTTTCCCCGGCTGTTCACCGCCACCGATCCCACCGTGTGCGACCTGAAGCTCTCCAAGGGCGCCCCGTCCGCCGCGCACTGGTTCGGCTACGACATCCAGGGCTGCGACTACTACGCCAACGTGATCTACGGGGCCCGGCCCTCGGTCCTGGTCAGCGTCTCCGTGTGTGTGGTCGGCTTCGCTGTCGCCTGCGTCCTCGGCATGCTCGCCGGATACTTCCCCGGCTTCGTCGACAGCCTCGTCTCGCGCACCGCCGACGTGCTGTTCGCCCTGCCCGGCCTCGTCGCGATGATCGTCATCCTGCAGGCCTTCTCGTCCCGCTCCGTGTGGACCATCGCCTTCGTGATCGTGCTGCTCGGCTGGCCCGCGGGCATGCGGCTGATGCGCTCCACCGTTCTGAGCGTGCGCACGCGCGAGTACGTCCTCGCCTCCCGCGCGCTCGGCGCCGGGGCCCCGCACATCCTGCGGGTGCACATCCTGCCCAACTCGGTGGCGCCGCTGCTCGCCCTGACCACGCTCACCGTCGGCGCGGCGGTCGGCACCGAGGCCGCGCTCACCTTCCTCGGCATCGGGCTCCAACCCCCCACCATTTCCTGGGGACTTCAGATCGCCATCGCCGCCTCCTACCGCGACGACGTCCACCTCTTCCTCTTCCCCGCCCTGCTCCTGACCATCACCGTCATGGCCTTCATGATCATGGGCGACACGGTCCGCGACGCTCTCGACCCGAAACTGAAGAGGTGAGCGGTGAACCGCCCCATGGCAGCTGAACCTCTGCTCGACGTACGTGACCTGAGCGTCGAGTTCGACACCCGCGCCGGCCGCCTGCGCGCCGTGGACTCCGTTTCCTGGACCCTGCACCGCGGCCGCACCCTCGTCATCCTCGGCGAGTCCGGCTCCGGCAAGAGCGTCTCCACCCAGGCCATCACGGGCATCCTCGACAGCCCGCCCGGTCATGTCACCGGCGGCCAGGCCCTGTTCGACGGAATGGACCTGCTGACGCTGACCGAGCGCGCACGCCGCGGCGTCGTCGGCAGCCGGATCTCGTTGGTCTTCCAGGACGCGCTGTCCGCACTCAACCCCGTGCACACGGTCGGTCGGCAGATCGCCGAGCTGTACCGGGTACACCGGGGCACGAGCCGCTCCGACGCCATGAAGCGGGCGGCCGAGATGCTGGACCGCGTGGGCATCCCCGGCGCGCGGGCCCGTGTCCACGACTACCCGCACCAGTTCTCCGGCGGCATGCGCCAGCGCGTGATGATCGCCATGGCGCTCGCCCTCGGCCCCGAGGTACTCATCGCCGACGAGCCGACCACCGCGCTCGACGTCACCGTGCAGGCCCAGATCCTCGAACTCCTCGCGGAGATCCAGGCCGACACCGACATGGGGGTCGTGCTCATCACCCATGACCTGGCCGTCGCCGCGGAGATCGCCGACGACCTGGTCGTCATGTACGCGGGCCGGGTCGTGGAGTCGGGGGCCACGGCCGATGTGCTGGGTGATCCACAACACCCGTACACCCAGGGGCTGTTGCAGTCGGTGCCGTCCGCCGAGAGGCGCGGCCAGGACCTGCCCGCCATCCCCGGCACGCCGCCCGACCTGATGCGGCTGCCGTCCGGCTGCCCGTTCCGGCCGCGCTGCCCGCACGCCCACGACCGGTGTGTCACCGAACGCCCCGCCCTGCAGCCCGCCCCCGGCGAGCTCCGCTTCGGCGCCTGCCATCTCCTCGACCAGCCGCTCAGCCCGGAAGGCGCCGCACGATGACCGACGACGTGATCCTCAGGGCCGAAGGGCTGGTCAAGCACTACGGCGGCGGGCCCGCGCTGCCGTGGCGGCGCGGCCGGGGCGCGGCCGTGGTCCGGGCCGTCGACGGCGTCGACCTGGAGCTGCGGCGCGGTCAGGCGCTCGGCATCGTCGGCGAGTCCGGCTGCGGCAAGTCGACCCTGCTGCGGCTGCTGTGCGCGCTGGAGCGGCCGACCGACGGGCGGCTCCTCTTCGAGGGCGAGGACGTCGCGCGGCTGCGCGGCGCCGCCCTCAAGCGGTGGCGCCGCCGCGTCCAGGTCGTCTTCCAGGACCCGTACGCCTCGCTCAACCCACGGCTGAGGGTCGGCGAGATCATCGGGGAGGCCTTCGACGTCCATCCCGATGTCGTCCCGCGCGCCGGGAGGCGGGCCCGGATCGCCGAACTCCTGGAACTGGTCGGCCTCGACGCCCGTCACGCGGACCGCTATCCGCACCAGTTCTCCGGCGGACAGCGCCAGCGCATCGGCATCGCCCGCGGCCTCGCCCTCGGCCCCGACGTGCTGCTGTGCGACGAGCCCGTCTCGGCGCTCGACCTGTCGGTGCAGGCCCAGGTCGTCAATCTGCTCCTGAAGCTCCGTCGCGAATTGGGTCTCGCGCTCGTCTTCGTCTCCCACGACCTCGGCGTCGTACGCCACGTGTGCGACGACGTCACCGTGATGTACCTGGGCAAGGTCGCCGAACAGGCCCCGGTGGACGCCCTCTACGCGGCCCCGGGCCACCCCTACACCGAGGCGCTCCTGTCGGCCGAACCCTCCCTCGACCGCATCCGCGACCCGCACGCCCCGCGCCGCACCCGCATCGTCCTCGCGGGCGATCCGCCGTCGCCGTCCGCACCGCCGCCGGGCTGCCGGTTCCACACCCGGTGCCCGCGCGCACAGGACCTGTGCCGTGACACCGAGCCCCTGCTGACGGTGCGGGGACAGCGGGCCGGCGCCTGTCACTTCACGGACGCGATGCTCGCCGGGAGTGTGGACTGACGGGGTGTCAACCTGCCGATGCGATACGGGTCCTGGCGGTGCGCGGGCCGTCCGGGAACCCCGGGTGCGAAGCGGGCGGCCCGCCGATGTCGTCCACCCGGGCCGCTTCGTCGGCAGCCCGCGCGGCGGCGAGCCGCAGCGCCAGCGGATGCCCGGCGCAGCCGTCCGCGAGGCTGTGCAGAGCGGACGTAGCCGAGGCGGTGGCCGCCGAACGGTACGGCAGCGCCGCGACCGAGGCCAGCGGCGCCCCCGAAGCGAACCGGCGCAACAGCCGCAGGGACTGGGCCGCGTCCAGCGGGCCGAGCCGGAGCGGCACCCGGCCGGGCAGGTCCCGCAGCGGGGCCTGGCTGGTCACCAGCACCGCGCAGCCGGGCGCCGCGGGCAGCAACTCCCGCAACTGGTCCGTGGACTGGGCGTCGTCGAGCAGGACGAGGAGCCGACGTTCGGCGGTGAGCGTACGGAACCGGACGGCGCGCCGCTCCAGACCGTCGGGCACCTCGTGCGGCGCCACCCCGAGGTCCTCCAGGAATCGGCCGAGCACGTCGGCAGGGGCGCGCCCGCCGAGCACCGCGTAGAGCTGGCCGTCGGGGAACCGGTCCCGCACCTGGTGGGCGACGTGCACGGCAAGCGTGCTCTTGCCGAGGCCCCCCGCACCGGAGATCACCACGGTGGGGCAGACGGCGGCGGGGGAGTCGGGGCGCCGCAGCAGTTCGCGCAGCTGCCGCACCTCCTCCTCCCGACCGGTGAAGTCGGCACTGTCGCGCGGCAGTTGAGCGGGCACGGGCAGGAGGTGGGCCGGTGCCGGACACGCGGGCGTGAGTGACCGCGGCGGCTGCCGGGGCGCGGCCAGCGAGGGGTCGGCGTGCAGGATGCGCTCGTGCAGCCGGCTCAGTCCCGGGCGCGGTTCGACACCCAGGTCGTGCACGAGGGCGCGCCGCACTCCGCGGAACAGGGCGAGGGCCTCGGGCGTGCGCCCGCTGCGGTACAGCGCCAGCATCAGCAGCGCCTGCAACCGCTCGTCGTACGGTCTGCCCGGCACCAGCGGGGCGATCCGCTCGGCGGCCTCGGCATGTTCACCGAGGTCGAGCAGTGCCTCGGCGTGTTCGAGGCGGGCGTCGAGGCGCAGCCCGGCGAGCCGGTGCCGGGCATCCGCCGCACAGCGTTCCGGCACCCCGCTCAGCGCCTGCTCGCCCCGCCACTGGGCGAGGGCCCGCTCGTAACAGGTGCGGGCGGCGCCGACCCGGCCCGCGCGGCGCTCCCGGCGCGCCTCGGACAGCGCGTCCTCGAACCGCCACAGGTCCAGTGCGTCCCGCCGCAGATGCAGCCCGTAGGTGGTGCCCCGCGTGATCAGGAGCCGGGGTGCGGCGCGGCGGGCTCGGTCCGGCTCCAGCGCCTTGCGCAGGCGTGCTGTGTACGTGGCGAGCAGGCCCGCCGCGCTGTCCGGCGCGTGCTCGCCCCAGACGGCCCGCACCAGTTCGGTGCGCTCGACCTGTTCACCGCCGCGCAGCAGCAGCGCCGCGAGAAGCGCCTGCTGTTTCGGGGCGCCCGGCGGTAGCGGCTCTCCGGCACGCTCCGCGCGTACCTGGCCTAGGAGGCGGTACCGCACCAGAGCGCTGTCGCACGCGGGCGGGAGTGGGGGGAGGTCCGTCGAGATGCTCGGGGCCACGGGTCGTTACCTTCCTCGTCGGGGCCGTGTTCGGAGAGCCGTGCGGGCTGCTGGGCCGGGGCGCGCGCGGGCTCAGGCGGCGCGGCTCCACGCCACCAGCCGAGGCACGCACCGCTCGGCGAACTCCTCATAATCGGCGGGGGTGTTGTAGACGTGCGCGGAGAGCCTGATATAGCCGACCCCGTCGAAGGACGTGAACGCGGTCTCCGCGCCGAGTTCCTGTGCGGCCCGGTCACGCAGCACATCACTCGCGAACCGGTCGGGGCCGAGCTCGTCGGGCAGTCTTACCAGGCGTAGCGCCGGCGCGGGTGTGCCAACCGCCGGCACGGCGTCCTGTCCGATGTGCTGGGCGAACGCGTCCGCGACGGTGCGCTGCCCGTAGTCGGCGAGCGCGCTCAGATAACCGCGGACCGTCTCCCACCCCCACGTCCGCTCGACGAAGGACAGCGCGGCCGGGGCCGCGAGCCAGGCGGAGGTGTCCTGGGTCCCGGTGTGATCGAAGCGTGCGGGGAAGGGCAGTTGGGTGCCCCAGGAGTCGATCAGCGGGTACAGGGCCGCGCGCAGTGGACCGCGCGCGACGAGGGCGGAGGTGCCGCGCGGGGTGCAGGCGAACTTGTGCAGATTGCCGGTCCAGAAGTCGCAGGCGAGACCGTCCAGCGGCGCGGCCAGCATGCCGGGGGCGTGCGCGCCGTCCACCAGGAACGGGATGCCGCGCCGTCGGGCGAGCCGTGCGATCCGCTCGACCGGCAGCAGTCGGCCGGTCGACGACGTGATCTGGTCGAGGAGGATCAGCGCGGTGCGATCGCCGACCTGTTCGGCCACGGCCGTAAACGCCTCGTCCGCGTCGGCCGCGAGAGGGATGTGCGCGGTCCGCACCCGCCCGCCGCAGCGCAGGGCCGTACGCTGCGCGGCCATGGTGACCGCGCCGTATCCGTGATCGGTGACCAGAATCTCGGCCTCGGGCGGCAGGGTGAGCGAGGCCAGGACGGTGCTGACTCCGGCGCTCGCGTTCGGTACGAGGGCCAGATCGTCGGCGTCCACACGCAAGAACGCGGCGAGTTCGGCGCGGGCCGTGGAGATCCGCTGCGGCTGAGCCGGGAACCATACCACCGGCGCCCGCTCGGCCCGCTCCCGCAGCCGGTCCTGCTCACGCTGTGCCGCCACCGGCACCGCACCGAACGAACCGTGGTTGAGATGCAGCAACTCCGGGTCGAGCGACCAGGCATCCGCGGCGGGTCGGCCGTTGGGCAGGGACAAGGGTTTTGGCGGGGCGACGGCCAGGCCCGTACTCATGCGACTCCTAGGAGGAACTACCCAAGACGTATGATGACATGCAGCATCCTGGCATGTGCATCGCTGCGATTAAAGTGCTCCTTCCCCGAGTTTTCAGGGAAGGTGGCTGATGACAGGAGCGCGAGTTGATCTCAGTCTCCTGAAGACATCAGATGACTTGCTAGGGTCTCATCAGTCGAAGCACGCATGACGGAGCACGGGCCGCCGCGGGCCGTGGGGCACGGCACGGATCGGGGGAGCGGGATATGTCCGCAGTGGAGAAGGCCTTTCACGGCCTACGGCACATGATCGCCGACGGGCGGCTGACGGCCGGTGCGCGCATGCCGCCCGAGGCGGACCTGTGCGCTGAACTCGGAGTCTCCCGCGGGCCGTTGCGGGAGGCCGTGCGGATGCTCGCCGCGCTGCGCGTGGTCGAACCGCGCCACGGCTCGGGCACCTACGTCTCGGCACTGCGGCCCGAGGACATCATCGGCAGCCTCTCCCTCACCGTGGACCTGCTGCCGCTGCCCGGCCTGCTCGAGGTCTACGAGCTGCGCCGGGTCCTGGAGGCGCACGCCGCCTCGCAGGCCGCCGCGCGAGTGGGCGCCGAAGCGTTGGAGCGCATGCATGCCCACCTCGCGGCAATGGAGGCCACCGATGATCCGGCGGAAGTCTCCGACCTGGACCACCGGTTCCACTCGGAGGTCGCGCGCGTCGCGGGCAACCCCGCGCTGGATTCACTGCTCACCGTGTTCCGTACCCGCTCGCGCCGCCACCAGATCTTCACGTTGCCCGAGGGCCCGGACATCAAGCGGGTCAGCGACGCGGGCCACCGCGAGATCGTCGGAGCGATCAGTCGCCACGACCCGGTGGCGGCCGCGTCGGCCGCCGCGGCGCACATCGCGCATTCGGAGAAGTGGCTGCGCCATCTTCTGGACCAGGAGCGACAGGCCTGACCGGAGGTTCGTTCCCGGCAGGCTTGACGACCTGGGTACGGCTACCGGGATTCATTCGCAGTGCTCCGGTCTTCAGGCCGGGGGTGAAGCGAATCTTGTGGGGGCGGCGCGGAGCGTCGCCGTATCGTTCCAGCGGGGCTGGATACGGCTGATCCGCCCCGGGACTGTCAGTGTGCGGTGTTAGCGTCCGGATCATGCAGCTTCGGTACGCCTTCAGGTTGTATCCGAACGCCGTCCAGCAGTCCGCGTTGGCCAGGGCGTTCGGGTGCGCCCGTGTCGTGTCAACGACGCGGTCCGCGCCCGCGAGGACGCGCGTAAGGCTGCCCAGCCGTTCCCGACTGTCGGTGAACTGTCGCGGAAGCTGATCACCGAGGCCAAGCAGACCGCTTCGCGGTCCTGGCTGGGTGAGGTGTCCGCGGTGGTGCTCCAGCAGTCCCTGCGGGACGCCGAGAAGGCGTACCGCAACTTCGTCGCCTCGCTCAAGGGCACCCGTGAGGGTGCCAGGATCGGCCCGCACCGCGTCAAGTCCCGCAAGGATGCCCGGCAGTCGATCCGGTTCACCGCGAACGCCCGCTGGAGCATCACCGACAGCGGCCGTCTGAACCTGCCGAAGATCGGGGCGGTGAAGGTGAAGTGGTCCCGCACCCTGTCCACCACTCCCACGTCGGTCACCGTCATCAAGGACGCGGCCGGCAGGTACTTCGCTTCCTTCGTCATCGACACCGACGCCGACGCTGCCCGGATGCCCGAAACTGACCGCACCATCGGCATCGATCTCGGTCTGACCCTGCCCTTGCCGAAAACCTCATCCGCGCTGGTCAGGCCGCATGGTGGTACTCGTGGAGGGTGCCGCCAAGTCGATCTCGCCGTCGTATGTCTAGATGGGCGATCCGGTCCGGATCCTTGATCGGGGCGGGCAGGGAGTGGAGGGGGCAGGCATTCGCATTGCCCTGGTGGGGTTCGTGCTTGTTGTAGAACTTCTCGAACTCGCGCAGGGCGTGAAGGAGATGGCGCTGGTTCCAGATCAACGTGCGGTCCAGCATCTCTCGCCTGCAGGTTTGAACCCACCGCTCCGTGATCGAGTTCATGCGCGGTATCCGGATGCCGCTAAGCACCACTTCAATACCCGCGTCGTTGAGCACGTCGTCGAATGGCTGCGGGAACTTTCCGTCCCGGTCCCGGATCAGGTAGCGGGCTCGGCAGCCGGCGTCTTCGAGGTCCATGACGAGATTCTTCGCGGCCTGGACTACCCAGGACGCGGTCGGATGCGCGGTTGCGCCCAGGACCCGGATCTGGCGGTCTGCGTGCTCGATCGAGGTGAACACGTACAAGCGAGCGGCGCAGCACCTCTCGTGGCAGGCCATGAAGGAGCGATGCCAGGAACGCCCGGTCGCTCGCGTGGAACCGAAGCTGCTGCCCATTCAGCTGACGTTCCAGAACGCCGATCTGGTGGCGCAAGGCCAGGATCTTGACATCTTTCTCGCGATCGCTCATCGGCAGCAGTCGCAGCATCGCGAACGCGTTCGTCACACCCAGGTACGTCAGTCTCAGAAGCACGACTGATCATCATGCCGCGCCCACCGCCGCCAAGCGACAGCGGCGACTTGAGCGGTCTCAGCCGGCGCCGCTACCCGCTCCCTCCTACATGGATGAGGTATTCGGCAAGGGCAAGATCACCTGGAGGCCTCGAGACCGAAGAAAGATCCTCAAGCGTCACAACATCCAACTCGAACTTGGTGAAGTGAAGCCGGCTGTGGCGCAATGCCCCAGATAGACACGCTCCCGGACTGTCAAACCTTCGGCAGCATCGGCTGCTGGGAACGCGTCTGGCGCGGCGAGAGCCTCTACTTGCATGTCCGTCGCAGGGGAACAGCAACCCTGTCTCGGGCGCTGCTCGTCACAGCCGCGTCGGCGCGAGCGATCGAGCCGGTTGGCCGGGTTGCGACGAGAGTGGCGACTGCGATGACGGTTGCCGCAAACGTGAACGACCGCAATATGCCGCCGGACTGATCGACGATCAGCCCGGCCATCGCACCGCCGGCCGAGTTGGCCGCCATCGGAACGGTCACCAACCAGGTACCGGCCTCGTTTCGCATACCGGCCGGCACGATACGCCCGACGATGGTGGTGTAGACGGTCAGCGTTGGGGCTACGGTGATGCCGCCGACCGCGAGCGCAATGCCCAGCGCCAGTGGGCCTGGCATGACCGCCAGTACCGCCGTACTCAAGCAGACGGCGCCGAGCAACCATGTGAACTGCCGCGGCAGCGGGGCGTGCGGCCGTGCAATGCCATAGCCGAAGCCGCCCAGTGCAGAACCCAGACCCCATACCGCGAGCAGGACACCGGCCAGCTGATCGGCGCCAGTCCCCGCGTGCCGGGACGCGAACGCCGGCACGGTCACGCTGATCGCACCGAAAGCCATCCCGAGACTGCCCACGCAGACCAGCACCACTGCGAAACCGGGCACCACAAGTGGACCCAGCCCCCGAGTCCTGTCGTCCGGCGAGGCCGGACGACAGTCGCATACGACCGGGCTGCGGGCCAGCAGCAGCGTGCCGACCAGCGTCGCGACCGCCGATCCCGCGATCGCCGCAGCCGGGGAGGCAAGCAGTACCGCGACGGCCATCAGCAGCGGGCCTGCCACGAACACCAGCTCGAACAGCGAGGTCTCCACGGCCAGCGCCGCGCCGCGCAGGTGATGCCTGGCAGTACCGTCCTCGGTAAGACCAATCCACGCGCTGCGGATCGCCGAGGTCAGCGGTGGATAGGTCCCGCCTGCGGACACAGCAGCCGCGCAGATCAGCGGCAGCGCCCCGCCGCGGACGGCGAACAGGAACGCGACCAGGCCGAGCGGATGGGCGACCGCGGACACGCGCAGCACCCGTGTCGCGCCCAGCCGATCCGCAAGCCGTCCGGCGATCGGGCTGACAACCGCGCCCGACAGCGCATAGCTGCCGGCGGCGACGCCTGCTGATGCGTAACGGCCGGTGGCCTGTGCGACCGACAGCAGCAGGGCCAAGGGCGTCACTCCTGTGCCCAGACGGGCGACCACACCGGCCGCCAGCAGCAACGGCGCCCCCGGCATCCGCCACACCGCAACGTAGTGTCGCAAGAGCCCCACTTTCGACTCCGGTGGGTTAGGTGCCCTGCAGAGCACGAGCGGTTTCCCGGGCGAACGCATCCGCGTTGTCCAGCATGATGTTGTGTCCGCAGTTCGGGATGGGCACGAGAGCGACCCCTGCGTCGACGAGCTGCGTTTCTGCGGCGAACGGCTCGTCGTCTTCGGATCGCATGCAGGTCCGGGGAATCGTCACGTTCAGCAGCAGCTCACGGATGGTGGGCTCGGTGCCACGGACGAGGTGTACCGCGCTGCGATGGAGCGCCTCAAGCCGGCAAGCCGCATCGTGGACCACCAGTGCGCTCCGACGGCTTCGCGGACCTCCTCCCATCCTCTGTCGGGGAACTCTTCTTCGGTGTAGGCGGCGATGCCACGTGAGCCCGTCATGCCGCGTGCGAGGACGGTGGGGTCGACGAGGACCAGGCCGGAGACCAGGTAGGGGTGGCGATGGGCCAGCAGGACGGCAACCGGCACCGCCCATGCTGTGCCCAACGACTTCAGCTCCCTGGACGCCCGCCGCCTCAAGGGCCGTTGCGAGAGTGTCGGCGTGGTCTTCCAGGGTGTAGCCGAAGTTCGTCGGGCGGTCGCTGATGCCGAAGCCGAGCATGTCGATCAGGAGAGAGCGAGCGGCGACGGCGGGGTGGACGGCGACGGCCGCGAAGTACGGACTGGAGGAGGCGCCGAACCCGTGCGGGTAGACCCGAGGTCGCTGGAGTCCTCCCGGTATCTCCACCCAACGGAATTGTGCCCCAGCGGATGTCACCTGTGCGCTGCGCATACTCCCTCCTCGATCCATTCGATATATCGCCAGCGCTATACATCGCTGGCGATATATAGCGAAGCGCCCGCAGTCAGTCGGCCGGCGATCTCCTCGGCGGTCAGCACGAGCGCGAAACCCTTGCGCAGAACGGCGAGTTCCGGTTCCTGCCGGGACTCGTCGTCGGTGGCCGTGACGTCGGATCCGAAGACGACCTTGTAGCCGCGCTCGTATGCCTGCCGGGCCGTGGTCCCACAGCAGTAGTTGGTGAGGGTTCCCGTGACGATGACCGTGTCCCGGCCGAGGTTGCGCAGCAACGTGTCGAGAGGTGTGTCGTAGAACGCCCCGTAGGAGGGCTTGCGGATCAGGATCTCGTCGGGACGGTGGCCCATCGGGCCCCACACCGCGGCAGGGCCCGGCCGGCGCCAGTCACTGTCCGCGTGAGGCAGGAAACGCAGGGCGTGCGGCCGGTCCAGGCCCAGATGGGTGTCGTCGAAGATGGTCCAGATCACCGGGATCGAGGCACTCCGGCAGTCTTCGACCAACTCCCGCAGCCGGGGCGCCATCCGGGTCGCCGTAGGCACCCAGTAAGGGCTCGAGCCGGGCTCGACGAATTCGTCCTGCATGTCGATGACCAGGAGTGCTGTCCGTTCGGGCCGTATGTCGAACGATGCCCGACCGCTCTCGTAGGCGTCGCGCGCCCGCGACGTCACCCATTCCTCGCTGTACGTCATCCCATCTCCTGCCTCGTTTCGATGTACACCGATTCGATATACCTCGATTCGATGTGCGAGAGTAGCGGCATGCTCGAACTTGCGATACTGGGATTCCTGGCCGAGGGGCCGCTGCACGGCTACCAACTGCGCCACCGGATAGCTCACCTGTCCGGCCATGCCAGGCCGGTCAGCGACGGCAGCCTCTACCCCGCGATCAACCGGATGGTCAAGGCCGAACTGCTCGACCGGCGAACCGAACCGGGCGACTCTGCCGCTCAGCGGCACGTCCTGAGCCTGACCGACGCCGGCCGCCGTGAGCTACTGCGCAGACTGCGGGATGCCGACGGCTTGGAAATCACGGACAGCACCCGGTTCTTCACGGTTCTGGCCTTCCTCTCCCACCTGCCCGACACTGCTGACCAGCACGCGGTACTGCGCCGCCGGCTGGACTTCCTGGAGCAGCCCGCGAGCTTCTTCCACGACGGTGACCGCCTGCAAAGGGCCGAGGACACCGACGACCCCTACCGGCGAGGCATGCTCACCATCGCCCGCGCGACCAGCCGCGCGGAAAGGTCCTGGCTGCGGGAGATACTGGCCTGACGCGGCACACCGAGCACATCGCCGCGCAGGGCGCCCCGCGGAGTACAACGGCCAAGCGGGACGCGCGGGGTCCCTGCCGAGTAAGTCGACAATCAGAGCGACCAGTTCGCCTGGACGCTCGACGCGGGCGACATGCCCGCAGTCCAGCTCGGCGTACTCGCTGCCGGGGAGCTCCGCGTGGACGCCGCGGGCGTTCTCGACCGGGATCAGCGCGTCGTCCGTGCAGCCGGTAACCAGCGTCGGCGCCTGGATCACCGGGAGCAGGTCGATTCCGACCTTGGGACGTCAGGGGACCAGCCACGGCGAAGCCTTCAACTCGTCGTCGATCCGGGCATAGAGCGCTGTCGCGAGGGTGTCCAGGTTGTCTTCGCACACTCGTGAAGGCCCGCACGCAGGCCATCAACCAGATCCGCAGCCTCCTGGTCACCGCCGCCCGACGCACTGCGCGGTCCGACCGCGACAGAAATCATCAGCGTGTGCGCCAGGCCGCGGTCGGCAGCGGACCTGGCCGCCCCCACCGCCGCCGCCAAGTTCATCCTGCGCCGCTACCAGGCCCTGGACGAACCCGGCGCCACGGGCAAGTTCACCCGCCCCTACCGACCACAGACCAACGGCAAGGTCGTACGCTTCAACCGCACCCTGCTCGATGAATGGGCCTACCTCCGCCCCTACACCACCAACAGCGAACGAAGCGCAGCCCTGACAGACTTCCTCCACACCTACAACCACCACCGATGCCACACCGCGCTCGCAGGCAAGCCCCCCATCAGCCGCGCAAACAACGCTTCAGGGCAATACACCTAGCGGCTCAAGCCGCGCGGAGGCTGCTGGCCGTCAACTGCGTCGGGCCCGAGACCGCAGCCCGCCTCCTGGCGGCCGTCGGCGACAACGCCGAGTGCCTGCGGTCCGAGGCACCTTCGCCCACGTGTGGGGCGCCGCGCCTCTGCCCGCCTCCTCCGGCCGAGGCGACCGCCACCTCCTAATGAGGTTGTCAAGCCGCCGCTGTGACTGGGAGATCCTGGTGGTAGCACCGGCCGTCACGTATCAAGGCCCACAGAACGCTGACCCTTCGTCGGGCCAGCGCAAGGACGGCCTGGGTGTGTCGCTTGCCTTCGGCACGCTTGCGTTCGTAGAAGCGCCGCGATGCGTCGCAATTGCGGATGCTGATCAGCGCGAAGGTGTAGAAGACGCGTTGCAGGCCGCGGTGGTAGCGCCGGGCCGGTGCAAGTTGCCGCTGACGTTGCCGGAGTCGCGTGGGACAGCCATCGTCGGCCCGGTTGCGGTCCTACTCTCCGCGTTCAGCCAGCAGATCCCAGACCTGCTCCAGGGCTTGGTCGGCGGTGTCAGGTAGCCTGTCTCTGCTTCCGAGTCGCCGTGCGACGGCACGGGCAAGTTCGGCGCGGTGCGGTGCCGTTGACTCCATTGCTCGGACCAGGGCGCCGTTCGTATTCAGGCACGGCAGCACCGCGAGCCACTCGCCGAGTGGTCCGGTCAGCGGGCCTGTGACTTCCGGCCATCGACGCCGCACCTCGTCGTTGTGCTGGGGCAACTGCTCGATCCCTAGCCAGGTCGGGTCCAACGCACCGAAATGAAGTCGGCCGACGCGCGCCACGACGATGGCGCCGAGGCACATTGGACACGGATGCAAGGTCGTGTAGAGCACGCTGCCGCGTGCACGGTCCTTCTGTGCTGGAACCACACTTAACGCCTCCATCTCTGCATGAGCGAGAAGGCCACGCGGTGACATCGTCCCGAAGCGCTGGTTGCGTCCGCGACCGATAATGTTCTCCGTTCCGTCAGTCAGAACGGCACCGACGGCGATGCCGCCTTGGCGGTAGGAATCCCAGGCCATCTCCACGGCTGCCCGCCACGGCACGTCGAGCATCGACCACGACTCGTACGCTGATTTTCGTATCGGCATGCAGCGATTCTTTCGCATCACCGCCGCCGAAGGTGAGGCGGTCCACGATGGCCGCGCAGAGCCGGGGATCGGTGAACGCCTTGGTTCAGCCGCTGAACCAACTCGTTCGACGCGATCGCGACGCTGTTCTTTTCTTCGGTCGGAACCTGGAAGAGCAGTTCAGCGTGTGAGGGCTCGGAAAGTCATCGCCGCAGGTCAAGCAACGTAGCGGTACGCGTTGATGGTTGCGCCTAGGACGCGGGTGCGCAGGCGACTGGTGCCTTCGACTTTGTGAAGGGTGATGGGGTGGTGTTCGGCGCCTGGCGGAAATCGGTTGCGGGCACGGTGGGGCGGTGCTCGTTGTAGTGCCGTTCGTACGCGGCCAGGACCTGCCGGGCATGGCCCGGTTCATGATGAGGACATGGTCGAGGACCTCGCGCCGAATGCTGCCGATCACCGGCTTGCAGCGGGCGTTCATCCGAGGTGCCCGCGATGCACTCATCAGGATATCCATCTCCTCGGCCTCGAAGATGGCATCGAAAGACCGCTGTCCTTGCCGTCGTGGTCACGCAGCCCAGGTCAGCGGCAAGGTTCCGGGCCTACTGCACCGTCCGCTCACGGGACGGCGATGATGCCCTGGGCCTGGTTGGTAAGGAACTCCTTCCAGGTCGGGCCCGTACGGCGCGGGGCCGGTTCGATCCCCGGCGCGTGCAGGATCTCCCAGACCGTGGACGCGGCGATCGGGTGCCGAGGCGGGTCAGCTCGCCCTGGATCCGCCTGTGCCCCCTCTGTGTGTTCTCTCGAGCGAGCTGCAGGATCAGCTTCTTGAGCGCCGCCCTGGTCGGCGGCCGTCCTGTGAGGGTGCGCCGGACGTCGTAGTCCCACCTGACCAGGAGCACTGCATTCTCATGGCGGAGATCAAGCAACTCGGCGTCCTTGGTGCTGTCGCGGCGCAACAAAACCGGGGGACGGACAGCAGCCTGCGGGCGACATTGTTCCGCCGCTGTAGTTGTGCGGGAATCCGAGCCACACGGGGGGCATCTCCTGTTCGATCGCGGACCACATCGGCCCGGGTGCGAGTACGAATCACTCCGAGGAGTTGACCACTGTCGGGAGTGGAGATGCGTGGGCGGTGGTCTGGCGACCGGTTCGGTAGCGGCCCGGGGTCGTTCCGATGATGTTGGTGAACGCTGCGATGAAGCTGCTGGGGTTGGCCCATCCGCAGGCGAAGGCGGTTTGGGTGGTGTCGTGGCCATCAGCGAGGAGCACGAGCGCGTGGTAGATGCGTAGCTGCGTGCGCCACTCATAGAAGGTCATGCCGAGTTCGTCGCGGAACAGTCGGCTGAGGGTGCGGGTGCTGGCTCCGATCGTCTTCCCGAGTTCGGCCAGCGTGGTGCTGTCTGCCGGCGTCTCGCACAGCATCCGGGCAATGGCTTGCAACCGGTCGTCCCGTGGCTCCGGCAGGTGCAGTGGCCGTTCGCGTGCTTCGCGGAGTTCATCGACGAGTACTCGAAGGAGACGAGAGCGCGCGGAGCGGCTGTAACCAGGCGCGGCGTCATCGTAGTTGCGGGCGCCCGTCAGGGCGAGCAGGACCTCGCGGGCGAGGTCGGAGGCCAGGAACACCGCGGGGCGGTCCGGCATGAGCCGGGCGAGAGATGGCACGAGAAAGACGATCCGCATATCGGTCTCGCCGTGGGCGCGGTGGTAGTGCGTGAACACGGCGGGGGTCCAGGCGACCCGGTTGGCGGGAACGATCGACGTGCCGCGCTCGGTGTGAACTGCCAGGACGCCGCTGGCCGCGTATACCAGGTGTCCCCGTGCGTGCGACTGCACCACGCTCGTTTCGCCGGATGGCCACAGGTGGCGCCCGCCGGACGGCCACATATGTGAGGTCACACCGGCGGTCTGGCGAGGTCGGCGGCGAGCAGGCATCAGTTGGCATCGTAGCGGTAGCAAGCCACACCGTGAACTGGCGAGACTTCCTCCATGTGGACTGGTCTTCAGTCGGGCGGAGTGCCCAACCGAACCACATGTCGTCGAGGCAGCGTGCCTCGATGCCGCGGCTTGAGAGAGAAGGAGAAGCGCATGGCGACGTTCGTCCTCGTACCTGGCGGTTGGAAGGGCTCCTGGTCGTATGAGGCGGTGATTCCGCTGCTGGAGCGTGCCGGTCATGCCGTTCACGCCCTGACCCTGCCCGGCCTGCGGCCAGACGATGACAAGGCGACGGTCGCGACCGCCAACCTCGACACGCACGCCGACGACGTATTGCGGCACCTCGACCGCAACCACATCACCAGCGCGACGCTGGTCGGCCACAGCTACGCCGGGATGGTGATCGCCGCCGCCGCCGATCGCGCTGACGGCCGGATCTCACGACTGGTGCATCTCGACGCCTTCGTACCGCGCAATGGCGAGTCGTGGTGGTCGTCAACAAACGAGTACTTCCGGGAAGTCGCTGCTGCTGGCGCTGCGGCCACCGGCTACGCCATCCGACCACCGGACGGCGGCGATCCCCGCCGCCGCCCCCATCCCCTCGCCTCGTTCCTGCAAACGATCCGGCTCACCGACACGCTCGCCCAGGTCCCTCGCCGGGAGTTCATCTACTGCTCGGGGTGGGAAGACCGGTCGCCGTTCGCCGTTCGCCGAACTCCGCACCCGCCTCCAAGCCGATCCCGAGTGGCAGGTCCACGACCTCCCAACCGGCCACGACGCCATGCACGAGGCACCGGAGGCGGTCGCCGCACTGCTGCTCGGCGAATGAACCGCGGATGCATCGACAGGGTCTGTCATGGGGACGGAAAGCGATGATGCAGGACTACGTCCGCGGCCTGCTGGGGCCTGTGGCTCGGAAGAACAGCTGGGTGCGCCACGAGGCGCCATGTGACCGAGCGGATGTGGTAAGCGGCGTCGACGCGGTCGTTGATGGCGGAGTTGGCTCTGACACGACGGTGACGCGACTCGACGTCGGATGAAGGCAGGGTGAGTCAGGAGATTGCCCGGAGCCGGCTGGGGGACCGGCGGCGGAGTTGGTCGACGGCCTGGGCCGTCCTCTCGTCCGCGAGGAGGAAGACGACCAGTTGCTGAGAGCCCGAGGAGAGTTCGAGTGTCTCGCGGAGTAGCCGCAGTTCGGATCAGGACGTGTGGTTGAGGCGGAGAGCTCCACGTTGCGGAACCACGTGACGGTTCAGGCGGAGCGTGAAGTTGGGGCTGGCGATGGGGGCTAGTTCTGCGGTGAACCACTCGGAGTTCTGGACGGACGGTGCGAGCCACAGGTCGAAGACCTGCTCGTCCGCGACGTCGTCCCAGTCGGCGAAGAGCGTCCGGGCGCGAAGGCCGGTGAAGAGGTAGCGGGTGAGGTTCGAGGTGTCGGCGTCGAGCAGTCCGGTTCCGTTGGTCACGGACTCTGCGGCTGCCGGATATTACATCCGCCCAGGGCAGGTGGCATTCCGGCACTCGTGGATCACTCCGCCGAGTCGGTCTCGGCGGCGTATCCTTCGAGGAGAGCAGCGAGGACAACAGCGTGGGGCAAGCCCCGATGTCGCCGGTGGACACTGCGGGTGCCGACAAATCATCCGCCCAGGTGAAGGCATTGATCGCCGATCTTGGGCCGTATTCGCCGCCCGCCCCGCTGTCTTCACCTGTACGCGGCAGGACGGCAGGATGACCTGTCATGCTGCTGCGCCTGGCCTACCTCACCGCGACGACCACCGTCGCGCTCGCGCCTGGTGCCTATGAGTGACCGGGAGAAGGACATCGAAATACTGGCGCTGCGGCACCAGTTGCTCGTCCTGCAGCGCCAGGTCGGCAAGCCCGCGTTCAACGATGCCGACCGCGTCGTCCTCGCTGGCCTGCTCCACCGCCTCCCGGGGGAGAAGTTGCGGCATGTCCGGGTGCAGGGCGAGCACATGCTGGACGGCCCCGGGCTCGGTGACCAGGACGGTGGGGTGCGGACCGAGGCGCAACGCGGCGACCCCACCGAGCTGCTTTAGCGCCTGGGTCAGCAGGCTGACCAGTTCGCCCCCCTCGGTGCGCCACTGCTCCACGCACACGGAGTCCAGTTCGGGGACCGGACGGCCCGTTCCGGAGAGCCGCGGGGCGAGCGGCTCGCTACCGGCGTCGGTGGCCACGGGTCTCCTCCTGCCCGACCGTCGGATCCGTCCCGTGAGGGAGCGTCGGCAGCACGGATTGTACGGGGTCCGGCACGCACGGCGACAGCCCGCCCGCGCCCGAACCCTCCGCGGCTGCCCTCACGCACGCGACTCGGAACCCGTCACCAGTACTCCAGTTGTGCTGCCAGATTTTCGGGGAGGGCGTGCCGGTTCGCCTGCGTCACGACGACTTCGATGCCGGCGCGCTGTTTCAGGGCGTCGGTGAACGGGTCGCTGTGCGCATGAACGGTCGCGACCACATCGATGCCGGCTTCGAAAACGAATCGGACGGCCGCCCTGAACGAGGCGGCGGCCAACTCCATCCGGCCGAGCTCGTCGATGAGCACAAGCCGACCGGGAACAGGATCCGCCGAAGCCGCCATCAGAGCCGGCACCGCCACCCGGTCCATGACGCCCAGATCGACGCCGTACCGTCCCACCTTCGGCGGCCCCGGGAAATCGACATGGGCGAGCACGACGCGGTGTCCCGCCGTCGTCTCCAGAGCGAAACCGACCCGGGAGCCGCCCTGCCGGATCTCCTCCGTGGTGAAGCCGACGATGTCACGGCCGTGCAGCAGCGAGGCCAGCCGGCGGATGGCGGTCGTCTTGCCGACGCCGGGGCGTCCCTCCAGCAGGATCCTCGTCGGCATCTCGTACTCCGTTCCGGGTCGGCAGCCCTCCACCAGGCTCCCAGCGAAGAAGGTCTTCGCCGCCCCGGATCGGCCGATCGGGCGCATAGGACGCCCGATCGGTGATGTTCATGCCGTTCACCGGGTACAGCGGCGTCCATGACCGCAATTGAGCTCAGCAGCACGGCATTCCGCGACCATCAGGCGATCCCACGCCACCACAGTGGGGAGAGTGACGACGTCTCACCACCCTTGACCTGGTCGGCGGCACCGGAGGGTGCGGCCGAGCTGGTCCTGGTCTGCGAAGACCCCGACGCGCCCGGAGGGGCGTTCCTCCACTGGCTCGTCACCGGTATCGACCCGGGGAGCTCCGGCGTGGACGAGGGCGAGACACCCCCCGGCGGCCATGTGTGGCCCAACGACTTCGGACGAGTGGGCTGGGGCGGGCCCATGCCTCCCCCCGGGCACGGGGAACACCGCTACTTCTTCCGCCTGTACGCCGTGTCCGAGCCGCTCCCGCTCCACGGCCGGGCCGGCTCCGATGCGGTGCACCGGGCCCTGAAGGGCAGGGGCCTGGCCAGCGGCACCCTGGTCGGCACGTATCAGCGCTGATCGGGTCCAGGGGCTCCGTACGGCCGGACGAAGCAGGCCGGTCAGCCCGAGGGCCAGCACGGGACCCGAGTCTCGCCCAGGACGTACGTGCCCGTCGCTGATCGCGCCGCGCCAGGCTCCGGTCTCTTCCCCCCCCGGCGCTCGATGAACGCCTTGAAGTGCCCCAGCCCGCCGTGGATCTCGCGCCGGACGACTCCGAGGGCGTCCACCGTCCGCCCGACGGGGCCGTGCGGCGCGTACTCCATGCGCAGCGTGACCCGTGTGTGGTCGCCGTCGCCGACCGTGGAACGGAAGGTGACCGACCGGGTTGGCGCGGTCCGTCCAGGCTCTGCCAGACCAAGCGTTCACCGGGTGTGCTCCACGATCTGCGCGTCGAACACGTGGGTGAGCCCCGGTCACCGGGCGCATCAGGGCCGGACCGAGATGCTCGACGTCCTTCACGCCTGGCGTGAACCGGGGGAAGCTCCCGAACTGGGTCCACTGGTTGTGGGCGGCGCGCGCCGGGGCGGCTCCATCGACCGACGCCTCGATCACGCTCACTACCTGCCCGCTTGCCTCGGGCTTCCATTCGTGTCCAGTGCCGTCACCTTCTACCCGCCGCGCGAGCTGGAACCGCGGTACGCGTTCGGGTCAGGACGGCGTCCCCGGGTCGGTGTACCGCAGCAATGCGCCCACGCCCTCGTACAGCCTCAGCTCGCTCTCCGGTACGACGACCAGTTCGGCACCAGTGCCGACGAGGGTCCGCAGCAGGGCCTCGTCGGCACGCTCCTCGCGGGGTGCCCGCACGCCGAAGGAGACCAGCTCCGCCTCGGTCAGGGCGAGCTGGGCGGGCTGCGGGCCCGCCCACAGCCGCAGGGAGGGCGCGGGCGGGTGGTTGAGGAGCAGCGCCGCGACCTGACCGCGCTGAAGGGCGGCGACGGTGGCGGACAGCCCCTCCGTCGCGGCCAGATGCAGTGCCCGCCGACCGATGAAGATGTCCACGAGCGCCCGGTCGTGCGAGGCCATGCGGCCGCGGAAGGCAATGTTCAGCTGTGGCTCCAGAAGGGCGCGCCGGGTGTCCGTCGGCGTGGGACCCCCTACGCGTACGACCCTGTCCCGCAGGGTGTGCGGGAGGCGGCGGATCAGGACGTTGGACGCCCAATCGTCCCCGCCGATGACGACGGCGTCGGCGCAGGCGCGCCGCGCCCATTCGTCCAGCCGGTGGCCCAGCCGGACCGCGGTGTGGTGCCAGGTCGCCACCGCGACCCTGCGGTGCAGCCGCTCACCCGGGGTGACATTGGATGTCGGCCAGGTCCCGGTCTCCGCGTCCACCCTCACCCAGCCGTGGGTCTTGGCGGTCGGCAGCCCGCCATAGTGGACGGTCACGGCCAGGTAGGGGATCTCCGGGATGTGCTGGGTGACCAGGGGCATAGCATCCGGCAGCGTGCCGTAGCGGGCGGAGTCGTGTGCGGGCGGCCTGGGCAGCTCCCCGTCCAGTACGAGCGCTCCGTCCGCGGCGAAAACTGCCTGCCCGTGGATCCCCGGTACCTCCGTGTCGACGCCGACCACCTCCTCCAGCACCTCGAGTAGCGCCCGGTCCGCGCCCTGACGGGCCAGGTTGTCGCGCAGCCGCCGCCAGCGCAGCGCGATCGCCCGCTCGGGATGCTCGACGTCACGCGAGGTGTCCAGGTACGCGGAGGCGAACGGGCCGGGCTCCGCGTACAGGGGCTCCAGGAACGACAGCCTCATCGCCACTCCTCGTAGACGTTCTCCCTACGTTCGATGATGCGCGCTTCGGCCCAACATGTTGTCGAATTATTATTCGAATAGTCTCAATGTATCGATGCTTCAGGGCAGCGGAGGCGGTAGGCCAGGGTGTTCGGGTGAATGAGGAGTACGCCCGCCGCCTCGTCGTTGCGTTGGACCCGTTCTCTCCAGGTCAGGGCCGAGGCGTCCAAGGGGATGCGGCTGATCGTCCGCAAGGAACGGCCTCACCCCGGGGCCCAGTTGCGTTTCACCGACCTCGACGGACTGAGGCTGACCTGCTTCGCCACCAACACCAAGGGCGGCCAGCTCGCCGACCTCGAACTGCGTCACCGACGGCGGGCCCGCTGCGAGGACCGGATCCGAAACGCCCGCGACACCGGCCTGCGCAACCTGCCCCTCCACGACACCGCCCAGAACCGGATCTGGCTCGAGATCGTCTCCATCGCGCTCGACCTCCTCGCCTGGATGCCGATGCTCGCGCTCACCGGTGACACCCGCCGCTGGGAATCCAAACGACTCCGGCTCCACCTGTTCTCCGCCGCCGCCCGGCTCGTGAACACCGGCCGCCGTCGCTGGCTCCGCTTCACCGCCCGATGGCCCTGGACCGACACCATCACCCAGGCAATCGATCGCCTCCAGGCCCTGCCGAACCCCGGCTGACCAGCTACTTCGACCATCCCAACAACCGCACCACCCCCGGAGAGTGGAACCCGGCGCCCACCCGACGCGACAACCGTGTAGGTGCCAAGAACTACGTCCGGGCTGGTCACGCCGCATGTTGGTATTCGTGCAGGGTGCCGCCGAGGCGGTCGCGTCGATGGACCTCGAGGTGGGTGAGCCGGTTGGGTTCGCTGATCGGTTCGGGTAGGGGACGCAGTAGCGCGGCGCTTGCCAGTGCGGTGGGGGCGATGCTGGTTGTAGAACTGCTCGTACTCACGCAGGGTGTGGAGTAGATGGGCCTGGTTCCAGATGAGGGTGCGGTCGAGGAGCTCGGTCCGGCACGTTCGCACCCATCGCTCCATGATCGCGTTCATGCGCGGCATCCGGACGCCGGTCTGTATGACCTCGATACCTTCCGCGTGCAGGACGGCGTCGAAGGAGGTCGGGTAGCGAACGTCCCGGTCCCGGATCAAGAACTTGACCTTGGCGCCCGCCAGGGTTTTGGTCTCGAAGAAGTCGGCGGTGAGGATGGCCTGTCCTTGAGAACGGGGGCTCACACCCACGTGTGCCGGGTGCCGACGCAACGTCGTCGGCACCTCACGGTGGGCCGCGGCCGCCGCCTCGTGTGCGCGGCACGCGGCCTCCGACTGCGAGAACCATGACGCCTGCGCCCTCGAGTGGGGCGCGCTGCTACGTCTGGTCGATCGGACCGCGCCGGACTGCAAGGACGGCGGCCTCCCGTCCATGGCCGCGCGAAAAGATCGGATCTCTTGCTTCAATACCCCTTGTGGCTAAGGGGTGTTGACTGCATCATTCCCGGGACGCGGGTTCACCTCCGAGTATGGGAGTCACTTATATGAACGAGAGACACATCTCGGCCGCACTCTCCCGCCCATCCCGGCGGACCGCTCTCACTCTGGCCACCGGAGTGGGCGCAGCCACGCTTCTCCCGCAGGCCGCCTCCGCCTGGGCCGCTTCTGCCGCCAACGTGGGGGCGGGCGCGCATTCCACCGATGTCTCGCCCCATGAACGGGTCGCGCGCGACGCCTCGTTGCGTTGGCGCACGCTGCCCGCCGACTGGAAGGACGGCGCACTGCTCGGCAACGGGCTGCTGGGCGCCGTCGTCTCCAAGGGCGCCGCCGCGAACACCCTCCAGGTGATGCTCAGCCACACCAAGGTGCAGGACCAGCGCGGGCAGTGGCGTGCGGCCATCGGCTACTCCCGGCTGCCGATCGGCTGTCTCACCCTCAGCCTCTCCGGCGAGATCACCGCCGTCGACTGGACCCTCGACCTGTACGACGCCGAACTGCGCGGCACCATCACCACGGTCCGGGGCAGCGTCGCGTTCAGCATCCTGGTGCACAACTCGCGTGACGCGCTGGTGGCGTTCACCGAGCCGAGCCCGGGGGAAGAGGATGCGGCCTGGTCCTTCACCTGGATGCCCGCCACCACGTCGCGCACAAAGGACAAGCCCGCCGACTACGTGGGCAACCCGGACCCCGCGACCGGCACTGCCGAGGGCACCTCCTATGTCGAGCAGCCGCTGATAGCGGGCGGCGGCTGGACCACGGCCTGGCGCGAGCGCCGCGACGGCACCCGCCGGGTGCTGGCCGCCCATGTCGTGTACCGGCACCCGGAGGAGCTGAGCGGCACCACGCGCCTCGCCCTCGCCGCGGTCGACCGCACCCTCGCCGCCTCCACCACGGGCCTGCTGAGCGAACACCGATCCTGGTGGCACCGCTACTACCGCCGCAGCTTCGTCTCCGTACCCGACAAGCGAATCCAGGACTTCTACTGGATTCAGCTGTACAAGCTCGCCAGCGCCACCCGCGCGAACAGGCCGTCCCTGTCCGAGTGGGGGCCGTGGTACCCGGAGACCGGCGGCAGCTGGACCGCCGTCTGGTGGAACCTGAACGTGCAGATCGCCAGCTGGCTGCTGCAGGGCTCCAACCATCCCGAACTCGACTCCGTCACCTCGACGTTCAAGGCCTTCGAGGCAGAGCTCCCCACCTCCGTCCCCGCGGAGTACCGTGACGGCGATACCTACGCCCTCGCGCACCCCTCGGACTGGATGCTGCGCACCGGCGGAAAGACGGTCGGCGTCCCCGGCACCGCCTCCAAGACCGACAACACCGGCAACCTGCTGTGGGCGCTGCACAACATCTGGCTGAGCTACCGCCACTCCATGGACCTGGCGATCGTCCGCGACGTGCTCTACCCGATCCTCACCCGCGCGGTGAACTTCTACGACCACTTCCTGTACGAGGGTTCAGACGGCGCCCTGCATCTGCCGCTGACCCGCTCACCGGAGTGGGCCGACGCCGAGGACTGCACCTACGACCTGTCCCTGGTGCGCTGGGGCTGCACCACCCTCCTGCAGTGCCTGAAGCTGCTGCGCACGACGCACCCCAAGGCTGCCCGCTGGCAGGAGATCCTGGACCGGCTCACTCCCTACCCGCAGGACGCGACCGGGGTGATGGTCGGCGCGAACAAGCCGCTCACCGAGTCGCACCGGCACTTCTCGCACATGCTCTGGCTCTTTCCGCTCGCCGAGTACGACCACGCGCGCCCCGCCGACCGTGCCCTGATTGACACCACCTTCGACCACTGGGTCAAGGACCGTACGCAGTGGGCGGGTTACAGCTTCGCCGCCGCGTCCTCGATGGCCGCCCGGATCGGCCGTCCCGAGCAGGCCCTCGACCTGCTGACGTACTTCACCGATGGCAACGTGTTCCGCAACTCCCGGATGACCGAGAACACCATGTACGTCGAGGGCGGCAACCTCGCCGTCGAATCCCCGCTCACCGCAGGCCAGTCCGTGCTCGACATGATGATCCAGAGCCACTCCGGGCCGGTGCGGGTCTTCCCCGGTGTGTCGGCGAGCTGGCCCGACGCCAGTGTCCAGGGCCTGCGCGCCCAGGGCGCCTTCCTCATCGACGCCGACCGGGCCGACGGCGCCACCCGATGGGTACGGGTGCACAGCGAGGCCGGCGCGCCGCTCGACCTGGAGCACGGGATCAGCGGGGACATCGACGTACGGGACGAGCAGGGGCGACGTTTGCCGTACCGCACGACGGGTGTCGGGCGCGCTGTGATCCAACTCCCGAAGGGCGCCGTGGTGTTGGTGACCCCTGTCGGCAAGAGGATCACCGGTCCCGCACCGCGGGACGTGCCCGCACTGTCGGCGCGGCGCCCCTGGGGACTGCCGGACTGAACGCGGAGTCAGTGCACCGGCGCGGCGGACTCGGGAGTGATGTTCTTGTTGAAGCGGAGCAGGCTGTTGGTCGGTGCCTGGCGGTAGTTGGTTGCGGGCCCGGTGGGGGCGGTGCTCGTTGTCGTGCGGTGCGTAGGCGGCCAGGACCTGTCGGGCGTGGGCCTCGTTCATGATGAGGACATGGTCGAGGGCGGCCTCGCGCCGGATGCTGCCGATCACCCGATCGCAGTGAGCGTTCATCCGAGAGGCCCGCGGCGCCCATGAGGATCTCTATCTCCTCGGCTTTGAAGGCGGCCGTTTTCCGTCGAATTGCCGTTGCGGCAAGCCGAGTTGGTGGCGGAGTGCCAGCATCTCGGCGTCCTTCTCGCGGTCGGTCATCGGCAGCAAACGTAGTGTTGCGAACGTCTGGGTCACAGGGAGGTAGGCGAGGCGGACGAGCGCATGAGCAGCAATCACGCAGGATGGCGAACGGGTCACGTTCTGGCTGAGCTGACCTGCGCGGATGCATTTTCTGGCACGCACAGGGTCACCAGCGCTGTGGAGGAGCGACTGCATCGGGGGCTGGAGCGTGAGGCCTGTGACCGTCCCTCGCGGTGCTGGTCGCGACCGGGGGTGGGGCAGCCCCGGACCGGATGTCGGGGCCGCCGGGCGGCCTATAGTCGATCTCATGAGTCGTTGGCAGGAGCTGACCGGTGGTACATCGGGAGATGCGTACGCCGCGCGCTTTGCTGCGCTGGCCCGCAACGGCAAGGATGTGCATGGTGAGGCGCGTTTCTGTGCGGCCCTGGTGCCCGCTGGGGCGCGGGTGCTTGACGCCGGATGCGGCACCGGACGGATTGCGATCCGGCTGGCGGAGCTGGGGTATGACTGCGTCGGGGTCGACCTCGACGCCTCGATGCTGGACGTGGCGCGGGCTCACGGACCTCAGCTGCCGTGGTTCCGGGCCGATCTCGCCGAGTTCGATCCGGCCCGGCTCGGCATCGCCGCGGACTTTGACCTCGTCGTTGCTGCCGGGAATGTCTTCCCGCTGCTGGCCACCGGGACCGAGGGTGCGGTGGTCAAGCGCCTGGCCGGGGCCCTGCGTCCGGGCGGCCTGTTGGTCGCGGGTTTCGGCCTGGACGCCGCCCACCTGCCCGTGCCGCCCGGTATCACGCTGCCGGAGTACGACGCGAGTTGCACTGCGGCGGGTCTCGCCCTCGTCGACCGCGTTGCCACCTGGGACGCTGACGCCTACGACGGCGGTGGCTACGCCGTCAGTATCCATAAGGCCAGCCCCTGACTCAGTTGTCCAGCTTCATGACCACAGGGGTCAAGCCCGCTGCGGCGGAGCCCTGAGAGCCGAGAAGGAGCCAGCGCCCGTTACGAGAGCGTGACTGCCCCGAGCGGCTGGGGGTCAAGGGGTCGCAGGTTCAAATCCTGTCGTTCCGACTTGTGTTGTCGCAGGTCGGAGGCCGTTCTCTCGTGATCGAGAGGGCGGCCTTTCGTGTGTTCCGGGGCGTGGTGGTCGCAGTGTGGTCGCACGACCTGGGCGGTGCTGGCTGGCCGTGGTGCTGAAGGCGGGCGGGGCAGGCTTGCGCAGTCGGCGGAAGGCTTCGCGGACGCTGCGGATGTGGTCGCGTGGTGGTCGCGGCGGGCTTGGCCGGTTGGTTCGAAGGCTGGTGGTCTCGGCCTGAGTGAGGGTGCGGTCGACGGCTTCGCGTGCGGCTTGTTGGGTGAGGTGGCTGTAGAGGTTCGCGGTGGTCGACAGGGTGGAGTGCCGCAGGGTCTTGGAGACCACGGTGAGCGGGACGCCCGCGGTGATGGTGATGGTGGCGGCCAGGTGTCGCAGGTCGTGAACGGTGATTCTGGGGACGCCGACTTCGTCGGAGAGCCGGTGGAAACGGTTGAGCACTCCGAGCGGGCGGCCGTCGGGCCGACAGAAGACCAGTCCGGCGAACGGATCGGCAGCATCGCTGTGGGTGCGAGGAACCGTACGTGCCCGATGCCGCAGCGCTGCGGCGACGCGGGGTGAGATGGCGGCCCAGCTGCGGCTCGATCGGGTCTTGGGGGTGGTGAGGACGAGGCGGTTGTTGTCGATGGCGGAGAGCGTGGAGCGCAGGTAGAGGACGCCCTCGGAGAGGTGGACGGCGTCCCAGCGCAGGCCGAGTACTTCGCCCTTGCGCATGCCGGTGCCGATGAGGACCTCGAACAGGTCCGCCATGTAGGGGTCGGCCTCGTGGCAGTATGCGAGGAAGCGGACCGCTTGCTCTGGTGTCCAGATGCGCCGCTCCGGTGAGGGTGGCCGGCGCAGGACCGGGGGACTGGCGGGGTTGTGGGGGAGGCGGTGCTGGCGGACGGCGTCGCCGAGGGCGCTGGAGAGAGTGGCCAGGCACCTGGAGAGGGTGACCTTGCCGCGGCCGGCGGTGAGTTGGCTGGTGGCGAAGGCGGCGATGTGCCGGTGCCCGAGCTGCTCGAGCTTGAGGCTGCCGAAGCCGGGGATGAGGTCGTTGCGGACATGGTCCCGTACCGGGCCATGGTGGTCGGCTTCAACACGAGGTCCTTGGCGGAGAGCCAGGAGTTCAGGTAGTCGGCGACCGTCTGGTTGGGGTCGGCGTCGAACCCGCCCGCCTCGCCCTCGAGGAATCGGTGCAGTGCTTGCTCGGCGTCGTCTTGGCTGGCGAACCCGCCCCGGCGCACGGTCGCCCGGCGGTCAGCCGGGGCGGGGACATCGACGGCGAAGGTCCACGTCCCGTGATTGCTGTCCGTGACCAGATGTGGACAGTGTGCACCGAGATGGTGACGGCGAATGTCTCGGCAGCCGCAGCGGCGGTAGACACGACCGCGGCCGGCGGTGGTGGTTGTACGCATGGGGATCGCCTCAGGGTGCGGCAGGGGAGGCCGACACGTCCAGCCTCCGTCCAGTGCGACCACCAGGCGACCACCATGACCTCGGCATGGTCTCTGACCTGGTCATATCCCTTGATAGGGCGCAGCTCTGCAGACCGCCAGCAGATTCTTCGTCTCCTGGTGGACCGCAGTTGCACCCCAAGCTGACCAGCGGAAACAGTAGATGGTGCGGCTCTCTGGCGGGGCCTGGTCCGGATCTTGGTCCGTATCGGCTTGCGCAATGTGCTGCTGCTGGGCGGGGCCTTCTCGGACCAGCGCTGTGATCGGCAGTGCGACGAGCTGGATTCCGCCGGGGGCCTCCCCCGTTTGCCGAGCGCGGCCGCCGAGTTCAGACGTCAGGGCGGCGGCGCCGGGCAGGCCATTGAGGCAGTCGGTCGCCTTGTGGCCTTCGGCGGTCACTGAGTCGCAGCGGAACCGTTCGGACGCTGCGGAGGCGGAAGCAGGAGCGGCAGTGAGGAGCACGGAGGCGCCAACCCCGGGGGCGACGCAGCACGTCGTAGGGGAGGGGCGGCCAGGGTTACCAGGCGCTGCTCCACCCGGTTGTGCTGGAATACGAGTCCAGCAGGTCCACCACGAAGACCAGGGTCGAGCCCGCCGGGATCAACGGCGAGGGCGACTGCTTGCCGTAGCCGAGACGCGGGGGAACGATGATCTCGCGCCGACCGCCGACCTTCATCCCCCTCACCCCTCGGTCCCAGCCCTTGATGACCTTGCCGCTGCCCAGGGCGAACTTGAACGGCTGGCCCCGGTCCCAGGAGGCATCGAACTCCTTCCCGGACTCGAAGGTCACCCCGACATAGTGGACCCTGACCACCATGCCCGGCTTTACCTCAGCCCCGTCCCCGACGACCAGGTCCCGGATGGTCAGCTCGGTAGGAGCGTCACCCTCCGGAACGTCGACCTCGGGCTTCGTCAGTTCACTCATTGCAGCCTCATCACTCTCCGTCGGAAGCCATCGCACGGACCAGCCGGACACCTGAACACTCCATGCAGAAGATGGTCACGCTATCGAGAATGCCGGTCCCCGGAGCACTGCGGCTGCCGGATATTGCATCCGTCCAGGTCAGGCGGCATTCCGGTGCTCGTGGATCACTCCGCCGATTCTATGAATTCGCAGGCCAGGAGGACCTCGGCTTGGGAGCGCAGGAAGTCGGCCCAGGTGGTGGTGCTGCGGTCGGGTGCGGGGTCGATGCCTTCGATTGTGGGGATCTTCCAGACGGTGGAGGCGGCGACCTTGATGCCGAGTGTGGCGAGTTCGCCGTGCACCCTGCGATAGCCCCACGACGGGTTCTCCCGGACCAGGTGCAGGATCAGCGTACGGATCGAGTGAACGGCGGGTGGGCGGTCTGGTCTCTTCGGGCGGCAGGTGTGGGCGTGGCGCTGCTTGATCAGGTTGCGGTGCCGGCGCAGCACGGTGTCGGGTTGGACCAGCAGCCGGTGCCGGCGCAGAGCCTGGCGCGGGAGCGGCATCAGTAGAGCGGCGGGGAAGGCTCGGTCTTCCGAAGTGAACTTCACTCGGTCCGCGCCGAGCTGCCGTTCGAGGGCCGTGATCTGGTGGCGTCGCAGGGCAAGGATCTCCGCGTCCTTGTCGCAGTCGCTCATCGGTAGCAATCGCAGCATGGCGAACGCGTTGGTGACGGTCAGGTAGGCGAGACGAAGCAACTCAAGCGCTCATCCTGCCGCAGCACCGCACAGGCCCTTGAGCTGCACGGACGGCATTCTCGGCAGGCGCAGGCGCAGGCGCAGGCGCAGGCGCAGGCGCAGGCGCAGGGTCGGGGTCGGGGAGCGGGTGGTGCTGGACAACTTCTCCCGCACAAGCACGTCAAGGTACGCGCCTGGGTAACCGACAACGACATGGAGTTGGTCTTCCTGCCGACTTACGGTTCCTGGCTGAACTGGATCGAGGCGGAGTTCGCAGCCCTACGCTACTTCGCGCTCAACGGCACCGATCACCGCAGCCACGAGGAGCAGAACGCTGCTATCGGCGCCTACGTCCGCTGGCGCAACGCTCGAGCGAAACCGAAGACACACTTCGCCCCGATTCATCAATCCGATCATGGACTGATTACCCGGCCAAGGCTGCGTGACGGGCCACTAGCTTGTGCCGGCGGGCGGGTCGGCGTAGACGCCCTGCAGCATGCCGGTGGCCTGCCCGACTTCGATGAGATAGCCGTCCGGATCGCGCAAGTAGCACCGCAGCTCGGCCTTGCGATCGATGGGTGGCGTGAGGAACTCGGCGCCCTTCGCGCTCCACTCTCGGTGACATGCCTCGATGTCGGCGACACGGAGGTTGAGGAAGCTGCTGACCGTGCTCGGGTCGGTGGGCGGGCGCAGGATGACGTCTGGCTTGTCTGGGGTGGGGCCGCCGCCCGGATTCATGATGATCCATCCATTGGCGAGCTTGATGGTGCAGGGGTTCTCCTCGAGCACCACCTCACCGCCGAGAACGTCGGCGTAGAAGGCGCGAGATCGGGCTACGTCGGTCACCGTCAGAAAGTGAGTGAGGAGGAGCCCGGAATCCGGGGCAGGAAAACCGTCACCGTGCATGCAAGGCCTCCAGGTAAATCGGATGTTTCCTTTCATAGTGGTGGATGGATGTTCGCGAGCACGAATGAACACGGCTGGGAGGGGAGCCAGTCGTGTTGTGGCGTCGACGCTCCAGTCACGCTCGTAGCGCGGGATACCGGTGAACTCTGCGCCGGCCGAAAATCTCATCCGTGCATCTCAGGCGGCATGTCGGTACTCGTAGATCACTCCACCGAGGCGGTCGTGCCGACGTATGTCGAGGCGGGCGATCCGGCCTGGATCGGCAATCGATTCGGCGAGGGCGCGTAGCCCGATCTGCTAGCGCTGTTCAGCGTGGCCACGCAGAGACCGCCGGACAGCTCTTGGTCACAGCCGGCGACAACCCTGAACGTCTGCGCACGGAAGCCGCGTTCGCAGCCTTGTGCGGCGCCGCGCCCGTCCCGGCATCCTCCGGGCGCACGACCGGCGTCGACTCAGCCGTGGCGTGACCGCCAGGCCAACTGGGCCCTCCACATGACCACGGTGGTGCGGATGCGCTACTGCCCTCGCACCCGCGTCTACGTCGCACGCCGAACCCAGCAAGGGCTCACAAAAAGGCCACCATCCGTTGCCTCAAGCGCTTCATCGCCCGCGAGGTCTACCACGCACTCACCCGCACCCGCGCCACCATCTCAAAGGCTTGACGTCTATAGAAGCATCACGGCCTACCAGGGCGCTGGCCGACCGGTCCGAGTACCGCTTCGACGCCGTCACCTCAAGCGGTGGGAGCGGCGGCATAACAGTACGCATGCCGAGATCCGCTGCCTCGGTGAACAGGCCACGGCCACCCTGAAGGGATGGCGTCTCCTGCGGAAACTCCGCTGCAGCACCAACCGCATCACCGACATCTGTGAAGACCGTCGTCGTCCTTCATCACACCTCAAACCGAGGTTGGAAAGGGCTCCTTGTACCCAGGCGGTCAGTCGGAGATCCGAGCTGGATCGCTTCCCTCCGAACTGCCAAGTGCCCGAGCCTCCTGGGAGTTGTCCTCGGCCTGAAGACGGGTAATGACGGCACGGAGCTCCACCGAGTACCACTCCAGATGGTGCGTCAGCTGACTGCGAATGGGTGGGCTCGTGCGGTACATCGACGTTACGAGGTTGTGCCATGCTGCACGATTGTTCGCCGTGACGTTCAGTCCCTGGCCAACCAGTTCTTGGAAGTACATGCAGTACAACTCGGCCAGGGAAGCGATCCGACTGGCCTCTGGATGATCGGACGGGGCGGGCACGTCGTCGAAGAAGAACGGACGCAGTTGCGGGTGCTCCAGAAGGACGAGTTTGATCTGAACACCGACGTCGTACGTCGCCCCGCGGGCGGCGGACCTGATGCTTTCAGTGAGATGCCGTAATTGCACGAGAGACGGGGCAGCACGAGTGACCATCCTGCCGCGCCGTGCGATCGACGCCGTGACTGCGGTGACCTGCTCGGACGTAATTATCGGCACACGCAGGGTGCCGAAAACCCCATCCACGGCCTGAGACGTGCAGATTTGCGCAAACGGTCGGTGATCGCCGGATCAGCGTGTCAGGCTGATCGATCGTGCTGCTGGTACTGCCCTACCTCGCCATGTCGAGCATGTTCGCCTTGATACGACTGCTGCCGATGAGCAACATGGACAAGGACATCGAGATATTGACGCAGTGGTCCAACCCCGAACAACTCCATGACCTGCAGCGATCCGAGAATGGTTCTGCGTTGAAGCACGGAAAGTTGGCGACCACTCAGCCCCTGCCCCCTACACCCCGTACCATCGGCCGCCGTGACCGAACTGGTGGGGGAACTGCGGCCCGGTGATCCCGCCGTGCTGGGCCCATGGCGGCTGATGGGCGTGTTGGGTGAAGGCGGCATGGGTACCGTCTATCTGGGACGGCATGGGCGGCGGATCGCCGCCGTCAAGACGGTGAAGGCCGAGCTCCTGCACGCGCCGCACGTCGTGGCGAGGTTCCGGCGCGAGCGCGAGGCCATCAAGGCCGTTCGGAGCCCGTTCGTCCCGCGCCTGCTCGGGGCCGATCTGGGCGGGCCCGTGCCCTGGCTGGCGACCGAGTACGTGGCGGGGCCGACCCTGGAGCGGTGCGTCGAGGAGCACGGCCCGCTCCCCGTGGGCACCGCGTGGGCGCTCGGCGCCCGGCTCGCCTCCGTGCTCACCGCGCTGCACAGCACCGGGGCCGTGCACCGGGACCTCAAGCCGTCGAACGTCCTGCTCGCCGCCGACGGGCCCCGCCTCGTCGACTTCGGCATCGCCCGGCTGTCCGCCGGGACCAGGCTCACGCTCACGGGGCAGCGCCCCGGATCCGCCGGGTACATGTCGCCCGAGCAGATCCTCGGGCACGAACTCGGGCCGCTCAGCGATGTGTTCACGCTGGGCGCCGTTCTCGTGTACGCGAGCACCGGTCACCACGCCTTCGGCGGCGGGCCCGTGCTCGCCGACTACGGCATCGTGCACGAGGAGCCCGACCTGTCCCGCGTACCCGGGCCGATGCTCGACGCCGTACGCCGCTGCCTGGACAAGGACCCCGGACGGCGCGCGGCCGCGCGCGACCTGGCGGCGCTTCTTCGGGAGGCGCCTGCCGAGGGGACGGCGACGGGGTGGCTGCCCGCCGACGTCGTCGCCGACATCGAGGAACTGGCCCGCCGGGCCCGGGAGGTGACCGGCCTCCGGGCCGCCCCGCTGTCCCGACGCCGGATGCTGCACCTGGCGGGCGGTGCCGTACTGCTCGCCGCCGCCGGGGGCGTCGGATGGCGGTGGTACGACAGCACGCGTGACGGGAACCCCACCGGCGAGGTGCCGCTGTGGGCGGGGGCGCCGGGGGAACTCCCCACGCCGCTGTGGGACGTGTCCGACCTGGACCCGGACATGCCGTTCGGGCCCGCGCCGGCGGGCGACGTCCTGCTGGTCGCACAGGCCGGCCGGGTCACCGCGCTCGACCCGCGCACCGGCGACCGGCTCTGGTCCCACACCGGGGGACGCGCCCCCGCCCCGTCGGCGCCCTGGCCCGTGCTGCTCGGGCAGGACGGGAAGCTGCGCGGCTTCGACCCCCGTACCGGAGACGTCACCTGGCAGGGCCCGGGCGTCCTCGCACGCGTCCTCGCCGCCGGGACGGACACCGTGTACGCGGCCGACCCCGCCGGGCACCTCGTCGCCGTACGGCACGGAGCCCCTGGGCGGCTGTGGCGGTCGGCGCGGGCGCTCGCCCCGGAAGGCGCGACGGCCACGGCGGGCGACGGGCGAATCCTGCTCACGCTCGGCAACGGGACCACGCACGCGGTGGACTCGGCCTCCGGGGAGGAGAAGTGGAGCGCACCGGGCGGAACGAGCGGGCTGCGCCCCGCGTCCGGCGCCGGTCTCGCGGTCCTCGGCGGTGCGCTGCTGCGCGGCCTCGCCCTGGGGGACGGCACCCCGCGCTGGCAGGCCGAGCCCACAGACTCCACCGGCCGGTTCGGGTCCCCGCTGGTGCACGAGGGGCATGTGTACGTTGCCGAAGGCGGCCTGGTCCGCTGCCTGCGGCTCACGGACGGCGACGACGTACGGCAGGTCCGGGGCGCGGAGGGGGCGTACGCGCCCGCGCGGCCGGTGGTGGCGGAGCACGGCCTCTACATACCGCTGGCCGCCGGCGCGGCCGGCATCGCCGCGCTGCCCCTCGCCGGAGACGAGGAGCGCTACCGCTTCGCACCGGCGACCGAGGGGAAGGGGGCGTGGGGGCTGGCCGCGGTGGGCCGCGTCCTCGCGGCGCAGAGCGGCGGGAGGCTGTACGCGCTGCCGCAGTTCTGAACGCGGCAGGCGCCAGGCGGAACCGATCACTTCGCGGTGCTCGTCCTCCACCCGCGGGTTACCGATTCACAGGCCGTCACTGCGCAAGTGCCGGGCGGAGACAGGGGGTTGAGCACCGATGTCCGTGCAGGCAGAGGGTCTTGCCGAGGGGCTCGAAGGGCTGCGGCATTCGGATCCACGCCAGGTCGGGACGTGCTTCCTGCTCGCCCGGCTGCGGCAGAGCGCGGCCACCGTCGAGTACGTGGCCCGGGACGGCGACGGCGCCACGGTCACCCTGCTCGTACCGCACCCACGGCTCGCGGAATCCGCCGCGTTCCGCCGGAGGTTCGGCGAGGAGGCCGCCCTCGCCGCCAGGCTGTCCGGGCCCTGGGTCGCACCCGTGCGGGAGGCCACGGCCGAGCGTCTCGTCACCGCGTACCGGCCCGCCCTCACGCTCGGCACCGCCGTCGCCCTGCACGGCCCGCTCCCCGAGCACGCCCTGCGCGTCCTCGGGGCCGCGCTCGCCGAGGTGCTGGTCCGGCTGCACCGGCGCGTCCCGGTCCATCAGGGGCTCGCCCCGCACACGGTGCTGCTCGCCGCCGACGGGCCCCGCCTCGCCGGCTTCGGGCCCCTCACCGCCGCCACCGGCATCGACCGCGACGGCGAGGGGTTCCGGCTCACGCTCGGATTCCTCACGCCCGAGCAGGTCGCCGGGCGCACGCCCGCGTCCGTCGCCGGTCCCACGGTGGGTCCCGCGGCGGACGTGTTCATGCTGGGGCTGCTGCTCGTGTACGCCGCCACGGGAGGCAGCCCCTTCGCCCCGGCCACACCGGACGGCATCGCCACGACCACGGCCGACCTCACCGGCGTACCCGAAGGACTGCGCCCGCTCCTCACCCGCTGTCTCGACAAGGACCCGGCCCGGCGGCCCACCCCGGACGCCGTAGCCGAGGGCCTCGCACCTGGCGGCGCGGCGGCGCTCCTGAAGTCCGACTGGCTGTCCGGGCCCCTGGTCGCGGAGCTGGCCGAACAGGCCGCCGCCGTCATGGCATCGGAGTCGGCCGCGGCGGGCGGGACCCCCACGGCCACACTCGTCGATCCCACGCCCACGCCCACGCCGACGTCCACAGCCGCTGTCGCCGCGCCGCCCGGCCGCCGCGTGATCCTGGCCGCCGCGGCGGGCCTGGCGGCGGGTGCGGTCGGCGGGTGGGGCCTCACGGAACTCCTGGCCGACCGCCCGACACCGGCCCGGCCCACAGCGGCCAGGTCGAGCGGCCCACCCCGGCGCGTCGCCGGTACCCCGCCCACCGCCCTCTGGCAGTACACGACGCGGGACAGTGCCGGAGCCCCGCCGCTGCTGTGGCATGACCGGAACCTGGTCCTTCCCAGCGGGATCACCACCGTCGGCGTCGACTTGCGCACCGGGAAGCCGCACTGGTCGAAGCGCATCTACTGCGACGACCGGCCGGTCATCGTCCGCGACGACCTTCTGCTGGTCAGGGAGAGCACCCGCGGCCTGCTCCGCTTCTCCGCCGAGACCGGCACCGTGCGGGACTCCGACACGAGGTACTCCCGGCTGGGGATCAGCGATTTCATCGCGGAGGACGGCCCACGGGTGTGGTTCACGACCCCCGACTCCGGCGACTTCGGCACGTACCTCGTCTGCTACGACGCCTGGGAACGCGACGAGGTGTGGCGCACCAGACTGCCCCGCGGCTACGAGTCGACGGACCTCAAGGGCGTCCTGGGCGAGAAGTCCCTCTTCCTGAAGCGCTATCGAGAACCCGACGACATCGAGAAGAAGGACGAGACCAGGCCCGCCCTCTTCCTCGCCGTCAACCGGGTCACCGGTGTGAAGCGGTGGGAGAAGTCCTTCGGCAAGGTGACGGCCAAGGTCCGCTCCTGGCTGTCCCCCGGCGGTGTGCTGTTCGTGGAGGACTGGCCGGCCATGCGGGCGTACGACCTGGAGAGCGGCAAGGAGCTGTGGAAGAACCGAGCGGAGGGCGGCAACACGGCCGGGACCCCACGGGGAGTCGTGGTACGGGGCACGTCGCTGTACGCGGTCGACGGCATCCAGCGCGCGTACCGCATCGACGCCGCCGACGGGAACACGCGCTGGGCCTCCCTCCCGCCGGACGGCAGCGACGGCAGCGACGACTACGCTGGTGTGGCGGTCGGCAGTACGGGCACCCCCGTGTACTCCCTCGGCTCGTCCGTCGTGGCCCGGGACGCCGAGAACGGCACGATCCTGTGGAGCTTCCAGGGCGTCGGGGACACGGAGGACGACCGCGGCACCTGGCGGGTCTTCAGCGGCGCGAAGACCGCCGTCTTCGCGCGCCAGTACAGCAGGCACTACTTCGCCCTCCCGGTCGGATGAGCGCCATGAACGACGACTACGACAACGTCGACAACAACGCGTCGCCGCTTCAGCCCCTCCACCCCGCCGACCCCGTCCGCGTCGGCGGCTACACGCTGCTCGGCCGCCTCGGCGGCGGAGGCATGGGCACGGTGTTCCTCGCCCGGTCCGCGGGTGGCCGGGTCGTCGCCCTGAAGACCGTGCACGAACAGCTGGCACGCGAACCCGAGTTCCGCGTGAGGTTCCGGCTCGAGGCGGAGGCCGCGCGGACCATCGGCGCCCGGCACGGGGCCACAGTGGTCGACGCCGACACGCAGGGAACGCTGCCGTGGCTGGCGACGGAGTACGTCCTCGGGCCGTCGCTCGCCGAGGCCGTCGAGCGACACGGCCCGCTGCCCGAACCCGCCGTACGGGCCCTCGGCGCCCGCCTCGCCCACGCGCTCGCCGACATCCACGGCTCGGGCATCGTGCATCGCGATCTCAAACCGTCGAACATTTTGGTCACCGCCACCGGGCCGAGGATCATCGACTTCGGCATCGCCCGCGCCCTCGGCGCCCGCCGCCTCACCCGTACCGGCCAGGCGGTGGGAACCCCCGCCTACATGTCCCCCGAGCAGGCCGGCGGCCGTGACCACGGCCCCGCGGGCGACCTCTTCGCCCTCGGCGGCGTCCTGGTGTTCGCGGCCACCGGCCACGGACCGTTCCCCGGAAAGCAGGCGGCCGAACTCCTCTACGGCGTCCGGTACGAGGACCCGGACCTGACCGGGATGCCAGGTCCGCTCCGCCCGGAGCTGGCCCGCTGCCTGGCGAAGGAGCCCGAGGAGCGACCCGGCCCCGCCGCGTTCGCGGAACGGCTGAACGCCCCCGAAGGCCACTTCGCCACGCTGCTGCCAGGCCCGCTCCTCGCCGACATCGGCCGCCGCACCGCCGGAGTGTGGGAGCTGCGGCCGACCCGGCTGCCCGGTGCTCCCCCCACCGGCCAGGACGAGACGCCGCCGCCCGCCGTCCCGCCCTCGCGCCGCGGCCTGTTGCTCGCCGGGGCGGGCGGCCTGGCCGCGCTGGCCACGGGCGGTGCGGTGTGGGCGCGCCACGGCGCGGCCACGCCGTCCGGGCCGTCCCCCACGAAGCCGTCCCGGCCGCCGGGACTCGTGCCCGAGCCGCTGTGGACGCACCGGGCCACGGCGGAGGTCACTGTCGAGACGGTCGCGGACTGCGTGGTCGTCGTCTCCGTCGGCGACGAGAAGGACAAGCGGTCGCTGATCGGCCTCGACGCCCGGACCGGGAGGCAGGTCTGGCGCCAGCCCCGGTACGTGGCTTTCGCCGACGCCGGGGCGGGCCGGATCGTCCAGGAGACCCAGTGGTACGGGGACCCCAACGGCTCCCCGCCGCTGCTCCTGATCGACCCGAGGACCGGTGGACTCGCCCCGTTCCCCGGCGAGTTGGGCAAGCCGCCCCTGTACGTCCACTCCGTGGCCGCCCTCGCCGACGGCACGTTCTACCTGTCGGGTTCCGATGCCGGAGCGGAAACGGTGGCCGCCTACGACATGGCGAGCGGCCGACGGCTCTGGCTGCGTCCCACCGGGCACCGGGAGAGGCCGCTGCTCGGAGCGGTGGCCGATGACCTGTTCCTGTACAGCACGTCGATGGACGTCGTCGGCGTGGCCCGCTCCGACGGCCGGGAACGCTGGCGGACCCGGCTCATCGCCCCGAAGGTTCCGAATCTCGGCACTGTGGACGCCCGGGCCATCGCGGACGGCCGGGTGTTCGTGGGCGGTACCGAGGTCCGGGCGCTGGACACCGCGACCGGGAAGGTCCTCTGGCGCGTCGGCAGAGACCGGCCGGTCGATACCGGGTTCCAGCCCGTCTACGGGGTGCCGGTCGTGGCCGACGACGTCGTCCACGTCATCGCGATGGACGCCCACGACCCCGGGGTCTCGAGCGGCGGCTCCAGCAGCCTGCTGGCCCTGCGCGCCGCCGACGGCCGGGTGCTGTGGGAGTACAAGACCCGAGTGGTGCTGCTGTACGAGACCCCGCCATGGGTCCACCAGGGCACGTACTACCTCGACACCGGCATGGTCCGCGAACCGCTGCTCCCCGTCGGCCTCCGGACCCACCGCCCGCCCTGGACATACCGCCGCGACGACGCCGAGGACGACCGCCTCCCCCTGGAGGGGAGGTGGGGCCGTACCGCCCTGCGCCTCGCGGACGGCCGGCTCCACCTCTCCAGCGGCCGGGAGGTGATCACCCTCCCGCTGACCGACTGAAGGCCCTGACCCCTTGCTTACCGCCGCCGGCCAGATGCGTGGGCGGATGGCGAGCAGGTGACATGCGCTGCCGGGTGCGACGCCTGGTGTGGTGAGCGGGCAGCGATCATCAGTCGGCCCAGGATAGTACCGACCTGATCCACACGGTCGCCTGCTGCGGGGCCGCGAGGGTGTCGACCCCCAGGACGTGGACGCTCCCGAGCGAGCCCTGCGGTCCACTGACCTGGAGGACTCGGTGGGAGTGTCCACCGGGACATGGGTGGACGATCGCTGCACGCGGGTCGGTGCTTGGGGTGTAGCCGACGCTGTACGTGAGGAGCTGGTGGATGTTGGCAGCGCTGACGTCGTAGCGGTCGTAGCGCTTGTACTTGGCATCCGCCGGCAGCAGGGTGCGCGTGGATGTGGCATGCCCCGGAAGGCTGAGCAGCACGTCAGGCCGGAAAGTTGAGGGGTTGCCGAGGTCGTGTGGGTGCCCGATATTCGGCTGCCCTATGCGACCTGTGTGTATTCGTGGATCGCTCCGCCGAGTCGGTCGCGGCGGATGACCTTGGCGTCGGGATGGTGAGGGCTTCGTCGATGTAGTGGCACAGCTGCTCGCGTTCGCCTGTCTCATAGGCGCCCCCGTTGTGCTCGTCGTTGACGACGTTCAGAGCCAGGACAACACGCTGCACAGCAGCGAAGATGTGCTCATCGGGAGCGCCTTGGAGCAACGGGAGCTCCGCCTCGAACGCGCCCAGGACGCTGTCGGTGGCGACGAGCAGGCGCTCGGGGAAAAGCTCGGCCATGCACGCACACTCCGGATCCAACGTGCCAGCGGCCAGCTCCCGTTGTTCCTCCGCTATGCCCTCGCGCCAAGCTGTCGTAGGTCTCTCACTCATGGGCGGACCGTACAGCTGGCCACTGACAGCGACGTGTTCCGATCGCACATGGCTCCGGAGGGGCCTTTGGTTGCTGGTCACCAATCAGCCGGCTGGAGTCTGCCTCCCTCGCTCGGCTCTCGCGATAGCTCCTCGGCCCAACTACTGACCTGCGCCCCATTGACCCCAGTCAGGCAGCGGCCGGCCGGGAGACGAAAACGCGCTCCAGCAGGGCGTACAGCGCGACCCGGTCATCGTCGCCAAGCCCGTCCAGACCCTCCTGAGTGGCGCGCATCTTCACGCGAATCGCGTCCGCGACGCGCTCGCCCTCGGTCGTGAGGACGACGTTCTTGACGCGCCGGTCGGAGGGGCTCGGTTCGCGGCGTACCAGGCCGCGCTTCTCCAGCCGGTCGATGATCCCGGTCATGTTCGAGGCGTCACAGGTCAGAGTGTCGGCCAGGGACCGCATCGCCGCGGGCCCCCGGCGCAGCACCGTCAGTGCCTTGCCCTGGCTCGCCGTGAGGTTCTCACTCGCCGCCGCGACCGTGAAGTCGCCGTAATAGGCACCGAGTGACACCGAGAGCAGCTCCATGAGCTGGGCCGTGCCGACGCGGGGAGTTCCTGTCATGGGAGTCACTTTACCCCGGAAAACTTGACGATCTCAACTATTAATGTTTACCGTCTCCCATTGCTTGAGAACCTCAAGCATCAAGGTTGTCAAGTAACTGAGAGAGATTCGCCGTGTCCCAAGCACATCGCGCCGCGCCCCCAAGGGTCCCCGGGCAGACCCTGCTCGTCCTGGCCCTCGGGGCGGCCGCCATGGTCGTCTCGATGATGCAGACCCTGGTCGTCCCGGTGCTGAGCATCATCCAGGCCGATCTGAACGCCACCACGGCGAATGTCAGCTGGGTGACCACGGCCACACTGCTGTCAGCCGCCGTCTTCACCCCGCTCCTCGGCCGCTTCGGTGACCAGCACGGCAAGAAGCCCACCCTCGTCGGCGTCCTGCTCGTGATGATCGCGGGCTCGGTGCTCGCCGCCACCACCAGCTCACTGACCTGGCTGATCGTCGGCCGGGTGATGCAAGGGGCGGCGACCGCGATCTTCCCGCTCGCCCTGTCCGTACTGCGCGAGGAGATCAAGCCGGCCAAGCTGCACGGAGCCATGGCCCTGGTCAGCGGAACGCTCGCCTTCGGCAGCGGGCTCGCGCTGGTCGGCGCCGGACTCCTCACCCAGGGCTCGAACCCGGACTACCACCGGGTCTTCTGGCTCGCGGTCGCGCTTGCCGTGATGGCACTGGCCGGTGTCCTGCTCGCGGTGCCGCCGTCCCGCGCGAAGACCGGCGGACGGACCGACTGGCTGGGCGCGCTCGCCCTCGCGATGCTGCTCGTGCTGCTGCTTCTGCCCATCTCCCAGGGCCATGAGTGGGGCTGGACGTCCGGCAGGACGCTCGGCGCTTTCGTCGGTGCGGTCGTCATGGCATTCGTATGGGTCGCGGTCGAGCGCCGGGTCAAGGAGCCGATGGTCGACATGAAGATGTTCGTCCACCGGCCCGTCCTCTTCACCAACCTGGCCGGGCTGCTACTTGGATTCGCGATGTTCGCCCAGTTCATCGGCGTCTCGTACCTCGTGCAGATGCCCGAGAGCCTGACGGGCTACGGATTCGGTGCCTCGGTGCTCGACGCGGCCGTCGTCTACCTGCTGCCTACCACCCTCGTCTCACTCGTGGGCGCCCAGGCCGGAGGACTGCTCGTGCGCCGGATCAGCGCGCGCTTCACACTGGCCACCGGCGCCGCCTTCGGCGTACTCGGCTTCGTCTGGCTGACCGCCGCGCACGGCACCACTGCTTCGGTGATCGGCGCGGGCATGGTCATCGGCCTGGCGATCAGCTTCGGATACGCCTCCATGCCGGCGCTCATCGTCGCCTCCGTACCGGCCCACCAGACCGGAATCGCCAACGGAATCAACTCCATCTCCCGCTCGGTCGGCAGCGCCGTCGCGAGCGCCGTGATCACTTCGCTCCTTGCGTCGAAGACCATCGCGCTGCCGGACGGAATGCCGGCACTGCCCCAGGAGAGCCAGTTCACGCTGAGCTTCGCCATCGCCGGAGCGGCCTTCGCCCTGGTCGTGGTCGTCGCCCTCATCGGACTCAGGATGGCGCGCGCACCTCGTACAGCGGTGGCCAGGAAGGCCGACGCATCGGGGGCGGCGGAACCCGCAGGCTCTACACATGACGTCGAACTTGTCTGATCAGAAAAGCTGTTGAGGTCCCGGCGGAACCCGACGCACCGGAAGCCGGTTCACTCTCGGCCTCCTCATTGCGCCCGGGACTGTCGGCGCCGTGGCCTCACAGCCCCCTGAGCCCTTCCCACCACACGTCGCCCGCCAAGACCGGCCTCCCTCAGAAAGGCACACCTCGATGAAGACCTCGCCCCGCCCCGACGACGGATCGGCACCGGTCGACCACCGCACGCAAGTCGCAGCCGAGACCGCCCGGCTCGTCGCAGCGGTCAGGGACGCCGACCTGACGACCCCAGTACCCAGCTGCCCCGGCTGGACACTGACCGACCTGGTTAAGCACACAGGCAGCGTCCAGCGCTGGTTCTCAACCCTGCAGAGGGCGGCCATCCAAGAACCCCCACAGAGCCGCACGGTGGACCTGCACCTCCCGGATCGGCACGACGAGTACCCCGACTGGCTGACCGAGAGCGCGACCGTGGCCGCGGGCGCCTTCGCAGCCACCGACCCGAGGCTGCCGATGTGGGCGTGGGGCGCCGACCAGCACGCGCGCTTCTGGGCACGCCGGATGCTCTTCGAAACCCTGCTGCACCGAGCCGACGCCGAGCTGACACTCGGCCTCCAGCCCGCGATCGACCGCGCGGTCGCGGTCGACGGGATCGACGAGTTCCTCGTCAACCTGCCCTTTGCCGCCTTCTTCGCCCCCAAGGTCGCCAACCTGCGCGCCCCCGACAGGACCATCCGCTTCCGCGCCACTGATGGCGACGGCGACTGGCTCGTCCGCCTGCGGCCCGACAGCTTCGGGCTCGCCACGGCCAGCGCGGACGCGCACACCGCTGACGCGACCATCCGGGGTACCGCCCGCGACCTGCTGCTGCTCGTCTACGGCCGCCTGCACCACGACTCCACGGCCCTCTCGCACGAGGGAGACGACGACCTGCTGACGCACTGGTTCGCCAACTCCGCGTTCTGAGACGGCAGCCATCGTCCTGGCCGACCGCTCAGGGGTGCGGCGGGACTGTCCAACCAACGGGTCTGGCCCGAAGTCGGTGGTGACGCCGAGTAGCCATCCGCGATCATGATCTCGTGATGGATGTCAACTCCCTTATCGGGACGGTGTTTTCCGGGCTGTCGGCGCTGGTAGTCGAGGACGTGACGGGCGACGGTGACGAGGTGGTGGGCACGGCCCGCACCCGGGATGTGGCGGTGCCGTGTCCGGCGTGCCGAACGCCAGCGGCGAGGGTGCACGGGTACCACCGCCGGACGGTGCGGGACGTGCCGGTCGACGGCCGCCCGGTCGTCGACCACCTGCGCGTACGAAGGCTGGTCTGTCCGGTTCTGGGCTGCTCGCGGCAGACCTTCCGTGAGCAGATTCCCGGACTGCTGAAGCGCCATCAGCGCCGCACTGTGCGTCTCGCCGCGCAGATATCGCAGGTGGCACGGGAGTTATGCGGCCGGGCGGCCGCACGCCTGGCCGGTCTGCTGGCCGTGCCCGTCTCCCGCAGCACCGCGCTGCGCCATCCGCGGCGCCTGCCGCTGCCCAAGCAGGCCATCCCGCGGGTGATCGGCGTGGACGATTTCGCCCTGCGCCGCCGCTACGCAACGGTCATCACGGATGCCGAAACCAGCCGACGCATCGCGGTCCTGCCCGACCGCGAGATGGCCACCCTGGAGTCCTGGCTGCGCGAGCATCCCGGTGTCGAGGTCGTGTGCCAGGACGGCTCGGCCACCTACGCCGAGGCCGTCCGCCGCGCCCTGCCCGACGCGGTGCAGGTCAGCGACGGATGGCACCTCTGGCGCAACCTCTGCGACAAAGCCCAGCTCGAGGTCCGCGCGCATGCCGGCTGCTGGGCCACCATCGACCCTGCGCCTGCCGAAGAGTCCATCCACGCAGTTCAGGTGGCATGTTGGTATTCGTGGAGGACTCCGTCGAGGCGGTCTCTTCGTCGTACGTCGAGGTGGGAGATCTGTGCAGGGGTGAGCGGTTCGGGGACAGCGCGTAAGGGGGCTGCCTGATGCATCGCTTGGTGGGGGCGATGGAGGTTGTAGTGGAGTTCGAACTGGCGGAGCGCGTGGTGCAGATGTCGTTCGTTCCAGATGAAGGTGTGGTCCAGTAGTTCGTGGCGGCAGGTTTGGACCCAGCGTTCCATGATCGTGTTCATGCGCGGTATTCGTATGCCGGTTCGCACGACGTGAATGCCGGCGTCGGCCAGGATCTGGTCGAAGAGGGCGGGGTACTTTGCGTCCCGGTCTCGGATCAGGTGCGTGAGGGTGGCGTTGGTGTCAGTCAGGTCCATGGCCAGGTTCCGCCGGGCCGTCTGGGTCACCCAGGCTGCGGTGGGGTGGGCGGTGGTGCCGAGGATCCGGATGCGGCGCGTGGCGTGTTCGATGACGGCGAGGATGTACTGGCGCTGTCGGGTCAGGGGTGATGGTCTCGATGAAGTCGCGGGCCAGGATGGTGTCGGCCTGAGATCGCAGGAAGTCGGCAAAGGTGGTGGCGGCCTGGTAGGGCGCGGGGTCGATGCCCTCGGAGGTGAGGATTTCCCAGACGGTGGAGGCGGCGACTTGGATGCCGAGGGTGGCGAGTTCGCCGTGCACCCTGCGATAGCCCCAGGCCCGGTTCTCTCGGACCAGGCGGAGAATCAGCGCGCGAATTGAGCGGACCGTGGGCGGCCGGCCCGGCTTCTTCGGCCGGCACGTGCGGGCATGGCGCCGCTTGATCAGGTCGCGGTGCCAGCGCAGGACGGTGTCTGGCCGGACCAGTAACCGGAGCCGGCGCAGGACCTGACAGGGTGGGGGTACCAGTAGAGCGGCAAGGAATGCCCGGTCTTCCGCAGTGAACTTCACCCGGTCCGCGCCGAGCTGCCGCTCAAAGATGGCGAGTTGGTGACGCAAGGCGAGGATCTCCGCGTCCTTGTCGCGGTCGCTCATCGGCAGTAGCCGCAATACAGCAAACAGGTTGGTGACGGTCAGGCAGGCGAGGCGCAGCAGCACGAGTGCTTATCCTGCCGCACTGTCGAAGACGCTCCTGAGCTGCATGGATGACATTTTCGGCAGGCGCAGGGCGGCCGATGTCCAGGCCCTTGGCTCTGCGCTCGGCCCGCCAAGTGGTGAGCGTGGGCCCGATCAGTTCCCAACGTGCATCGGAGAGGTCACAGGGATACGGGCGTTGTCGTGTCATGTTTCGGTAGTACCGGCGAACAGCCCGTCTCCCCAGGGCGCAAACAGGGTCAAGCGGGGGCGCATTGGGATCAGACAAGAGCGAACCGCAGTAAACGGGCTGCCGACGCAAGGCAGGCCTCAGTCGACGAATGGAACACCTCTGCCCCACTAGCCCTCACCGCTTGAAGCCCCACCAAACAACCCCGCAGGGGCAAATCGCTCTTTTAGAGGTCGTCTCATCTTGACTGCGGTCTCTATGGCGGTTTGTTCTGCCTCAACCTCAAGGACGGTCAGGAGCAGAACGCCTCCTACGGCCACCGGCGCAAGACCCACCTGCCCTGGCACGCCTATGCCCACGTCACCCCCGACAGCGGCCCCGCCACCGTCACCGTGCCACTCGGCGCCGGCGGTGGCCATGCCTCCTGCCGCATCGCCGTGAGCGGCCGCGAAATCCAGATGGCCACCGCCTCCGGGGCGTACGGGCGTGCCGTGTGCATCGCCAACATTCCGCCCCGCCAGAAATAGCCCCGAGCCTGTCCGGCGCCCGTGTGACACCTGAGCCCCCTGGTGCGCTGGACAAACGTGGCGGCCGCACGGCCAGAGCCCGAGAGCGACGAGCAAACCATCACAGGAACGGAACCCTATGGACCACGGCATGGCCGACAGACGCGGGACGACGGGTAGACGGCGGCTGCGGCACCGGCGGTGGCGGACGATCGGCCTGCCGTCGCTGGCCACCGCGGTCCTGGGGTCGGGCGTACTCGCCGCGTTCGCCCTTGGTGTCACGGACAGCGAGCCTCGCGGGCAGGGGGCGCAGGCCCGGCCCGCCGCGGTGCGCACGCTGGCGTTGGGCGGGTCCTCGGCGACCGGTCGGTCCCGTCAGCAGACGGCCACCGGCCCGTTCTCGCTGGTCGGGGTGAGCTGGCCGACGGCGAAGGAACGGCTCACCGGCACGGTCGAGGTCCGCACGCGCGGCATCGAGACCGGTGAGTGGAGCGACTGGCGCACCCTCGAACTCCCGGACACGCCAGCCGACTTGGGGCGGGATGGAACCGGTACCGGGTTGCGCGGCGCCACCGAGCCGTTGTGGGTCGGCCCGTCCAACGGTGTCGAGGCCCGCGTCGATGGCAAGCGCAAGCTGCCCGCATCTCTGCGTCTTGACCTGGTCGACCCGGGAGTACGAGAGGCAGGGGGTGGCGTCGGGCCGGTCGCGTACGAGGCGGAGAACGCCACCCCGTCCGCATCACCGACTTCCGTCACCGGTCCGCGCTGTCTGGACGGACTGAGCGCGCCGCCGACCACCCCAGCCTCCGGGCCGGTCCCGAAGCCGGCGATCATCTCGCGGGCGCAGTGGGGCGCGGACGAGTCGATCGTGCAGTGCCCGACCGTCTACAGCCCGAGCGTCAAAGCCGTCGTCGTGCACCACGAGGCGGGCAACAACAGCTACAGCTGCGCGCAGTCCGCGGCGATGGTCCGCTCGATTCAGGCGTACCACGTCAAGACGCAGGGCTGGGGCGACATCGGCTACAACTTCGTCGTCGACAAGTGCGGGCAGATCTTCGAGGGCAGCAAGGGCGGCGTCGGGCTGCCGGTGAAGGCGCGGCACACGCTCGGCTTCAACCCGGACACCGTTGGTATCTCGCTGCTGGGCAACATGGAGACGGCGAAGCCGAGCAAGGCGGCGCTCAAGGCCATTGCCCGGATCGCCGGGTGGAAGCTCGGCCTGTACGGCGAGAAGCCGAGCGAAACGGCCACGCTGACTGCCGAGTTCGACAACGGCCGCTACACCGCGGGCCAGCAGGCGACCGTGCCGCGGATCACCAGCCACCAGGACCTCATGGCCACCGCGTGCCCGGGCGCCAACCTGCACGACCAGCTCACCGCCCTGGGCGCCCTGGCCGCGTCTCCCACGGCCTCGGCCTCTCCGGCCGCTGCCGACACCAACCGCGACGGGGTGAACGACCTCGTCGCCGGGATGCCCAAGGGGGCGGGCGGTGGGCAGATCGCCGTCGTGCCCGGTGGCCTCAACGACCTGGTCACAACTGCCAAGAGGCTGATCTCGCAGTCGAGTTCGGGCGTGCCGGGCGCGGGCGAGCCGGGCGACGAGTTCGGCACCACGACTGGGACCGGGGATGTCAACGGCGACGGCTACGCGGACGTTGTGGTCGGCCAGCCCGGCGAGGACGATACGAGTGGCAACGCCGACCGCGGCGCTATCACCGTCCTGAACGGCCCCGGCCTCAACTCCGGTTCCACCTACACCACCTCAGGCGTCACGGCGGCCGGAAGCCGGCTCGGCTCCGCACTCACCGTCGGCGACTTCAACGCAGACAGCAAGGCGGACATCTTCGCCGCCGGCACCGGCAACGGCGGCTCCTGGAACGCCCACCTCACCGGCAAGTCCACCCAGTACGGCACCCTCTCCACCACCGGCACCCTCGCCTACGAGGCCGCCACCAGCGGCGACTTCAACACCGACGGGTACGCGGACGTCGCCCTCAACTACCGCGACGCGAGCGGTATCGGGCGGGTCGTCTGGTTCAAGGGTGGCACCAGCGGCCTGACCAAGGTCGGAGTGCTCACGGTCAAGGGCGGGCGCTCCGTCGCCGCAGGCGACCTCAACGGCGACGGTACCGACGACCTCGCCATCGGCCAGCCGTATACCGCCGAGTCCGGCGCGAGCTCGGGCGGCCAGGTCACCGCCGTGTACGGCATCGCGGGCAGCGGCCTGACCGCGACCGGCGCCAAGGCGATCAGCCAGGCCACGTCCGGGGTGCCCGGCGCGGCCGAGTCCGGCGACGCGATGGGCGCCTCCGTCGCGGTCGGCGACTACAACGGCGACGGCTACGCCGACGTCCTCGCAGGCGCCCCGAACGAGGACATCACCCGCGACGCCACCAACCGCTCCAACACCGGAACCACCCTGCTCCTCAAAGGCAGTTCGGCCGGGCCGACGGGCACCGGTGCCGTGGCGATCTCCCAGGACACCAGCGGCGTCCCCGGCGCCACCGAGACCGATGACAATCTTGGTTCGGCCGTCGTCCTGACCGACCTGTCCGGCTACGGCCGCACCGACCTCGTCCTCGGCGCGGCGGGCGAAGACACGGGCGACGGCACGTTCCTGTACGTCCCCGCAGGCAGCACCGGCCTGGGCCTGAGTTCGGCCACGTACAACGGCAAGAACCTGCTCGGCACCGCCATCGGCGCCCGCCTCGGCGGCGTCCTCGCACCCTGATTCATAGGTGGACGGCCCCGTGCCCTGAGCCATACATAAGCACCGTACTCAGGGCACAGGGTCGTGGCACACGAGCGTCAACGCGACGCGCTCCGGCCGTGGGCACGAGTAGGCGCGCCAGCGGGAAGCAACCAGGGAGGGCGAACGACGGGTCGCCGCACCAGTTCGCTACCCTCGAAGGCCACGTCCTCCAACACGGAGGCGGCAGCATGCGGTGAGGAATTGAGGACCCAGGTGGCCAGCGGGTCTAGTACTCCAGCTGTAGATCGCGATCTTGCTGGCGGAGGGCCGCCGGCCAGAGCGTAGGGGCCCGCCCTGCAGGGTTTCTCGGGCTGGGAGGTAAACCCAGCTCTGGCCAGTTCATGAGGTTCTCCAGGGTGGCGCGGTCACCCTCGCTTCGCAGGTTGTCCAAGGGGAGGCGACCGTGCAGGGCGAGCAACAGGTTGCTCGCGGATCCGTGGAGGTAGGCGTCCGTTTCATGTTGGCCGTCGATGAGGTGTGACCCCGACTCCGTCACGTCGACCAGCCATGACTCGCCCTCGGCGGCGTGCAGGCCGATCCGGGCCGGCTCGTGCGGCCAAGTGCCAGCGGTGCCATGGCTGATACCGATGAACTCGGTGATGCCGTCGAGTGCTACAACCGCCGGGACGGGCTGGGGAGTTCCGGTGGCCAGCTGGGCGTCGAAGGCATGGACAGCGGCCTCCTGGACCTGATGACGCGCCACGGCACCACTGGTCGTCGGGACGTCGGAGCTGCCCCACCAAGTCCAGCAGTCCGCCGCGGGACCTGCGGCTCGCAGGGCGGCGATCAGCTCCTGGGTGGCTGCGGCCGAGCGGGCCAGTAGGTCGGCTGACAGCGTGTCATCGGCCGGTGCCACGGTCGGGGGCTTCTCGCTGGGACCGGCTACGACCGCCGCCGCCCAGAACCGTTGCACGTCGGTAAGGTGCTCGACGAGGTCGCGGAGCGACCAGTCGGGGCAGCTGGGGACGCGGACATCCAGATCGGGGGAGCCCGCGATGCTACTGCGCAGTGCGGCGGAGCGGTCCTGGACCAGGGCCAGCAGGTCTTCGAAGGCAGGTGTCTGGGTCATCCCAGCTTCCTATCACCCGGCACTGACATTGATATTGGTGCGCAGGTTCCGGTGGTCGTGCTGTTGGGGGGCAGATCCGGGAATGGGTGCGGCCGCCGGTGATCATCGGTGTGTGAAGACAGAAGATCAGACGGTAGCCGCAGGTCACAGCATAGATCCTGCCCGCTGGCAGGAAACGTTCGAGGTCCTGATGGGCCGTATCGCGGGACGGTTCGTCCGGGTGGAACCTCGGCGCCGGGAACGGGCGTTGGTGCTCGGGCTGTTGTCGGACCTGCCGCGCAAGAACTGCTGGACGCTCTCCGAGCATGCCGGGGACGCGAACCCTGTGGGTGCCGACAACCCTTGTCACCCCCTATGCGACCTGCGTGTATTCATGGATCAGTCCTCCGAGTCGGTCGTGCCGGATGGTGCGGGTCTGCTCGTCTTCGGCGGGTCGTGGGGGCGCGTGGAGACTGTCTGGAGATCGCTGTCCGAGTGATCGGTGGGGCGGCAGCAGGGGACGTACCTGCTCGGCGGAGGCCGCGTTGTCCAGCAGGACGAGCATGCGCCGGTCGGCCAGCAGGGTCCGGAACACGCGGCCCTGGGCCTCGTGGTGCGGGGGGATATCCGACGCCGAGAGCCCAAGGCTGCGCAGCAGCAGTTCAAGGGCCTCGCCGGGCTCGAGGGGCTGCCGGTCGTGGTCGAAGCCATGGAGGTTGACGTAGAGCTGGCCGTCAGGGAAGTGGTCGCGGACCTGGTGCGCCCAGTGCACGGCCAGCGCGGTCTTGCCGATGCCGGCGGCACCACCGAAGGCGGAGATGGCCACGGTGTGCGCCGCCCCCTGCTCCTGCGCGGGCGGAAGCAGTGTGTGGAGTCGGTCGAGTTCGCCGACGCGTCCGGCGAAACCCGGAGTGTCGTGTGGGAGTTCGGCGGGCACGGCGCTCTCGCACGGTGTGGAGAGCACCGACGGGGACGGACGCAGGAGGAAGGCACCGTCCTGGTGCAGCACCGCATCGTGCACCCGACGCAGTTCCTCACCGGGATCGGCTCCGAGCTCGTCACGCAGTCGTACGCGCATGTCCTCGTAGGCCCTGAGCGCTTCCGCCTGACGTCCGCAGCCGTACAGGGCCCGCATGCGCAGGGCCGTCAGTGACTCGTCGTAGTGGTCGGAGGCGGACGCCACCCCGCTGAGGCTGTCCAGGCCCTCCCCGTAACGGCCCAGCAGAACCAGGCACTTGAGCCACTCCAGCCGGAGCGTCCGCCGCCGCTCCTCCCATCGCCGTCGCTCCTCCTGCGCGAACGGTCCCGGCAGGCCGGCCAGCGGCTCTCCCCGGAACAGCCCGATGGCAGCGGACAGTTGATCTGCGGCGGTGGCCAAGTCTCCTGCCGCTACGGACCGCATCGCCTCGCGGCTGCGCTCCTCCAGATCCGTCGTGTCGAGCCGGACCCCCTCGACGGCGAAGCGGTACCAGCCCTTGCCGCTGCGGATCACCGACTCCGCGGGCGGGGTGCCGTCCGGATCAAGCGTCCTGCGCAGCGAGTTGACGTGTGTGGGCAGTACCTTGCGACCGCCGGCGGGTAGCCCCAGCCCCCACACCGCGTCGAGCAGCCGCTCATGACTCACCATGGCGCCCTGGCTCAGCAGAAGGGCGGACAGCACGGCCTGTCCCTTGACCGGGCCCAGCTCCAGTGGTATCCCGCCCCGCCATGCCCGCAGCGGCCCGAGCACTTCGAACCGAAGCGCTTGAGGACTTCCACCGTCCACCGCGAAGCCTCCGTTTCCTACGCTGCCCACGTCATCGAAAATTCATCGATATTGCAGCACGCCGGGACACGGTGGTGGCCACGACATTACGTAACCCGCACAACCAAAAGGAATGCCGAATCCCCGCAGTGGAGTTGGTGGCCACCGTTGACCGCAGAAGCGGCGGTCGCACTCAGCAGTACCTCCTGTGGTGTCGCGAATATCCGAGATTGACGACGAACTGTTATGGAGGGACGGGGACAGTCGCCGAAGCCGGTGTGGACGAGGCAAACACGGGATTGCCGACGGCTGGGCGCGCCCTGATCGTGATGGTGTCCCCCGTGATGGTGCAGGTGATCGGGGGGCACAGACTGCTCCTCCCTTCTTCATGTGATGAGGCTGTATGTGGAGTCATGGGACCTTGTTGGGTGACCGATACACGCTCGGCGAGCAACTGGGAAGCGGGGCCATGGGGGAGGTCTGGCGCGCCGCGGACCGGGTGCTGGACCGGGAGGTAGCGATCAAGATCCTGCTGCCGCGGCATCTTGAGGAAGCGGCTTTCGCCGCTCGGTTCCGCCGGGAAGCCAAGACCCTTGCCGCGCTCACGCATCCCGGGATCGTCGATGTGTACGACTATGGCGAGGAGTCGGATGCCGGCTCGGGAACCGGGTTCGCGTACATCGTGATGGAGCTCGTTGACGGGCGAACCCTCGCCGAGGTCCATCAGGAGCGGGGAGTTCTGCCGGTTGGGGAAGCGCTGGAGATTGTCGCCCAGGCGCTGGAGGCCCTGCACGTGGCGCACCAGGGCAAGATCGTGCACCGGGACGTGAAGCCGTCCAATCTGATGCTCCGGGCCGACGGCCGGGTCGCTGTCACCGATTTTGGCATCGCGAGCACTGCGTCGGGCACTGGCCTCACGGCCGCCCGCCAGGTGCTCGGCACCGCCTTGTATATGGCTCCCGAACAGGCGGAAGGGGCCGGGGCGCTGCCCGCATCCGATCTCTATGCCATGGGTGTGCTGTGCTACGAACTTCTCACCGGGGAGCCGCCGTTCACCGGCGCCTCGGCGATCGAGGTCGCCCTCAAGCACATCCGTGAACCGGTTCCCCAGCTGCCCTCCTCGTTTCCCGGGCCGGTACGGGACTTCGTCGCCCGTGCGCTCGCCAAGGAACCCGGGCAGCGGCATGCGAACGCGGCGGTGATGGCCGCCGCCGCGCGGCGCGCGGCGGCGGGTCAGGGCGATCTGTCCGCCGCACTGCCCCCGACGCGGCCGCTTCCACGGGACGGGGAAGGCAGCAAGGGCCGCGGACGTACGCCCGGGCGCCGCCGTACGCTGCTGGCCGTGGTGCCGGTCGTCATCGTCTCGACCGGGGCAGTCGTCTACCTCGAGACGCTTCCCGGGGCAAGGGCATCGCAGGGTGACGGCTCTGCAAAGCGGTCTTCCGCGTCGGCCGACGCGGAACCGGGGCCCGCCTCATCGAGCGCGTCAGCTTCGCCTTCCGCTGCCTCCTCGAGCCCGTCCGCGTCAACGGCCGGGGCTGAGGATAGTCCGGCGGCGAAACCTGGAGGCCATGGTGATCCGGCCCGGCAGAGCAGCACACCGACCGCCGGACCGGCGGCAGAGACAGAGGCCGGCCGTCCGGCTGGCTGCGGGGGCGATCAATGGGGCTCGATCGTCAACGTCGGCAGCGGGCGCGCGCTGGGGCTCGCCGGCGACCGGCCCCGGGCGGGCGGTGTGGTGGTCACGGGCGGCAGCACCAGCCATGGGTGGGTCGTGCGGGTGGGTGGGTTTCCCGGCGGCTCCACCGGCATCACCTCCTGCTCGGCCGAAGGATTCAGCCTCGAGGACCAGCGGGCCACCCCGCACTCCGTGGGAGTCCTCAGCAACGAGCACACGATCGGCCAGTCCTGGGACCTGGTGGACGCCGGCGCTGGCGCCTACTACATCAAGCCGTTCGTGAACGACAGCTGCCTCACCGATACCGGCGCGAACAAGCAAGTGATCACCGACGTCTGCCGCACCGGCGACAAGAGCCAAATGTGGCGCCTGCCGACACCTGGGTGAACTGCCCGTTGGGCAAGCATGGCACGATGCCCGCCAGGGTGTTCACCGGCGGGCAGGACGACCAGCAGTCCACACAGCCCAAGGTGTCATCCGCCGCGCTCGCGCAGGACGGTGCCTGGATGATCGATTCCAAGGGGCTCAGTGGTCGTAGGTAGTGAGCGCGCGTCTCGTCGTCTGGCCGGTATGGTCGTCGTGCCAGATGACGGCGGTGAGAGCCAGGATGCGCTGCAGGACGCGGACGGCCACCCCGCCAGGCGTACGGCCACGATCCCGTTCGAGGTCGAGCTGGCCCTTGAAGGTCTCGTTGACGGACTCGATGACCTGCCACAGCGGCTTGAACAGATGTGATCCGGGCCGCTCGGCCTCGCCCTTGCGGGTGGGCCGCAGCAGCCGGATGCCCAGCTTGGTCAGCTTCTGCTCGAAATCGCGGCCGAAGGAAATTCTTGTCGCCGATCACGGTCTGTCCTGGCCGTTCGTCGACGAGTTCTGCTTCGACGGCGAGCAGATCCAGCAGAGTCTCGCGCTCGTCGGCCTTGGCTCCCGTCAGTGCGAAGGTGATCGCCAGACCGTGCTGGGTGCACACCAGGTGCAACCGTAGTCCCCAGAAGTAGCGCGAGTGGCTGGCGCAGTACCCGTACTGGGCCCATCCGGCCAGGGCCTGTTGTGAAAGTGCCGACGGGCCGGACGAGGTGCTATCCAGGTCCGGCCCGTCCGTTCGTCTCTACAGGTCGAGCTGGTACTGGAGTGTCGTGTGCGTGGGCACGTAGCCGAGGCTGTCGCTGATGTGTTTCATGTGCGTGTTGCTGTCGGCGGTGTCGGTCAGGAGGCCGCCGAGGTCTGGGTAGTGGCCGTGGGCTTGTCGGATCGCCTCGGCCTTCATCCATCGGCCGAGGCCATGCCCGCGGTGCTCGGGCAGCACGCCGGTGCCGTAATGCTGGGCGTCACCTGTGCCGCCGCCGGGGACGACGAGTTCGGTGAACCCGGTGATCGAGCCGTTGGAGGTGTCGATGGCGACGACGGTGTGCAGGTGGTCGCCGCGCTGTTCGACGGCCTTCGCCGCAGCCCGGACCCGGTCCACGTCCCAGGCCGTGGTGCCGTGGTCGGTGTCTTCCATGGGCATGTCGTCCATGGCGCGGCGTGAGGCGGCGAACGTCTGGGCCAGATCGTCGGGGACGGTTCCCTGCCATGACGCCAGCCGGTAGCCGGGATGCGGACGCTCGATGACCTCGGCGAGGGCGGTGGTGTCCACGTCGGCCAGTGGCAAGCGGGCGAACCTCAGGGTGAGGACCTTGCGGAAGCTGTGGGCCGGCAGGAAGTGCTCGCCGGGCGATCCGGCCCCGGCCTGCGCGACGACGCAGCGCCGGGTGTTGTCCCGGGCGGCGGCCACGGCAGTGTCGAGGAGCCGGGAGCCGACGCCCTTGCGGCGCTCCATGGGATGGACGTGGAGAGTCAGTTCCGCCAGGTGCTCTTGTCCGCCATCGAACAGGCGCAGAAAGGCCGTTCCGACAGGGTTGGCATCGGCGTCGGACGCCAGCCATGCGAGACGCCGGCTGTGTGCCCCATGAGCGGGGTCGGTCAGTGGGGTGATGCGAAGCGACAAGGTGTTGTCTCCGTCGTGAGGAGGTGGCAAAGGTCAGTACGCGGGCTCAACTGCTCGGCACTCCTGCGCATGTGCTCCACACCTCCTCGTCGACGTGCCGGTCCGCAACGATATGGACGGCTGGGAGAACTTAGCCGGCCCATCAGCTGCGTGGCAAAGGGTTAACTGAAGGCTGCTGCGACCGTGGTCACAGCCATTCGTTGATGGCTGCGACCAGCACGGTTGCCTCATAGCGAACGGCGAGCTTGTCGTACCTTGTGGCCACGGCCCGGTGGCGTTATAGGCGATTGATGCCGCACTCGACCGCGTGTCGCTCGCGGTAATCGGTCTTGTCGAACGTCGGAGGCCGGCCGCCGCGGGAGCCAAGCTTCTTGCGGTTTCGGATCTGGTCCTTCTTCTCCGGGATCGTGCATCGTATCCCGCGTCGGAGCAGGTAGGCGCGGTTCCTCCGGGAGCCGTACGCCTTATCCGCACGCACCTTGTCGGGCCGTGTGCGGGGACGTCTCAGCCCCAGCCGGGGGACCCGGATCCGCTCCAGGACCGGTTCGAACTGACGAGAGTCCCCGCGCTGTCCGGCCGTAATCACGATTGACATGGGCTTCTGCCCCTGCTCGACCGCAAGATGAACCTTGGTGGTCAGCCCGCCTCGCGAGCGCCCGAGACCGTGGTCGTCCGGCTCGACCTCGACACCGCCGGGCGACTCCTTCTGAAGATCCCCCTTTTGACCGCCCCGGCAGCGTGTTGATGAGCGCGGTACACCGTTGAGTCGACGCTGACATCCCAGGTGATCAGGCCTTCGCGTCGGCTTGGGCCTGCAGTTCGGTGAAGACGCGCTTCCAGGTGCCGTCACGCTGACGGCGCCGGAATAGGTCATAGACCCGATCCCACGGCCCGTACCGCTCGGGGACATCCCGCCAGGGTGTCCCGGCCCGGGTCCGCCACCGTATGCCGTCGATCAGCTGCCGCCTCGGCCATATCGGCGGCCTGCCGGACTTCTTGCCTTTCGGCAACAACGGCTCCAGCCTGGCCCACTGCTCGTCCGTCAGATCTCCACGCGCCAGCGCGTGATCATTTCACGACCAAGATCGACTTTTGCAACAGGCCCTAGTGTTCTGAGTCAGGAATTCTGTTCAGATGTGTAGGCTTGCTCCATGGCGCGGACGGGGCGGCCGAAGGCCGAGTTGACACTGTCGGACGAG